>JANYBN010000080.1 GCA_025360785.1 Geobacter sp.
GTTGCTTTCAGGGTCAGGGTTTGACCATCGCTTTCCAACAGATATATCGAGCAGACGTCACTCCCCATGCGTTTGGCCACCAGGTTGACGATGTTATCAAGTGTATCCTGCAGGTCATGTGAATGCAGGATGATCGAGCTGATGTCTTCCAGTGTTCGTATACCAAGTGATTGCTGTGGTTCTTTCATGGCAGTTCCTTGAGGGAAAGATATCGGCGCGAAATGATAGTAGTATTAGGACATAAACTCAAGAAATTCTTAGATAAAAACGCAGCGCTTTGTTGAATACATAATGAAATAGTATGAAGTAACTTTCTGAGTTGTATGGATTTAAAACAAACATAATAATATATTTCAGTGGGTTATGGCGTATACATCAGCCTTTTTTGTTGACGATTCTTTCGAATGGTGGCAGTATCTCCGCTCATTTAATTTGATGATAAATACAGAGGCCATTCATACACTGATTGGTTCACATCACACGGAAACAGGGGGGAACAGATGAACAAGTTAGTAACTATGTTAAAAATTGTCACACTATCGGCATTGCTGATGGGGATGATGGTGTTGTCTGCCGGAGCTGCTGATCCAAAGCCTACGCTTGGGAACGCTGATTGTGTCAAGTGTCATACGGCAGCACCGGAAGCTATTGCTGCCAATGGAGCTGCCCACAAAACGCAGATTGGTTGCCAGGATTGTCATGCCGGCCATCCTCCGACCGTCAAAAAAATCATCCCGCTTTGCAGTCAGTGTCACAGCGGTAAACCGCACTACAATCTTTCCGGATGTATCCGCTGCCACAACAATCCGCATACTCCAAAAATCATTAAATTGGCGAACAATATCACTGACGAGTGTCTCACCTGCCATACTCAGCAGATCGTTAAGCTGAAGCAGGTCAAAAGCAAGCACTCCGCTCTGGCTTGCAGCTTCTGCCATAATACGCATGGCAAGATTCCTCTTTGTACCCAGTGCCACAAGCCGCATAGCGCCGATATGACCGCAGCTGATTGCAAGCGTTGTCACCAGGCCCATATGCCGACTGCTGTTACGTATCCTTCCGACACCACCAACAAGATGTGCGCATCTTGTCACAAGAAAGCGTTCGAACTGCACAGCAAAACCGATACAAAACATAAGGGTGTCAACTGTGTTACCTGTCACAAAGACAAGCACAAGGCGATGCCAACCTGCCAGAGCTGCCACGGTGCGCCGCACCCTGCGCGTATGCTGGCTCGCTTCACCAAGTGCGGAGATTGCCACAATATTGCTCATGACCTGAACCGCTGGGATACCGGCACGCTGAAGGCCAATACTGACAAGGATGAAGTGGTAAAGGTGCCTAAAAAGAGTTCCAGAAAGAAGAAAGCTGAATAATTGAATATCTGAAGAGTTGCACTAAAGGCCGACGGAGAAATCCGCCGGCCTTTTTTTATATGCAGGTTAGTATGAAAAACGTGTCACTTAAGAATTAAACGATATGAAAATTCGCATGAATAATTTTCTGCAGCTCTTCAGTCTTTATCATGGCGTGGCGGATTTGTTCACGCTCTGCCGTTGGAAGCAGGTAGGGATTAAGATAGTGTGAATCACTCTGGATTCCTTTAAGGGACTTGATTTGTATTAGTATCCGCTGTCTTGTGAGGATGTGATAGGCTTCGATTAGGTCGCGTGCAAAAGAAGATGAAAAACTCCCTTCCGTTTCAAGGAGTGAAATGCGCTCCAAAGTACTCGTTGCAGGTATGCTCTGGTTGATGGCCAGAATACGGACATTCATGACAAGTGGTGCCCAGGCAAGTAATTTTACATTAAATTCACCTTTGTGTTCGCCGCTTCCTTCAGTCCAGATGCGCTTCATAAAGCCGAGAGCCAATTGCATCTCCGTTGCAGCTTTGGCCATTCCCCATAGAACTTGAAAATAATCCCGTTCCATGGCTCTGATCATATTGATCAAATCAGATGCCAGTTCCTGATCTCCTGCCACATAACGAGCATCAGACATAACGATGAGATCCATAATGTTTTTTCCGACGTCTTCAACTTCATACCTGACAATAGAAAAGAGCCGCTTGCGCCATTGGCTGAACGAGCCGCGCCAAGTCTGATTGGTAGGCATAATATCGCCGGTGCAGCGTTTAAAACCAGCCTCTTCCAAGCTGTCAACCAAACGGATAGAAAATTCTTTGAAGTAGTTATCAGCCACTTCACCGCCACCATCGCCATAGACAATAAGGTTATCCTGGTCTGTGATAAGGGTCTGCTCCTCACGACCGTCGCTTCCCATACTGATTAGTGCAAAGGGTACCTGTGGGCGAATAAATCCGGCTGAGTCCATATCTTTAAGAACGTTATCCATGACACGGTGCGACAGCAGATCGCGATAGTGTGTACATGACCGGTGTAACTCATTTACAGACGGGATCAGCAGGAAGCGCTCCAGTTCAATCCGGTTAAGGTTCTCATGAATTATTTTGAGCGAAGAGCCCTCAGTTTGATCTATTGTCGCGACAAGTTGCTCTTTATTGGTTCTCCATTCGACAATACGGCTGTGGTCTGATTTCACAGCCAATGAAATTGTCTGCAAAAACGGCATAATATCTTCAATTCGGCAATAACTGGTAATATCGGTAAGTTTTGGTAATCCCGGCGAAAGAGTAAATTCCGTTGCGCTCATATCTTGGTAACTCCAGATACAAATAAGATACTGGCCGTGGCCGGAATTTACTATACCACAACCTACGATAGATTTTAATGTCTTTCGTTGTGTTTTTTATTCAGTTATGAGATAGAAAACAGGTGTTTTATTGCATCTGGCTGTCTGAATAGTTGAAAGTATGCGGAGCATTGAATGACACTGTCTCAGAGAACAATTCTCATAGTTGTCAGCACATTCATTGCCCTGCTCTTTATTCTGGCGGTTACCTCGGACGTAATTCTGCTGAAGAGTTTTGCCGCGCTCGAACGTGTTGTTGTTGCTGATAACATCCAGAAAGTCAGAAACGAAATTGAAGAATCATATGACGAGCTGTTTGCCTCAGCACATGAGATTATAACAATAATCTCTGCGCAAGGGTATTCTTCCTTAAGCAAACTCCCGGTTGCGTCTCTGCAAAGTCGCCACATTGATATTGTCGTCTGTATTTCACAAAACAAGCAAGTCATAGCTTCGCTGGATACTGACGGAAACGCCCTGAAGCGTTCTGATGAGATAGATCGTGTTTTTGATCAACTGGGTGAGATTGTTCCGATAGCTGAAAAATCTCCCGGTGAGCCACTGAGTGGAATAATTCTCCTGCGCGGCAAGCCATTGCAATTGGTATTGAGTCCAGTCCGGGGGAAAGATCTCCTGTTGATGGTTGGTCGATATCTAGATGAGGATGAGACAAGTCGGATTACCGCTCTGACCGAGTTTGCGCTTGATCTGGTTCCAATATCCGATGAACGTAATGCTCCTGATATAGCTGCTGCTCTTGCGGCAATTTCCCGTGGCGAAGAAAATTCTGTACAGGTTATAGATAAGGATAAAGTTGCTGGCTACACTCTGTTTAAGGATTTTTTAGATCGCCCGACGTTCATAGCTAAAATTACCGAGGAGCGCCTCTTATATAAGCAGGGTAAGGCTTCTATCATATATGTTCTCAGTTCATTGTTTGTTGCGGGAGGTGTGTTTTGTTGCGTAATGCTGTTCTTTATTCGCGGAACCATACTGAAACGCCTCGCCACTCTTAATCAGAAAGTTTCCCAGATTACATCCCAAGGTGATATTTCGGTACGTTTGCCTGTCTCTGATCATCAGGATGAGCTGAAGGACCTGGCGGTTTCAATCAATTGCATGCTTGATTCGCTTGAAAGTGCGGAAAAGGATTTGCGTGACAGCGAAGAGCGCTATCGCATGCTTTTTGAGCGGGCTCCCGAAGCGATAATAATTATTGGTCTTGAAGGGGATGAGTCGGGGCGGATTGTTGCGGCTAATCTTGCCGCTGCGGCTCAGCATGGGTACACATTAGATGAGCTTCTCAGTCTACGTATAAATGACCTGAATACTACCGATACCAATAAAAAAACGGCTGATATGCTTGATATTATTGTCGCCGGTGAATGGCTGACCGCTGAAATCTGGCATCAGAAAAAGGATGGCACTCAATTCCCTATTGAGATACATGCCGGACTTATAACAATTGACGGCAAAAAGTACATTTTGGGGTTTGACAGGGATATTACACAGCGCAAGATCACTGAAGAGACTGACCATATGCATCTTCAGCAGATCCATCAGCTGAACGACGAACTAAGCCGCAAAGCTCTTGATCTTGCGGCTGCCAACAACGAGCTGGAAACATTTAATTATTCGGTTTCTCATGATATGCGCGGTCCGCTGACACGTATTTCCGGTTACTGTCAGTTGCTGCTTGATGATGACAGTAATATTGACCCAGGTGTCAGAGAATACATCATGCAAATCTATGAGTCTGAAACATGGCTTAATGACATGATTGACGCTCTGCTGCATCTGGCTCAGTTGACCCGCGTTGAGATTGTGTCAGGAAGTGTCAACCTGAGTGCCATTGCTGAGACGGCCTTGAAAGAACTTGCTCTGGAAAATCCTGACAACTTTTTTAGGGTACGCATCGAGCCGGATATTGTCGTTGCCGGTGATTACCGGCTTCTGAAAATGGTTATGATCAACCTCCTGAACAACGCCTGGAAATACAGTTCGGGGAAGAGTGATGCCCAAATTGAATTTGGAGTTGATAAGACCGGATCAGATCCGGTGTATTATGTCCGCGATAATGGTGCCGGCTTTGATATGAAGGATGCAGACAAGCTTTTCCGCGTCTTCACTCGACTGCATGACTCCAGCCAGTTCACCGGTACAGGTATCGGTCTTGCTACTGTCCAGCGTATTATATTTCGGCATGGTGGTAGAATTTGGGCCGAAGCCGGTCCCGGAATCGGGGCTACGTTTTTCTTCACTTTGCCGTAGTCTTGTTCCAGTTCGTTCGCTTACCCAGAGTTCAAAATAACAAACAAAGAATCTCTGGAAAAATTTACAGCGTTCAATGCCGTTAACTAATAGAGTTTCTCCCAGTTTGATTCCGGCTTGCCAGCTTAAGTATTTTAAATTCTCATTATCAGTTTACTTGGAGGCTATTTATGTCGCAACAACTCACTTACACCGTTGGCAGCCTTCTGGATGATATGGCTCGTCGCTACCCGGATAACGAAGCGCTTGTCTACCCGGAGCGTAGCCTTCGCTACACTTATAAACAATTCAACGATGCTTGTCGCCAGATAGCTAAAGGACTTATCTGTCTCGGCATCAAAAAAGGCGACAATATAGCCGTATGGGCCTACAACGTTCCCGAATGGGTTCTGCTGCAATTTGCCTCCGCAAAAATCGGAGCTGTCCTTGTCACCGTCAACACCAGCTACAAATCAGCCGAACTGGAATATATCCTTAATCAGTCAGACTCCACATCACTCTTCATGGTCGGCTCTTTTAAAGACACGAACTATGTTGAGACACTTGCCAGCGTAGTTCCCGAACTCACAGGATCTGAACCGGGCAAACTCATTGCTCCTAAACTCCCATTCTTGAAGAATATTGTCTTTATAGGCCAGGAAACCCCCGCCGGAATGTTCAACTTTGACTCCATCGTAAAAATGGGGGAGGGGCTTCCGGATTCTGAGTTTGATGCCATTGAAGCCACACTCAACTGTTTTGAGACCATCAACATGCAATACACCTCAGGCACCACCGGCTTCCCCAAAGGGGTCATGCTTACCCATTATAATCTTGTCAACAACGGGTTTAACATCGGCGAATGTATGAAATTTACCGAAAAGGACCGTCTCTGCATTCCGGTTCCTTTCTTCCATTGCTTCGGTTGTGTTTTGGGGGTGATGGTCTGTGTCACCCACGGCTCCACCATGGTTCCCGTAGAAATATTCGACCCGCTCAAGGTGCTGCAGACAATTGAAAAGGAAAAATGCACCGCTGTCCATGGCGTTCCCACCATGTTTATCGCCGAACTGGAACATCCGGAGTTCAAAAACTTTGACCTTTCCAGCATGCGTACCGGTATTATGGCCGGCTCAGTCTGCCCAATCGAAGTAATGAAACGAGCTGTGAAGGATATGCATGTTACAGAGATTACAAGCGTATATGGACAGACAGAATCATCACCCGGCATTACCCAGACTCGTACCGATGATTCTATTGAACTTCGGGTTGCGACTGTAGGTCGTGCTCTTCCAGGCGCAGAAGTGAAAATAATTGATATCGAGACCGGAGAAACTCTGCCGCCGGGGAAACAGGGTGAACTCTGCGCGCGCGGCTACATGGTCATGAAGGGGTATTATAAAATGCCGTAGGAAACGGCTAAGGTTATTGACGGCGACAACTGGCTTCACACCGGAGATCTTGCCATCATGGACGAAAACGGCTATTGCAAAATCACCGGGCGCATTAAACAGATGATCATCAGGGGCGGTGAAAATATTTATCCCCGAGAAATAGAAGAATTCCTCTACACTCACCCCAAAATCTCCGACATTCAGGTCTACGGCGTACCCGACCGCAAATACGGAGAACAGGTCATGGCCGCTATCATCCTCAAAAAAGGGCTGGAGATGACCGAAGAAGAAGTCCGAAATTTCTGCCGGGACAAAATAGCAAATTACAAAATTCCGAAATACGTTACGTTCGTTGATGGCTACCCAATGACCGCCTCCGGAAAAATACAGAAATTTAAAATGAGGGAAATGGCGATCAAGGAGCTGCAACTGGAGGATATGGTTGAAACAGCATGAATCCTTGCTGACGGTAACTTGCTTGAATTAAGGATGTCGTTGTTATTCCTATAACCGCACCATTTCTGAGTAGTTGGAAGAGTATTTTATTACAATATGGCTCTTGAACTTTGTTAGACGTATGCTATTATTAATAGTTCATATTTTCAAAACTTATAATATTTTATCAAGTTACTAAAAGGCATTTTATGGGTACACCATCCGAAAAATTCTTTTTGGGACGTCAGCCAATTCTTGATCGTAATCAGGAAATTGTCGGCTATGAGCTGCTGTTTCGTTCAGCCGATATGGATCATGCGGTCTTTGAAAGTTATTCACATGCAAGTTCTAATGTTATAACTCACGCACTTTCATATTTTGGTATGAACGAGGTTCTGGGTGGTAAATTTGGTTTCATAAATGTGCATCTAGGGCTGTTACTATCTGAAATACTTGAACTCCTGCCGATAGGTCAGACGGTACTGGAGCTGCTTGAGATGATTCAGCTTGATGATCAGGTGATCGAGCGATGCCGTGAACTTAAGGAGATGGGTTTCGTACTTGCTCTGGATGATCACGAGTATGATATTGCAAATAACGACATCTATTATGTCGTTGATATTATTAAAATTGACATTCTTTTGACAGGTATGGATGCATTGCCGGATGTCGTCAGGCAGCTGCGAAAGTATCCTGTCAAACTTTTGGCAGAAAAAGTTGAAACGATAGAGCAGTTTCAAATCTGTTATGATTTGGGCTTTGATTTGTTTCAGGGGTATTTTTTTGCGCGACCGATTGTACTCAACCGTAAAAAAATTGATATCTCCGGGCTGGCATTGCTGAAACTTCTGCAACAGTTGACAACTGATGCCAGTATCGAGAAGATTGAAATGACCTTCAAAGAAAATCCAGGTCTTTCATACAATCTGCTGAGACTGGTAAATTCGGTGGCCCTTGGGGTGCGCGAAAAAATCAAGACTCTGCGGCATGCAATTCTTTTGTTGGGATTGAATCACTTGCGGCGTTGGACGCAGCTTTCGCTGTTTGCGGGACATGATTCGCGTGGTATTAACCATCCGCTGCTTGAGATGGCTGCCGTCCGGGGACGGCTTATGGAAATTATGCTTAAGCAGTTGGCTGGACGTACTGCCAGCGATGAACAGGCTGAAGCTGCCTTCATGGTTGGTATTCTGTCTTTGTTGGATATCTTGTTTGAGACACCGATGGAGGAGATAATTGCCAACCTGAACTTGAATGATGATGTCAGTTCTGCTCTGTTAAGGCGGGAAGGTCAACTTGGCAAGATGTTGATGCTGACTGAAAAGCTCGAGGTGACTGATTTTGATGCGGTAACGGTACTTCTGGGTGAGTGTGGTGTCTCTCTCGATCAACTGTTGACGGCACAACTTGAAGCTTTTAACTGGAGAAGTTCGATTGTTCATCAGGCTGGTTAGCTCAGTGAGTAAGTTGTTTTCTGCTGTAAACATCTCTCAGTTACAAAATTTAAATGGCGTGCGACAGCAGTGAACACCCTTCCTGCACAAACTTCAGTTCAAAACTCTGGTCTACGACCCAATAGAGATGATCTTCTCCTAGCATGATCGCAACCGGCGTGTTCAGAGTCAGTGCATACATCTGGGCAACTGAATAGAATGGGAATTTTGCATACATGGCGGACTCCTGAATTATGCGTTTAATGATAATGAACGTACTGTCTTGGTATTCTGATTTTAGTTAAGCATAACCAGTGCCAATTTAAATTACGTTTGGAAACAGGTAGTTATTTAGTTGTGTCATGTTTTTGACCGGTGTGATATGCTGGCACTGGTAGTGAGTTCAAAATTTTGACCGGAGTCTGCTGTATGTGGGCAATAAAATTATTGGCTCGTTATTTTGAAGGTGAATCCTTCAAGATTGTTCTGGAACACAGTCGGTATGTTGCAGACCTAGCACTGGATGTTGCCGACCGCATGAGTCTGGCTAATGACGATCGCATCTTTATCGAAGAGGCTGCATTACTGCACGACATAGGAGTTTGTCAGGTGCATGCACCTGGCCTCGGACTGCATGGCATCCACCCGTACATAATGCACGGCGTTCAAGGGCGGGCCATACTGGATCGGGAAGGTTATCCGCTTCATGGGCTGGTATGTGAACGCCATATAGGCGTCGGATTGACCCGTGACGATATTGTTCGGCAGAATATGCCGCTCCCGCATCGGGATATGTGCCCGCAGTCACTTTCCGAGCAGATAATCTGTTTTGCCGATTTATTCTATTCGAAAAAACCGGGCCGGTTGGACGAGCGCAAGACCGTTGCACAGGTGAGAAAAAAGCTGCTTCCTTTTGGCGAAGAGAAGGTGGCTGTTTTTGATTTCTGGCTCAAGCAGTTTGGATGAAAGTTACTTGCAGCCGTAAATCCACAGAAAACAGCTTCTAACTTACTAAAAGCGATTGCTTTTAATCAGTCCATGTTTTACATTATCCCTCCTTTTGAGCTTCTTATCATGTCATACCCACCAGGCGGTTTCCCTTGCAGAAAAATGCATTAACTATCCAGGATCTTCGTTCGCGTATCGATAGTATTGATGATGCCATACTTGATCTGCTGAATGAGCGGTCGCAGGTCGTTCTCGAAGTTGGTCGACTGAAATCAGGTAATAATCTTGATTTTCATGTTCCGGGGCGTGAGCGCCAGATATATGAGCGCCTGTTAAGGCAAAATCCTGGGCCGTTTCCGAATGAAGCCCTTAAAAGTATTTTTCGTGAAATTATTTCGGCCTGTCTGGCGCTGGAATCTCCGATGAAGGTCGCCTTCCTGGGCCCTAAGGCGACCTTTAGTCACTTGGCAACCATGCAGCAATTCGGTCTTTCGGCTGAGTTGGTTCCCATGAAGTCGATCCCTTCGGTTTTTGAAGAGGTCGAAAAGGGGAGGGCGCTGTACGGGATAGTGCCGGTCGAGAATTCGACAGAAGGGGTCATCTCTCACACCCTCGATATGTTTGTGGAAAGTAAACTGCAAATTACCGCTGAAATTCTTCTGGAGGTGCATCACGACCTGTTGTCCCGCACCGGTCGAGTGGAAGACATCAAGAAGGTCTATTCGCATGCGCAGCCAATTGCCCAGTGTCGTCAGTGGCTGGATGCAAATCTACCCGGCATTCCCATGGTTGATGTGGCCTCCACCGCTGTGGCGGCGCAGATTGTCAGCGAAGATTATACTGCGGCTGCCATAGCCAGTGAGCTGGCCGCCTCTCTCTACGATCTAAAGGTCGTCAGGAGCAGGATCGAGGATCAGGTCAACAATTTTACCCGTTTTCTGGTGATCTCTCGAAAGGGGTGTGACCGCTCTGGGAACGATAAAACCTCGGTACTCTTCTCTGTCAAGGACGAGCCGGGAATCCTCTGCCGTATGCTGGAGCCCTTTGCCAAGCGGGGTATAAACCTTACAAAGATCGAATCGCGTCCATACAAGAGTAAAGCCTGGGAATACATCTTTTTCCTCGATCTTTTCGGCCATATTTCAGATCCCGACGTTTCGGAAGCTCTTGAGGAACTCAAGGGGTGCTGTCAGTTCCTTAAAATCCTCGGATCCTATCCGCGTTCGATGTAGGGGCGGTATATGTCTTTTATTATCGAACGGCTGGCAATAATCGGTGTAGGGCTTATCGGAGGCTCTCTGGCCCGAGCCTTGCGCGAGGCTGGGGCCGTGGGGAGTGTCGTCGGAATCGGCAGATCCCGCACTAACCTTGAGGATGCACTTTCTCTCGGGATTTGCGACGATATTACTCAGGATGCTCTTGAAGGGGTCAAGGGAGCGGACATGGTGTTTATTTCCGTGCCGGTCTGTTCTATTCCAGCCGTGGTTGCCGAAATTGCGCCTGCCCTGGCTCCCGGCTGCATCGTCACTGACGGCGGCAGCGTCAAAACGGCCATAGTCAGGGAGTGCGAGGCGATTATGCCGACCGGTTGCCACTTTGTGGGTGGGCACCCCATCGCCGGCACTGAGCATTCCGGGGCGGCAGCTTCATTTGCCACTCTCTATCGAGGCAAACGTTGTATTCTGACCCCTACTAAGCACACCGATCCTGCCGCTCTGGAGACAGTCGCTCGCCTCTGGCGGCTTGCCGGTGCCGATGTATGCTCCATGGAGCCGGGGCATCACGACCGAATCTTCGCCGAGATCTCGCACCTCCCTCACGCCGTGGCCTACGCCCTGGTGCATGCCGTGGGCACGGCCGACGTGGAGGGTGAAAACGTGCTCTCCTACACTGCCGGTGGTTTTCGCGACTTTACGCGGATCGCTTCTTCCGATCCGGTCATGTGGCGTGATATCTCTCTGATGAATCGTGAGGCACTGCTAGCCAGTATTGATGGATTTTCCGCCAGCCTTGCCGAACTGCGCAGGCGAATAGACAACGGCGACCAGGCTGGATTGACGGAGTTTTTTACCACTGCAAAAAAGTTTCGCGACGGAATAGTCTAATTTGAGAACATCCGGAGAACCTGTGAATTCAATTACCATTCAACCCGCAGCTTCAGTCAGGGGCGAGATCGTCGTTCCCGGTGACAAATCCATTTCCCATCGCTCAGTCATGCTCGGGGCCATTGCCAATGGTGTTACAACCGTTCGCGGCTTTCTCCGCGGTGAGGATAATATGTCAACCATGCACGCTTTTCGTGCTATGGGTGTTGAAATTGATGATGACGGCGAAACGATTAAGATTACCGGTCGTGGACTGCATGGGTTGAAAGAGCCTGTGGACGTTCTGGATTGCGGCAACTCAGGCACAACGATCAGGCTGATAACCGGCCTCCTGTCCGGGCAGTCGTTTTTTTCGGTTGTAACTGGTGATCAGTATCTGCGAAAACGTCCCATGAAACGCGTGGTCGAGCCCCTTTCCCGCATGGGAGCCCGCATTTTCGGCCGTAATGGCGGAACATTGGCGCCTTTGGCTATTTACGGCGGTTGTCTGAAAGGTATTGAGTATCAGTCTCCGGTGTCAAGCGCCCAGATCAAGTCATCACTCATGTTGGCCGGACTCTATGCAGAGGGTGAAACTAGCGTCACTGAACCGAGTCTGTCGCGGGATCATTCGGAACGGATGTTTCGGCACTTTGGCGCATCTCTGGTCAGGCACAACAACGGTGTAACCGTTCGAGGGGGAGTTGAACTGACCGCTCAGGAAGTGACCGTGCCGGGAGACATATCATCGGCAGCCTTTTTTATAGTGGCCGCTTTGATTACGAAAGGCTCCGAACTGCTGATAAAAAATGTCGGCATCAACCCTTCCCGTACCGGTGTTATCGATGTTTTGCAGGCCATGGGTGGTGACATTCAGCTGTTGGATGAACGCGAAGTATCGGGTGAACCGGTAGCTGATATTCTGGTGCGTTCCTCCCGTCTCAAAGGAATCGCAATTTCAGGCGGAGTTGTTCCCCGGGCCATTGATGAATTTCCGGCGATTTGTGTCGCTGCGGCATGCGCCGAAGGGATCACTTCCATCAGGGATGCCAAGGAATTGCGGGTAAAAGAGACAGACCGGATAACCGCTATGGCTGACAATCTCAGAAAATTGGGCATTTTGGTTTCAGAAACCGAAGATGGTATGGATATTACCGGATCGGAACAGCTTCTTGGTGGTACAGTTGACAGCTCAGGAGACCACCGTATCGCCATGTCAATGTCTGTTGCTGCTCTGGTTGCTTCCAGCGAAATTACTGTAACGGACATCGCATGTGTCGCGACATCCTTTCCGACCTTTTTCCCGCTTTTGGAAAAAGTTGCTTCGAAATAGACGATGAATACAAGAACTGATGGCATAGTCATTGCGATAGACGGCCCATCCGGCGCCGGTAAAAGTACCATTGCGCGCCTCCTGGCAGAGCGACTCGGCTATATCCAGATCGATACCGGGGCCATGTATCGGGCGGCGGCTCTCCTGCTTTCACGGGCAGAAATTAATTTGGATAACCTTGCGGCAGTTGAACAATTCTGCCAAAATATTGACATACGGCTTGAGTCTGACTCCGGCAAACAGGTGGTATGTGCTAACGGCATTGACGTTACTGATCAAATCCGTACTCCGGAAATGTCGCTTCTTACATCCCGTACTTCGACTCTCAGGCCTGTGCGTGAAGCGTTGTTGAAATCGCAGCAACAGATGGGAAGAAGAGGTGGAGTCGTTCTTGAAGGTCGCGATATCGGCACGGTTGTTTTCCCCGATGCTGAAATGAAATTTTATCTCAGTGCCACTGTCGAAGAGCGCGCCCGAAGACGCTGTGAAGAGTTGACCTGCAAAGGTGAAAAAGTTACGCTTGATGGTACTATTGCCGATGTAGTCGAAAGGGATCGGCAGGATTCAGAACGGGATATCGCACCACTCAGGCAGGCGGATGATGCCATTGCAGTTGACTCGTCCAGGCTTTCTATTGAAGAAGTGCTTACCATAATGGTTACAATGTGCCGTAATAAAATAGAGGCTATGGAACCTTTGCCATGAAAATCATACTTGCAAAACAAGCCGGATTTTGTTTCGGGGTAAAACGTGCAACGCAGATGGCTTTTGAGGCGGCCGGCAAGGACCAGAAAACCTACACGCTCGGGCCGATTATTCATTCACCGCAGGTCGTAGGCAGGCTGGAAGAGTTAGGAATTCGTGCTCTCGATTCTCTTGATGGCCTTGAACACGGGACTATAATAATCCGGTCTCATGGTGTTCAACTGAAAGAAATCAGCGAGGCGCAGACGAAAAATCTCGAAATTGTAGATGCAACCTGCCCGTTTGTCAAAAAGGCCCAGGAGCATGTCAAGAGTCTGTCCGAAGCAGGATATGGAGTTGTAGTCGTTGGGGATGCGGATCACCCGGAAGTTCAGGGGATCGTTTCCTACGGCGGTGAGAAAGTCTTTGTCGTTGCGTCCGGTGAAGATGTAAAAAAACTCCCTAAAATGAGTAAAATAGGGGTGGTGGCTCAGACTACCCAGTCGTTTGAAAATCTGAAAAATATTGTGTGTGAATGTTTGTTGCGGGGCGGTGAAATCCGCGTTTTTAACACGATATGCGACGCGACCGCAGTCCGTCAGGAAGAGGCAAAAGAACTTGCCGGTCAAGTTGACTGCATGCTGGTGGTCGGAGGGTTTAACAGCGCTAATACCCATAGACTTCTAGAAGTGTGTGCAGAGATTCAACCTCATACCTTTCACATTGAGACGGCTGCTGAGATAAATCCGGCATGGTTTGAAGGTGCTGAGCGAATTGGGATAACAGCCGGCGCTTCAACACCAAAGTGGATTATCGACGAAGTTATGAACAAAATTGAGCAATTGAATAAAAGCGATTGAAATATTTGAATCAAATTGTTACATTATCAAGCTCAATAAAAACAGAAGAACGATAAACGTCCAGGGGGTATGGTGTAATGGTTAATTTTAAAAGGCTTGACGCTGCCGGAGAAGAGAATGAGGAACTCGACGGCGACCAGCAGAGCAGTGAATTTGCAGCGCTTTTCACTGAAAGTTTAAAAGATCGTCCCGAACGGGATAAAATCATAGAGGGAACTGTAGTGCGCGTGGATCAGGATACAGTCCTCGTTGACATTGGGTTGAAATCTGAAGGACATGTGTCTGCCGCTGAATTTCAGAACTCTGATGGAGAAATGACTGTACAGGTCGGTGACAAGATTCGTGTACTGATGACTCGTCAGGATGGGAAAAAAGGGTATGTCCTTTCCAAAAAGAAAGCAGACTATCTTTCCGCATGGGATAAAATCGGCGACGCCTGTCAGGAGGGTGGCATAGTTGAAGGCACTATTACCGGCAAGGTTAATGGTGGTTTTACAGTAGACATCGGAGT
>JANYBN010000085.1 GCA_025360785.1 Geobacter sp.
GTGAATGCCTACCTGCCCCAGAGTGAAATGCAGAACGTCATTGTGGAACTCCGCAGCCAAACCATGGGGGTCGGTTCCTTTACCTGGGCCTTCCACCACCTCCAGGAACTGGAAGGTCGCGACGCCGACAAGGTCGTCGAAGCCCGCAAGAAGGCGCTGGAAGCATAAAGCCCCCGCCGAGTAGATGCTTCGAAGCAACGTCACGAAGACAGAAGGCCCGCAAGTGCGGGCCTTCTGACGGATTAAACGGTTGCTCAATTCGTGACGAGTGCTCCCACCGTGATTGTGATGGGGGTGGTTGCGGTGGCGCTGCCAGGCTTGTTGAGGATGACGGCTTTCCCGGCTGGAGCATCCAGGGTGATTGGGGTTCCTGCAGACAGGCCTGCCTGCAGATCCATGGCAACGGTGGCCAAGACGGAGGTAATACCCGTGGTCACGGAAGCCAGGTTGCCCTTCTGATATATACCAGCCTGGAGTCCGTCAGTGGTTACCTTGCTCTCGATGAGCGGGTTGGTGAATAGGGAATTGGAAACACGCTGACCTCCGCTAAGGACGGCCCACTTGACCTTGGTCGCGTCGGTATTGAAGTAGAAACCAACCCCACTGAGTTCGGTGGCAGTGGGTCCAACCAGATTCAAGATCAGGTGGCTGGCCGTTGAATTAACGGTATCCCGCACCAGCTTGTAGTCTCCGGTGGTGGGATCGGTGTAAGTCAGTCCTCCGGCGGGCTGAATGCCCCCACCGCCTCCAGTACTGCTGCTGTCCCCGCCGCAGGCGAGAAGCAGGGTGAGGCCAAGAATTCCGAGTGCACACTGCGTGATCCGGGCTGTGCGTGTCATGATAGTCACCTCTCAGAAGCCAGCCATAGTTAGTCGCCCCTGATAAAGCCCATTTAGCGATTCAAGCCGCTTGAGCAAACCGAAGTGGCCCCGGCCACACAAGTCGCGTCAGGAATGCCGTGAGGGTCTGAACGACCTTTCCAGGCGGCCTGAGCCGCCAAATAGCGAGGCAAAGAAGCCTGATCCTGGCCAGGATCTTCCGCAGGTTGTGGCCTGCGCCGCAGAGGACGGCGTTGATCGCATCCCCCTGCATGCCCTTGAGGAAATTCCGTCCGAGAAGGCCATCCGCTTTCATGTGGCCAATCTCCGGCTCCACTGCGGAACGCCGACGAAGGTGGCGTTTGAGGGTGTAGCCAAGTTTGCGGGTGCCGCTGATGAGCACACGGCTTCGCTCTTCTGGTACGCCGTGGCCCTTGTACCCTCGATCCACGAAGGTCGTTCCCGGCACTTTTCCGGTGATCCGCTCCACCTGGTCAAGCTGGCCGTCCAGGGTGTGGCCGTCGAATGGGTTGCCAGGGCAGGCCTGGATGCCCACCACGAAGCCTTCCTTGTGGGTGACAGCGAGGCTCACCTTAACCCCGAACTCATAGGGCTTGTGAGCTTTGCCTTTGGCAATGCATTCAACCTCGGGTGCATGCAGGCTGTAGATTTTCCCCTTGGTGGTGCGCTTCTGGGTGAGGATCAACTCGGCCTTGATCATCGTGCCCTTGTGGGCCTCAAAGGCGGCGTCGTTCATCTTCCGTTCGACATCGCGCATCACGCGGCCCGCCATGGTCTTCAGGCTGCGGAGCACCTTCCGCGCACGATTGAACTGTTTGGCCTTCGCATGGCCACCGTGTTTCTGGAAGGCCCGTCCCATCAGCTTTCGGTAGCTCTGACGCAGGTTGATGCCCTCCTGTTCCGCGATCTGGAGCATGGCTTGGTGCACCTTCCGGTACTGCCGTGCATCGGTGGGGTGCTCGACCGCCTTGGGCTGCACCGTGGTGTCCACGATGATCTTGTCCAGGCTGAGTTCCGTGATGGTTCGCGTGGTCATGCCTGCGGTGATGGTGGCCTGCAGCAGTCGCTCCACACCGTCCTCTCCGATGCGCTGACGCCAGCGGGTCATCTGGCTGGGATCGATGGGCAGCGCGTGCTGGAAGAACTCCTCACCACAGAAGAACTGCCAATAAGGGTTCTCGACCCACCCAAAGACCGTCTGTTCATCTGACAAGCCCTTGAGATGTTTGAGGTAGTGGAGGCCTGCCATGAGCCGGATGGGCACCGCAGGACGCCCGTTGTCGGCGCAATACAGTGGGCCGAATTCCTCAGCCAAACGATCCCAGGGAATCACCCCGGCCAAGCGGACCATCTCGTGGTCCATGTCCAAAGCCAGCTCAAGACGCATGGTCGCGATCAGGGGCTGCTCGTGGGTCCTGGGCTTCGCTTTTGGCTTCATCAGTACACCGGATTTTGGGGGTTTATCCCTACCTTACTGGTGTACGGTATAGGTGATAAGTTCCCGGGAAACCTCACCACAATTGGATTTCTTTGGTTATTCAGGACCGACTAGTTAAGTGGCTGAATCGTCGTGGTAAGCGCGGCTGTCTCAACTGGCAAAAGTTCGATGAAATGCTGAAGCGGTTTCCTCTACCGGAACCACAGATCAAGGTCAAAATGTTCCCACTATCTGCGAATTGATCGTGTGAGGAGCCGTGTGTGTGAATAGCGCAAGCACGGTTCTGAGAGGGGCCGGGGCCAACTGGAAATACTGGTCTGATAAGCGCGACATCTTCTGTGAAATCAGGGGGTAACATAAACGCTGAACATGCCTATATCACGGGAGAAACCGGTCTACTCGACAATTCCGTCGAGATAAGTATGTCCCCGGAACTCTCCTCTGAACTCTAACCCCCGCCTATTATGATAATCACTCTGCGCCCGGCCACTGTGGTCCGGAATAAGGGAAATACTGCGGCCCTATTGCAACTCCCATATATACCTGAATGTTGCTGTTCGTCAGGGCCGTTCCCGCAGTTCCGTCGCCAAAATTCGTCACCCACAGGTTTCCTGATTTGTCTATGGCGATGCTGTAAGGTTGATTTCCAGTAGCATACGTGTTGATAACGGTGCCGGAGGGGCTCAGTTCCATAACGCTGCTATTCGCCGGCCCCGTGTTTATTCCCCGGTTATAGCCATTCGTCACCCACACGTGTCCGGCGGTGTCTATAGCAACTATTTCTGGAAGACTGCCAATAACGTAAGTACCAATAACGTTTCCATCGGGGTACAGCTTGGTAACGTTGCTGTCCATCTTGCCCAGCCCCGGGGTTCCGTTGCCCTTGTTCACCACCCATACGTTTCCGGCGGGGTCTACAGCCAGGCCTTCAGGATAACCTCCGGCGACGTAGGTGCCGATCGTGGTGCCATTGGGGGCAAGTTTCGTGACGTTGCTGTTCGTAATGCCCAGGCCCGGGGTTCCGTCGCCCTTGTTCGCTACCCATATATTTCCGGAGGCGTCCATGGCTATGCCTCCGGGAGAACTTCCCGCAACGTAGCTGTCGATATAGTCACCGTTGGGACTCAGCACCGTAATGTTGCTGTTGCCCGGAGCAGTTCCAGGGGTCCCGGCGATTCCGGAGGCGGCGCCCCAATTTGTCACCAATACGTTTCCGGAGGCGTCTATGGCTATGCCTCCAGCAGGATAACTTCCCGTCGCGTAGGTGCCAAGCTTGGTGCCATCGGGGCCAAGTTTCGTAACGTTGCTTTGACCCATAAGCGTCCCCGGGGTTCCGTTGCCGTAATTCTCCACCCATACGTTTCCTGATTTGTCGATGGCTATACCGATTGGAACCGATCCCGCAACGTAGGTACCGATAACTTTGCCATCGGGGCTCAGTTTGGTAACGTTGCTGTTGCCCGGTCCGGTTCCCGGGATTCCGTTGCCCAGGTTCGCTACCCATATATTGCCATCGGAATCTATGGCATTGCCGAAACAAAATTTTCCCGCAACGTAGGTGTTGATAGTGGGGGCGGCGGGACTGCCTCCTCCCCCTCCGCAGCCGGAAAGTGCCAGGGGGATAAACATTAGAATTAGACTTATGGCGAGAAATAGGTAATGGCGACTAAAGCTGATGACAGACTGTTTCACAACCCCTCCTTATGGTGCGTTATCTTCGGCAGAAATGCTTCGCTGTGGTCGCTCCTTGACGCTGCCGATCGTCAGGAGAGATAATCATTTACACGTCAGGAATGTGCCTTAGTGAACGAAATCTGCAAGCACTTTGGCCAGATCCTCTGGTGTCAACCCTCCCGTTTGCAGGTACGCCCCGGCCGATCCGTAAGTCTGCCTGATATATGTCAGAACCGTCTGCATCACCGCTGGTGGTGAGTAGAACGAAACCCCAAACAATGCTACTTCCGTCGGCGTCAAAGATGCTGCCAGCTGCGCGATGGCAGCGGATTCTTTGATCGCTTCATATTGATCAGTGAGGCTGTAGTCTGTGACGATAACACTGTCCGGGACGTTAGCTGCCATCAGCAATAACGCTGCAACCATGCCCGTTCGGTCTTTGCCGTAGACGCAGTGGAAAACAGAACCAGATCCTTGCGCTGCGAGCGTCTGGAAAGCTCCGGCGAAGGCTGTCGCGTATGTTGTCAGCGTGTGCTCATATGCAGCCGCCATGACTGTTTCATTAAAGACAACAGCTGAAGTAAGAATAGCCTGGGGGGCCATCTCGGGGACTGACATCTGCTCCCGGGTATAGGTGAATCGTCCGTCGGTTGCAGGGATGTCCGGCGCCGCTGCAACTTCCTGGTCGGTACGAAGGTCCACATCATGGGTGATTCCGGAATTGACCAGGTAGGTGGCGTCGGCGGGCGTCAGGGAACTCAGCTGATCGGATCGGAAAAACACTCCCCATTTTGTATGACGGCCGTCTGCCGTCGCGTACCCGCCGAGGTCACGGAAATTGACAGGACCGGAGAGTTTCACATGGCGTGCAGCAACAGTTGTGGGAGCCCCGCCTTGTTGTTCGAGGTTGAAATACCAGCGGTGGGTCGTATCCAGGGAGGGTACAGTGATAACGGTGCCGCCGACCGAGGTGCCGAGGCTGTTCGATGCGCTGATTGAATCCGGAGAGGAGCCTCCAAATACCTGGATGGTCGTATTGGCCGCCGCCGCCCAGGTAAAAGTATAATTGTTTTGTGCATCCTGAACAACCTGAGCTGAACTGATGGTGGATGGTAACGGGGCCCCGTTGCTTCCGCAACCGATCGGCAAGAGTGAGAGGGACAGCACGCTCAGCAGGGATACACATCTAATTACGAATTTCATACTCGTTCCTTTTGGGTTTAATCAGTCCTGGAGTACGGGCAATTGCGCCTTAAAAACCGCTGTCCTTAAGGGCCATGATCATGTCCGGGCTCAACTGTTTGAACAGTTCAACGTTGTATGACGCAATGAGTGGGATGTCCTGGACCGGCGTATACTGGATCGTCGGGTCTGTTGTGCCATCCTGGTTCCGTGACGGATCCATGCTTGGGACGGGGATAACTCCGCCGGCCTTGGAGACATTTTGTGCGTTTACAAATGGGTTGGTTTGGGAATACGGCTGGGTAATCTGCCATTGGGCAATCGCGTATTTCCGTGACGTTGCGGCCGGAGTGCCTTCGGCAACGGATGGCTCTACGTTCGTCGTGACAATGGACACGGTGTAGTCGCTGTTGAGGAAGATTTCGAATGTCCTGAACTGCTGTGGATAATCTCGCAATGATGATGTCTCGACGTGCCAGAAGCTTTGCTCCGGGTTGGTCGCTTTGTTAGGAGACGGAAACGCCTTGACGGCGTTTACGTGCCGGTGTCCTGCCATCCACATCAGGAGGTTCGGCGTGTCCCACAGTGTTTGGACCAAACCGGCCAAGTCCACTGCATTCTGGTTCTGGGGGGTAGTGGTCGGTTCCCCCTGCCACCATTCCATATCGCTGCCAATGGCTGCGACGCCGATGGGGACATGCGCGGCGATGATCATCAACTGATTTGCCGCCTGGCCGGCTGCGAGCTCTGACTGCAGCCAGGCCCAGCGGTTCTTGTCCAGGTAGCCATGCCCATGGATGTCTTTTGAACCGTCGGTTTCCGACTGTGTATCATCGAGGACGATGACCTTGATCGGAATGGATGATTTCGGCAAGAAGCTGTA
This sequence comes from Geobacter sp., assembly GCA_025360785.1. Classification (GTDB taxonomy): domain Bacteria; phylum Desulfobacterota; class Desulfuromonadia; order Geobacterales; family Pseudopelobacteraceae; genus JACRCG01. Next base: position 6,017 of record JANYBN010000085.1, read on the forward strand.
GCACGCAAACCCTTTTACCTGAGTCGGGTCAACCAGGTTGAAGCCATGGCCAACCGGGTGTGTTGATGTAGTGAAAAATTCCTGGACCCATTCTGAGCGTAACAATGAGCGGCGATCCTGGTCGGCTGCGACAACCGGGGGGGTGGTGAATTGCCCTGTCGGCCCGGCGTCGATGACGACGCCGTATTGGGACGCCCCGTTGATAGTACCGCCATAATAGGCTGGATTCGGATTATCCAGCAATTTGTCCACACTGAACAGCACAGGGTAGTGTTTGGGAGGAGTCAGCCAGGTCGTAATATCCGGCTTGAGCACATCACCGATAACCCAAACGTTCCCGCTCAAGTACGACTCCCGGAGTCTTTCATCAACGACAAACGACCCCGTGAAGAAGTGGTCGTGGTTTCCCAGTGTCTGGTACCACGGGATTGAGGGATCCAGCCCTGCCGCTTTGTACGGGCGCTGATAATCGATCGTATCGGCTCCGAGATGCGCGCCGGAACTCGGGGTAATCACCTTGCCGTCGATGACGTCGATGTACCAGCGAAGTTCATTGTACTGCGTGCTGTTGGATGCGTCTCCGAGAGCGATGCCGAAATCGAATGGATTCTTCGCGTGCAGCGCATTCACGGTCTGAACTGCCGCGTCGAGGACGTGCGTCGAGTACAGCATTACCGGCGCGTACGCCCCAGTGACCCCTGCGGCGAGCGGGTTTACATTCGGGGGTAGCTGCTGGAGAGCAATCATCTGGTTCGGGGCTTCCTTGTCGGTGATATGGATGTCGGAGAATGAAAAGAAATTCAGGAACCTGGTGATTCTGGTCGGCGTAGGGTTGCTGTACCCGGTGGGCATGAGATCCGTGCGTTGTACCAGCGGGAGTGGCGACCCGAACGACCAGGCGCCGTAGCCCAAGGCATCGTATTGTGCGACCTGGTTAAGTTGATGTTTCTGAAGAGCCTGACCGCCGTTTGGGGACAGCCCCCCTGAGGGTATCTGGAATTTGATCATCCGCTGGAGCGTTGTCTTGACATTCGGGTCTATCGGGTATTGTTGGATTATAGTTGCCTGGCTGTTCCCGCAAGCGGAAACCAAAGGTCCCAATGACACGCAAACGATGGCGCCACCAGTGTATTTGAGAAATTTACGGCGTGAGATTCCCTGAACCAACTGAAGTTAGTTGTGATCTTGGATCATGATGAGATCATCATGAGTTAAGATCTTGCTGTTTTTGCTCATAATTGCCTCCTTTGAATTTCTTCTTTCGTTTTGAACAAAAAACTTTTTGCTAATTGGAGTGTCGTGCACACGCGTTTCAACCGTTGGCACATATCTGTCCGGTACGGGACAACATTGATCCGATATCCGTGCGTTACCAGGATAGATGGCTAAATCCATGCCACCTCTACGCGTCATGTTATTTCAGCGAGTTACGAAATTACGGCAGGGGCGGGATGTCCCAAATCAGACATACTGTCCGTAGTGGGACAACTCGGGGGACGGGAGGAAACTCAATAGAACAGCATGCGAGATGCCTTCAGCAGGCGTGCGGCAGAGGATTTGTTGTGATCGCACTTTTCCAGTGCCCACTCCCAGAGAAAGAATAGACAAATATTGTCTTCAGTGCAAAGAAATTTTCAGTATCGGGACACCCGGCACAAGCAACTATCAGAAATCATCATTTATGACAAAGGCGTTTCCTTACCAGAAATCATACCCCGATATCCTCATTCCATAGCTTTGGTTTTTCGTTGATAAACCTGCACATCAGATCGATGCATTCCTCACTCTGTAGCAGTTCAACATGCACCCCGCGGGAGCGAAGAAAGTCCTCCTCGCCCTTGAACGTGCTGTTTTCACCGATGATTACCCGGGGAATACCGTACAGCAGGATCGCGCCGCTGCACATGGAGCACGGTGACAATGTCGTGTACAGCACCGATTCTCGATAGACGCTGGCAGGTTGACGTCCGGCGTTTTCCAAGGCATCCATCTCGCCATGCAAGATTGCGCTCCCCTTCTGGACCCTCCGGTTGTGGCCACGCCCCAGAATCACCCCATTGTGCACCAACACAGAGCCGATCGGGATGCCGCCTTCTTCAAGACCCTGCCGTGCTTCCTCAATTGCCGCCTGCATGAATGTGTCCATGGTAATTGCCTCCGTTTAGTGTTGAACGTTTCCCAGCAATGTCATTCCTGTAGCTGCTGGTGCACTGCAGCCTCTTCCCGCTCCGTGACCAGCGCCAGCACATGATCCCCGTAGTTGTCGGCAATCATTGTGTCGATCTTGTTCAATGCGTACCAGCGCCGGAAAGCCTCGACAAAGACAATCGTCATCAACAGCATCAGGATAACAGACAGGCTCGCCAGCAGGTAGAGCCCCTTGGGCAGGAAGTTCCGGGTTATGTTGAGATACCCGGCCCACATGCAGATCGGCATCATGAACAGGCCCGGACCGGCGGTGGTCCAGGCATACTTTGCCTTGCCAATCCGTATCAGCATTGTGGTGCCGACGACCAGGGCGCAGGTGGCCAGCAATTGGTTGCTCATGCCAAACAGCGGCCAGATGGTGGAAATGTCTCCGGTATAGACCAGATAGCCCCAGGCAGAGGTGAACAGGGCGCTGGTCAGGAAAATTCCGGGAGCCCAGGAGTTGTCAGCAAAAGGAGCATAGAGTTTGCCGAGCATCTCCTGCAGCAGGTAGCGACCAACGCGGGTACCGGCATCAACTGCGCTCAGTATGAAGACCGCCTCGAACATAATCGCAAAGTGATACCAGTAGGCCATCATGCTCTTCATAAACGGTACGGACGAAAAGATATAGGCCATGCCGACCGCCAGGGATACGGCGCCGCCGGGCCGGCCCTGGACCTGCTCGCCGACCTGTCGGGACAGCTCCGGCAGATTGACCGGTACCAAGCCCAGCTTGGCGTACGCGGCGGGTGCGGCATTGATGGCAAAATAATCGGTTGGCAACAGCACGCAGGCCGCGATCAGTGCCATGATAGCAACAAAACCCTCTACCAGCATGGCCCCGTAGCCGACAAAGAGGATGTCGCGTTCATTGGCAATCATCTTCGGCGTGGTGCCGGTGCCGATGATGGCATGGAAACCGGACAGTGCTCCGCAGGCAATGGTGATGAACAAAAACGGAAAGGCCGCGCCCGGGATGATCGGACCGCCACCGAAGAAATAGGAGGTAATGGCCGGCATATGCAGATCGGGGTGAACGAAGACAATACCCAGCGCAAGGGCACTGATGGTGCCGATTTTCAGATAGGTGGAGAGATAATCGCGGGGCACCAGCAGGAACCAGACCGGCAGGGTTGATGCGGCAAAGCCGTAGGCCGGGAGGATCAGTGCCAGCTGTTTTTTGGAGAAGGTGAACAGAGCCGCCAGAACAGGATCGGCGGCAATGAAAGGGCCGGCATAGATCGACAGCGCCAGCAACACAACACCGATGATGCTCCCGCCCCTGATATCGCCGGGGCGGATTTTCTGCATGTAGATCCCCATGATCATGGCGATCGGCATGGTGGCAAAGACCGTGAATGTACCCCAGGGGCTGCTGAACATGGCATTGACCACAGCAATGCAGAGCCCGGCCAGGGTCAGGATCAGGATGAAGAGCACGGCGACTGAAGCCACTTTCCCCGCCACCGTACCGATCTCGGCTTCAGCGATAACCGAGATGCTTTTCCCCTTGTGCCGCACCGAGGCAAACAGCACGACCATGTCGTGCACCCCGCCCGCCAGCACTGCGCCGATCAGAATCCAGAGCGCACCCGGGAGGAAGCCGAACTGGGCCGCCAGCACCGGGCCCAGCAGTGGACCGGCTGCGGCAATGGCAGCAAAGTGATGACCGAACAGGACGTATTTGTTGGTCGCTAGGTAGTCATGTCCGTCCCCGCACGTAACGGCTGGAGTCTCGCGTTCTTCTCGCAGGTTCATAACCCTGTTGGCCAGGAACAGGCCGTAGACACGGTAGGCGATGGCGAAGAGGCAGGCAGCAGTAAAAATAAGCGTTAATGAATTCATAGGTTACCCCGTTTTAGCGGTTACGTTGTTCGAGCGGCGGTTGCCGGGGTTCGCGCCCCCCTATCTCCTGCGTACCCTTCTATAGAGCATTGAATTCCATTCGTTGTATATTCCGATCATTTTCACGTCGGTAGCTGACGCTGTCAGCTCAATTTTTTTAGACTCAAGGATCTTCAGGGCAAGCTTCTTTGCCTCCTGCATGACAGTATCTTCATCCAAAGTAAGAAGCTTCCTGTTCTTCATGACAATCCTGCCGTCAATAATCACGGTTTCCACATCCGCTCCGTTTGCGGCGTATACCAGCTGTGAGTAAACATTGTAGAACGGAACCAGGTGCGGGCTATTCAGGTCAACAATGATCAGGTCGGCCCGCTTCCCCTTTTCCAGCGATCCGATGCGTTTTTCCAGCCCCAATGCCTTTGCGACGCCGATGGTGGCTGCTTTGACCGTGTCGCGGGCACTCATGGCTGTCGGATCAAGCCGGGACACCTTTTGGAGCAATGCGGCTAAATTCATCTATTTGAATATGCTTAGATTATTATTGCTGGCGGACCCGTCGGTACCAAGACCTACGGCAATGCCGGCCTGGAGCATCTCCGGCACAGGGGCGACACCGCTGGCAAGTTTCATGTTGCTTCCCGGATTGTGGACCACCCCCACCCTTCTTTCCGCCATGAGTTTAATTTCTCTGGCGGTCGGATATACGGCATGGGCCACGATGACCGTGCCCCCGAAAATGCCGAGGCGGTCGAGATGCTCAAAGGGTGGCACGCCCTATTTTATCGTCAAGTCGTTAACCTCTTTCCGGGTTTCGGAAACATGTATCGTAAGCGGCAGCTCCAAAGTGTCGGCCAGTTTTTTTGAGGATTTCAGAGCCGAGAATAATCACAACCTGTTTACTAGTTGGTAAAGGTAGCCGTGCCGGTCACCGGGTTATTGGGGTCAGCGGGGTTTACTTCGACGAAACTGGTATTAATGCTGTTTGACGTAGTTGAGAGCAGTGTGTACGTAATGGTATGATTCCCGCCTGCAGTAGTCACGCAGACCAGCTTGCCGTTTGTGATACTCCATGTCCCGCTGAAGGTGGCCGAAGCAATCGTTGTGCTCCAGGTGTTATCGGCATTAAATGTGAGTGTTCCTGTGGAACCGGCGCTGGAATACGCAAACGTTTTGCCCGAAACCTGGCTTGCGGTAAATGCCGTGACCGGAGTGCTGTCGCTGCCGCAACCTGTCAACAACAGTATTGATAAGCTCAAAACGACAACGATGATGCGACTTAACAGGGCCATACTTCTCATGATAGTTCTCCTTTTTCTCTGGGTATTCCCTGCCGAAGCCAGGGGGAAAAGCTATTGTTTCAAAAATATTCCGCCGTGGTCCTGACGGATTTGATCCCAACCGAAATGGTAGAACCATCCACTTTCCTGCCGTGCAGGACAAATTCGCTCAAGCCGGTGTGATTGCTGCTGCCCCAGTCATAGGTATAGCCGAGGCGGGTCCAGGGGTAGGGTGATGAACC
>JANYBN010000087.1 GCA_025360785.1 Geobacter sp.
TCCTGTTTTGGGAATAACAGGCACTGGAGGTTCAGGAAAATCCTCACTGGAAGATGAATTTGTAAGGAGATTTTTAATTGATTTTCCTGAGAAAAAAATTGCTATCGTTTGTGTTGATCCTTCAAAACGCAAAACCGGCGGCGCCCTGCTCGGCGACCGCATCCGTATGAATGCCATAAATAACCCTAATGTTTATTTGCGTTCGATGGCTACACGACAATCAAATCTTGCCTTGTCAAAATATGTGAAAGGTACCCTGAACATATTAAAGGTTGCAGCATTCGACCTTATTGTACTTGAAACTTCGGGCATCGGACAATCCGATACGGAAATTGTTGACCACAGCAATCTTACTTTATATGTGATGACTCCCGAATACGGCGCGGCTACACAGCTTGAAAAGATCGATATGCTCGATTTTGCCGACGTGGTGGCGATCAACAAGTTTGAGCGCAAGGGGGCCGAGGATGCTCTGCGCAATGTCCGCAAGCAGTATCGGCGCAACCGGAATCTGTTTGAGGTGGCTGACGAGGCGCTGCCGGTGTTCGGCACGATCGCCTCCCAGTTCAACGATCCGGGGACAAACGTGCTGTACCGGGCGCTGATCGAGGCGGTCAATGAGAAGAAAGCTAACGGGTGGTGCTCCACTCTGCCGGTCGCGGAACGGGAAAGCCTCAAAAAATACATCATCCCGTCGGACCGGGTGCACTATCTGGGGGAAATCGTTCACGCCGTTCGGGGATATCGCAAGCAGGTCGTGGAACAGTCCGCAGTGGCTCGTCGTCTTTTTCAGCTGCACGGCGCAAAAGAGGTGGTTGCCGCCGCCGGAACGCTTGCCGAACTGGATCAGCAGATCGCTCTCTTTAACGGCAGGCTGCATGAGGAACCGCGGAGGATTCTCAAAGAGTGGCCGGAACTGAAGGCTTCCTATCGGCGCGACCAGCTGGTGACGAAGGTGCGGGACAAGGAGATCAGGAGCGACCTCTACACCACCACGCTGTCCGGGACCCGCATCCCGAAGGTCTGCCTGCCGGATTATGCCGATTGGGGAGAGCTCGTCCGCTGGTGCTCGCTGGAGAATGCGCCCGGCTATTTCCCTTTTACCGCAGGGGTATTCCCGTTCAAGCGCGCCGAAGAGGACCCCAAGCGCCAGTTTGCCGGCGAGGGGAGCCCGGAACGAACCAACCGCCGCTTCCACTATCTTTGCAAGGATGACGACGCCAAACGGTTGTCCACCGCCTTTGACAGCGTGACGCTCTACGGCGAGGACCCCGATTTTCCGCCCGACATCTACGGCAAGGTAGGGGAGAGCGGAGTCTCCATCTGCACCGTTGATGATATGAAGAAGCTTTTTGCCGGCTTCGACCTCTGCGCGCCGAACACCAGCGTCTCCATCACCATCAACGGTCCGGCGCCGATGATGCTCGCCTTTTTCTTCAATGCCGCCATCGAACAGCAGGTTGATGTGTTTCGTGCAAAGAACGGTCACGCACCTTCGGCACAGGAGTATGAAGAAATTTGCGCCTGTACCATTCAAACCGTGCGCGGCACCGTGCAGGCCGATATTCTCAAGGAGGATCAGGGTCAGAACACCTGCATCTTCTCCACTGAGTTCGCTCTGAAGATGATGGGTGACATGCAGCAGTATTTCATCGAGCGCAAGGTGCGCAACTACTACTCCGTCTCCATCAGCGGCTATCATATTGCCGAGGCGGGCGCCAACCCGATCAGCCAGCTCGCCTTTACCCTCTCCAACGGCTTCACCTATGTTGAATATTACCTGTCACGCGGGATGAACATCGATGACTTTGCCGCGAATCTTTCCTATTTCTTCAGTAACGGCCTGGACCCGGAGTATACTGTCATAGGCCGGGTGGCCCGGCGCATCTGGGCGGTGGTCATGCGCGAAAAATACGGCGCCAACGACCGGAGCCAGAAACTCAAATACCACATCCAGACCTCTGGGCGTTCACTGCACGCCCAGGAGATGGATTTCAATGACATCCGCACCACGCTGCAGGCGTTGATGGCGATCTACGACAACTGCAACTCGCTGCACACCAACGCCTACGACGAAGCGGTGACCACTCCGACCGAGGAATCGGTGCGACGTGCCATGGCTATTCAGATGATCATCACCAAAGAATTCGGTCTTGCAAAAAACGAGAATTCTCTGCAAGGTTCGTTTATAATAGAAGAACTGACCGATCTGGTGGAAGAAGCTGTGTTGTGTGAATTCGAACGGATCGACCAGCGTGGCGGTGTGCTGGGGGCGATGGAAACCCAGTATCAGCGGGCCAGGATCCAGGATGAATCGATGCTCTATGAGCACAAGAAGCATAATGGCGAACTGCCGATTGTGGGGGTGAACACCTTCCGCAATCCCCGCGCCGATGAAGCGGGCTACCAGGTGACCGGTGAGCTGGCGCGGGCCACCAAAGAGGAGAAGGAACAGCAGATCCGTAATCTGCACGCCTTTCAGGAACTAAACAAGGAGACCGCTCCGGCGGCCCTCAAGCGGCTGCAGGAAACGGCCGTGACCGGCGGCAACATCTTTGCCGAACTTATGGATACGGTCAAAGTGGCCTCGCTCGGGCAGATAAGTCACGCCCTGTTCGAGGTCGGCGGCCGCTACCGCCGGAATATGTAGAAAGGATCACCATGATTACACCTTCGGAAACTTCATTGTACAAGACCCTGCACCTCTCCAGTGATCAGGCGGTACGGCGGCGTTATATGATCGTCGACGAACCGATCATCGGCAACTTCCGCTTCGGGCTGCTGCTGGAGGATCTGGACATTGTGGCGGAGCAGACGGCGCTCGGCTACGTGCGGCGCTTCCACGGCGACGCCCGGGTGGTGACCGCTGCCATCGACAAGATTATCGTGCGTCATGTCGTAGATATCGACCGGGACATCGTGATCCATGCCCGCATCAACCATGTAGGGCGGTCGTCGCTGGTGGTCGGGATACGGGTCGAGCATCCGGGAGATCCCTCAACCCATATCGCCTCCTGCTATTTCACCATGGTGGCACGGGGAGGGGAGAACGCCGAGGAGAGCAGGGCGCTTCCGCCGCTTCAATACTCAGATGAACGGGAACAGCTCCGAGCCGACAGGGCGGTGGCAGCGCGGGAAGAATATCTCCGTCAACTGGCCGCCGGTCAGGAACCACCCAGCCGGGAAGAATTTACGCTCCTGCAGAGTCTGCATGCGGCACAGGAAGAGCCCGGATTCAACGGTCTGAAGGCGGGCGCACTGGTCGTAGACGGCTGGGACCGGATGTATCCTGAACAGGAATATGTCCCGCACCGGATCTTCGGCGGCTATCTCGTGCGCCGGGCATACGAGCTCTCCTCCATCTGTTCCGAACTGGTGGCACCAGACCGTTCCGTGATTGCAGCGGTCAACCGCATCAACTTCTTCCATCCGGTGCGGCTGGGGGACAAGCTCCATTATACCTGCCGGGTTGTCTACACCAGCGACAGTTTTATCAGCGTGGAGGCCAACATCGATAGGATCAGCCGCGACCGGAGCAGTAAGACTCTTTCCAATTCATGTCTCTTTACCTTTGTGAATGTGGATGGCGACCTTAGGCACCGCCCGGTGCCGGGCATTCATCCGGCGACCTATGCCGAAGATGCCCGCTATCTCTCGGCATATCGCAGTCACCAGGCGATGCTCGGCCATTATGCGTTGATTTGAGTTAAAAGCGACCATCCCTGGCCCCTCCTTAACAGGAAGGAGGGGAACTAAAACCGAACCGGAGGATCGAATATGGATTTTTTTCAGGTTGTTCGCGACCGCCGCAGTATCCGCAAGTACAAGGACTTGCCGGTCGAACGGGAAATTATCGAACAGGTGCTTGATGCCGCCCGCCTGGCCCCATCCTGGAAAAACATGCAATGCTGGCGCTTTCTGGTTTTGACCGATGCCGGGAAACGGGAGTCGCTACTGGATGCCTTTCCCGATGACAATCCGGGCAAGAAGGCGATCGCCCAGGCGCCGGTAGTGGTTGTTGTCTGCGGTAATCCTGCCGAATCGGATGTTGAAAACGGGATCGAATATTTTATTGCCGATGTCGCCATCGCCTTCGAGCATCTCTGTCTGGCGGCTCATGCTCTTGGGCTCGGCAGTTGCTTCATGGGGTGGTACGATGAGGAGCGCATCAAGCAGGCGCTCGGTATTCCGGATGATATCCGCATTGTCGGCATAACTCCTTTGGGGTATCCCGACCAGGATCCGAAACCAAGACCGCGTAAGCAGTTGTCAGAAATTGTCCATTATAATAATTGGCCGGGTTAAAGGAGATAAAAACATGCTGACATACACAGAAGCGATGCAAAGAGTGACCACCATGCAGGCGCAGCTCCGGAACAAGGGGGTTGATGGCGCCCTGTTCATCTTTCCGATAGACGTCTATTATTTTTCCGGAACACGTCAGAACTCCACCCTGTGGATACCGACCTCCGGCGAGCCGGTCCTGCTGGTGCGCAAAAGTCTGTCCCGTGCCAAGTCCGAGAGCGTCCTGACCGATATCAGGCCCTTTCCATCGAGCAAGGAGTTTCCAGCACTATTCGGTGAACAGGTGCAGAAAATCGGATTTACGTTCGATGTCGCACCGGTACAACAGCTCAACTACTATACAAAATTGCTGCCGGGACGCGAGTTTGTCGATATATCCTCTGCCAATCGAGAGGTTCGCTCGGTCAAATCGGCGTTTGAACTTGAACAGCTCCGTATTTCCGGTGCCGCTCTCTGTTCGGTTTTCAAGCAGGTGCCGGAGTTTCTTAAAGAAGGGATGCGAGAGCTGGACCTGGCGGCTGATTTTGAATATCGGCTGCGTAAAGCAGGCAACGAAGGATATGTCCGTATGAGAGCCTATAATCAGGAACTCTTTGGTGGACTGGCAGTGTCGGCTGGCGGTGCAAGCTTCGGTTTTTTTGATGGTGCGGTCACCGGCAAGGGTCTTTCCAATGCCTCCCCGCAGGGAGCGTCACGTGACCTGATTACGCGCAATATGCCGATATTTATTGATTTCACCGGCGTCTTTAACGGCTATATCACCGATATGACGAGAATGTTCGTCATCGGAACCCTTGATCCGGAACTGCAGAGAGCCTTTGACCTGTCACTTGAGATTCAAACCCACCTTCAGAAAGCTTTAAAGCCGGGCGCAATCTGCGAGGAGCTGTTCCAGCAGGCGGTTGAAATTGCCGACAGGGGTGGGCTAGGCGCTCATTTCATGGGGATGCCGGGCGAACAGGCCCGTTTTGTCGGTCATGGCGTAGGGCTGGAGCTGGATGAATATCCGGTGTTGGCTCAAGGTTTCAAGGTGCCGCTGCAGGCGGGGCAGACGATAGCTATCGAGCCGAAGTTCGTTTTCCCCGAGAAAGGGGTAATAGGCATTGAGAACACGTTTGCCGTGTCGGACAACGGTGGAGAAAAGATAACCGATATTGACGACCGGATAATGTTTTTATAACAACTTGCTTTTCCGCCCCCGAAACGGCTCCGCTGTTCGGGGGCGCTCTCTATCTGCACTGCGAGCTCCCCCACGTTCCATTCCCACTGATATGTTTTCTGCTCAAATTTGCAGTAATAACAAAAATCTATAATTGTGTTATAAATTTAGTTGACATGCACGTAAACGAAATATATAGTTTGGTACATCATTAAGTAACGGAGGCTTGAATATGAAAGAAGATGTCTATGTTGTTGATGGCATGCGGACGCCGTTCGGTTCTTTTGGTGGAGTTTTGTCGGATGTTGCCGCGCCTCAGCTGGCAGCCACGGTAATAGCAGGTATACTGAACCGGAATGCCTTGCCGGCGGAGGCTGTAGGTGAAGTGATACTCGGGCAGGTGCTTTCCGGCGGCTGTGGCCAGGCTCCGGCACGTCAGGCGATGCGTGCGGCCGGTTTGCCCGACGCCGTTCCTGCTCTGACGATCAATAAGGTCTGCGGCAGCGGCCTGAAAGCGATAATGCTCGGGAGCGACTCGATACAGCTTGGCAATGCCGATGTTGTGCTGGCCGGCGGTATGGAAAACATGTCGATGGCTCCGTACTTTCTAAAAAAAGCCCGTAATGGTTTCCGTATGGGCAATGGCGAGATATTTGACCTGATGATCCATGACGGCCTGTCTGATCCCTACACCGGCCGTCACATGGGAGACATCGGTGAAGCCAGCGTTGAGCGCAACGGCTTGACTCGCGAAGAGCAGGATGGCCTGGCCATACGCTCATACCAGCTGGCTCAGGCGGCAATCAAAGAGGGTACCTTCAAGGATGAAATCGCTCCTGTAGTCAAGAGCGTTCGCGGTGTTGAAACCGTGGTAGTGGATGACGAAGAGCCGTTCAAGGGTGATGTTGAAAAAATATCCAAGCTGAAGCCGGTTTTTAAGAAAGACGGCAGTATAACGGCCGGCAACGCTTCATCCATTAATGACGGCGCTGCCCTGCTGCTGCTGGCGGGCACAGCAGCGGTTAAAAAGCATAATCTGAAAGCCAAAGCCCGCATAGTTGCGTGTGCAACCAGCAGTCTGCACCCTGACTATTTTCCGGAAGCGCCGGTTTCAGCCATTCAAGCCGCCTGCGACAGGGCCGGACTGAAAATCGAAGACATCGACCTGTTCGAGATCAACGAAGCATTTGCTTCTGTGCCGCTGATTGCGATCAAGAATCTGAAGCTTGATCCCGCCAGGGTCAATGTTAATGGCGGCGCCTGTGCTATCGGTCATCCGATCGGTGCCAGCGGCGCCCGTCTGGCCTTGACGGTGATCAGGGAACTGCACAAACGCAATCTGCGCTACGGCCTGGCCACACTCTGCATCGGTGGCGGAGAAGCTGTCGCGGTAATCTTTGAGAGAGTTTAATAAGTTAGAAGTTTTTCTGCGGTTTTTGCAGAAAATACTTCGTTAACGCATTTATCCTATTCAGGGCTAGGGGGTTGTATGATTAAAAACATCGGAGTTCTAGGCGCAGGTCAGATGGGCAACGGCATCGCCCATGTCTTTGCCCAGTTCGGGTATCAGGTTGTCCTCTATGATATTGCCGAAGCGCAACTCGAAAATGCACTCACAACCATCAGGCAAAATCTGGAACGACAGGCAAAGAAGGGAGTCATTCCCGAGTCACTGGTCGGGGAGACCGTGGGGCGGATCATGACCACGAAGAACATGACAGACCTGGTGAATGTGGAATTTGCCATTGAGGCGGTCACCGAGCATGAACCTCTCAAACTGGATATCTTTCGCAAACTGGACGACATTGTGCAACCCAGCGCCATCCTCGCCTCCAACACCTCTTCCATCCCGATCACCAAGATAGCATCGGTGACCAAACGACCGGACAAGGTGATAGGCATGCATTTCATGAACCCGGTGCCGGTCATGAAGCTGGTTGAGATCATACGTGGTCATTCTACCAGTGACGCCACCTTCAGGCTGATTTCGGAACTGGTCGGTAAACTGGAGAAAGAGATGGCGGTTTCTCAGGATTACCCCGGCTTTATCGTCAACCGAGTTTTGATCCCGATGATCAATGAAGCGATTTTTGCCCTCTATGAGGGTGTTGCTTCAGCCGAGGATATCGACAAGGGAATGAAGCTCGGCACCAACCAGCCGATGGGGCCGCTGACTCTGGCTGACTTCATCGGACTCGATACGGTGCTGGCGATTGCAAATGTTCTCTATGACGGTTTCAAGGATCCCAAATACCGTCCCTGCCCGCTGCTCGTCAAGATGGTGAATGCAGGGTATATGGGGCGCAAATCAGGAAGAGGGTTTTACACGTATTAGTCCTCCAGTTTGTTAAAAAAGAGTTCAAAAAAAGCATTTCTCACGCGACGACGCAACGCTTAAAACCATGAACCAAGAATTTTGTTTAAAAGCCTTTCGTTGCGTCGTCGCGTGAAACAAAATATTTTGATTCTGATTTGTCCGGTTAAGGAGAAAAAATATGGAATACAAAAATTTGCTGATCGAAACTAACGAGGGCATAACGACCCTGACGATCAACCGCCGTGAGGCGCTGAACGCTCTTAACAGTGCGGTGATAGCGGAACTGGAATGTGCTCTCTTCGAGCTCGACCTGGATGCCGCGGTCAAGGCGGTTGTCCTGACCGGCGCGGGTGAAAAAGCTTTTGTTGCCGGGGCTGATATCAAAGAGATGTCAGAGCTGACCTCTTTTGAAGCCCATGAATTTGCCCGCCGTGGGCAACGTCTGATCCTTCTGATAAGCAGGATGCGTAAGCCGGTCATTGCCGCAGTTAACGGTTATGCGCTTGGGGGCGGTCTGGAACTGGCGCTCGCCTGCGACTTCATCTATGCCTCCGAAAAAGCCAAATTCGGGTTTCCCGAGGTCGGCCTGGGTGTTATCCCCGGATTCGGCGGTACCCAGAACCTGGCGCGTCTGATCGGCCCGAACAAGGCCAACGAACTAGTGTTTTCCGGGCGTGTCATAAACGCTGCAAAAGCTTTACAATGGGGCATTGTAAACGAACTGTTCGCCCCGGAAGAGTTGCTGTCAAAAGCGCTTGAAACTGCACGGGAAATCGCCGGCAAAGGTCCGCTAAGTGTGGCTTATGCCAAGGATGCCATAGTCAACGGCCTCAATATGACCAAAGAAGATGGCTTCCGCTACGAGGCATCACTGTTCGGCGTATTGTTTGCCACCGGCGACCAGCGCGAAGGAATGGGAGCGTTTCTCGAAAAGCGCACGGCTGATTTCAAAGGGAAGTAAACCCGGAAAAGCGATTTCACGCAACGAACGCTACGACGCAACGAAGCTTCTAAATAAAAGATTAATTCCTGGATTTAAAACGTCGCGTTCGTTGCGTCGTCGCGTGAGTAAATGCCGTTTAAGAATAAACTCAACTACAGAAGGGGACTAACTATGAATTTCGAACTGAGCCAGGATCACAAAGTGTTGCAGTCTGCGGTACGTGACTTCGTCGAGAAAGAAATCAAGCCGATCGCGATGAAAATCGACGAAGATCATATGATTCCCGATTCCTTAGTTACAAAAATGTCTGAAATGGGCCTGCTCGGGAGTTATCTGCCGGAAGAATATGGCGGGGCAGGGCTTGACATGCTGTCCTACGCCATTGTCGTTGAAGAAGTCTCAAAAGCGTGCGGCTCCAGCGGCGTCCTGATCTCGGCGCACACCTCCCTTGCCAGCGGCCCGATCTACACCTTCGGCACCGAAGAGCAGAAAAAGAAATGGCTGCCGGCACTCAATACCGGCGAGAAAATCGGCTGCTTCCTGCTGACAGAACCGGACGCCGGCAGCGATGCCGGCGGCACCGCCACCACCTACACGCGTGACGGTGATCATTCCGTCATCAACGGCAGCAAAACCTTCATCACCAACGGCGGCTATCTCGGCACCGGCGTCCTGCTCGCCTCCTATGACCGCAGCCTGAAGCACAAAGGCATCACCGCCTTTATCGTCGATCTGAGTTCACCCGGCGTCACCATCCTCAAAAACGAAAACAAGATGGGCATCCGCGGCAGCTACACCACCGCCTTCGCTTTTGACAACCTGCGCGTACCGGTTGAGAACCTGCTCGGCCAAGAGGGGAAAGGTTTCAACGTTGCCATGGATACCCTGAACGGCGGACGAATCGGCATTGCCTCGCAGGCCCTCGGCATCGCTGAAGGCGCCTTTGAAAGGGCGCTGGCCTATTCCAAGGAGCGCAAGCAGTTTGGGCAGGCGATCAGCGAGTTCCAGGCCATCCAGTTCAAACTGGCCGACATGTGGACCAGCATCGAAACCAGCAAGCTTCTGGTCTATAGGGCCGCCTGGCTGAAGGATAACAAGAAGAACTATACGATGGAATCAGCCATGTGCAAAATGCACGCCTCCGAAACCGCAACCTTTGTAACCAAGGAAGCGATTCAGATTCATGGCGGTTACGGGTATATCGTCGATTACGAAGTGGAGCGGATGTACCGCGACGCCAAGATCACAGAAATCTACGAAGGCACCAATGAGGTGCAGAGGGTCGTTATTTCCAAGCTGTTGCTGTCGTAACATAAATACGGGCACCCACGTGGGGGTGCCCCTACGCAGGATATATTTTTTTTGTAGGGGCGGCCCCATGTGGCCGCCCGAACCGAGGATTTAACTATGGAAGCTACCCGCGAAATTTACTGGAACATCGGCCACGGCGTTGTCATTCCGATGTACATTCTGGCCTTTGCCGCCTTTGGCGTCATGGTCTGGGGATTCCGGCAGCGTCTGCCGATCTGGCGTCAGGGCAAAGCGCTTGACCGTTTCGACCGTTACGACGAGCGGGTCAAGCGGATGCTGGCCGAAGTATTCAGTCAGGCAAAAATCTACCGCGTCACTGACGGCGGTGTATTCCATTCGATCTTCTTCTGGAGTTTCCTGGTCCTCTTTGCCGGTACGATGCTGGTCATGTTTCAGGCCGACTTCTTTACCCCGCTTCTGCAGATCAATCTCCTTTCCGGCGAATTTTACAAGGCGTTCTCGCTGACACTGGACCTTGCCGGTATCCTTGCGCTAGTCATGCTGGCCGGCTTCTTTATCCGCAGATTCGTGATTCAGCCCAAAGGGCTTGAAATAGTCAAGGACGACTACATCATCCTGCAACTCCTCTTCGCGATTCTGATCACAGGGTTCCTGATCGAAGGCGCCCGCATGGCCGCCACCGAACTGCAGCAGAACCCGGGGCTGGCACGTTTTTCGCCCGGCGGTCTGCTGGCAGGGCAGCTCTTTACAACACTGACCCCGGGCACCCTGCTCGTCACCCACAAAATCCTCTGGTGGTTCCACTTGGCATTGGTACTCGGCTTCTTCTGCGCCATCCCCTACACCAAGCTGCGCCATATCTTTACCACCAGCGCCAACGCTTTTCTGGCGCCGCTTGAACCAAAAGGTACCATAGCCACCATCAATCTCGAAGACGAAAGTGTCGAACAGTTCGGCGCCGCCACCATCAGTGACCTGACCTGGAAAGACATCTTCGACGCAGATGCCTGCACCTCCTGCAAACGGTGTCAGGACCGCTGCCCTGCATCCACGACCGACAAACCGCTCTCGCCGATGAAGATCATCAAGCAGATCGGTGAACTGGCCGAAGGCGATCCGACAGGCAGCCTGATCGAAACGATCAGTCAGGATGCCCTCTGGTCCTGCACTACCTGCCGCGCCTGCCAGGATGTCTGCCCGGCCAACATCGAACACGTCAACAAAATCATCGAGATGAGACGCAACCTGACGCTCATGGAAGGCGCCTTCCCCGGTGACGAAGTCCGCACTGCCGTCAGCAACATCGAAGTCAACGGCAACCCGTTCGGCCTCGCCTATGCCGCCCGCGGCGACTGGGCGGATGGTCTGCAGATATCCGTAATGGAACAGGACAGCGATGTCGATATCCTTTACTTCGTCGGTTGTTACGCCTCTTTCGACAAGCGCAACCAGGCGATCGCCCGGAACTTCATAAAGATCTGTAACGCCGCCGGTGTAAAAGTCGGCATCCTCGGCAAAGAAGAAAAATGCTGCGGCGAACCGGTCAGGAAACTGGGTAACGAATACCTCTACCAAATGACAGCGACCGAAAACATTGAACTGATCAAGGCATACAACGTCAAACAAATCGTCACCACCTGTCCGCACTGTTTCAATACGCTGTCACGTGACTACAAAGACCTTGGCATGGATATTCCGGTCGAACACTACAGCACCTATATCAATACGCTGCTGAACTCCGACCGGCTCAAGCTGACGTCGGAACCGTTCAGCTACACCTATCACGACTCCTGCTATCTTGGACGCTACATGGACATCATCGAACAGCCGCGCAGTATCCTCACGCAAGCCGGCGGATCGATCACTGAAATGGAAAAGAACGGCTACGACAGCTTCTGCTGCAGCGCCGGCGGTGGCCGCATTATTGCCGAGGAGAAACTGGGGAGCAAGATCAGCGAAGTCAGAATCAAGATGGCGGTCGAAACCGGCGCGCCGCTGCTGGTCTCCAACTGCCCCTTCTGTCTGACCATGTTCGAGGACGGCATCAAAACCGGCGGAGCGGAAGGTCAGCTGCAGGTCAGGGATCTGGCCGAGATTGTGGCTGAACGTATAGCGGTTTAAAAACTAAAATTTGTCCACGAAATACACGAAAATTCCGAAAACAAATTTAAAAAACAAAAAACATGAAGTTTGAAAACCAAAGAATCAGAATTAAGTTTGTCTTTCTTTCGTGTGTTTCGTGCTTTTAGTGGACAAAAAAAGATTTTTACGGAGGTAATTCATATGAAACTGCTCGTCTGCATTAAACAGGTCCCTGACCTGGAATCCCGCTTCAAACCCGACGCGGCCGGAGTCTGGTACAACGAAACCGACCTCGCCTTCCGTATGAATGAATATGATGAATACGCCGTGGAACAGGCGGTGCAGTTACGCGAAAAGCTGGGGGAGGGCACCGAACTGACCGTACTCTCCATCGGTCCCGACCGCGTTGTCGAGGCGCTCAAAAAAGCCCTCGCCATGGGGTGCGATAACGCCGCCCACATCCAGGACCCGGCCGCATCAGGCAAAGATCCGTGGCAGATCGCCTCGATTATTGCCGCCTACGCCAAAGACAAAGGATTTGATGTCATCTTCACCGGCATGCAGTCGCAGGACCGCGGCTCTGCTCAGGTCGGCGTCACGATAGCGGAACAGCTGGGGCTGGCCTGCACTACCACCATAGTCAGTTTCGACTACGACAACGGCACTATCACCGCCAAACGGGAACTGGAGGGTGGTATCAAAGGTGTCGTCAAGCTGAAAACCCCCGCTCTGGTCACCTGCCAGCTCGGTCTCAACGTCCCGCGCTACCCGACTCTCCCCAATATCATGAAGGCCAAGAAGAAAGAGATCACCGCCATACCGGTCGTAGAACTGCTAAGGGAAGAAGCTCTTGCAACCACAGCCAGCTTCCACCCGCCGGCCAAAAAAGGTGGCGGAATCGTCCTCGAAGGGGATGTGAGTGATCTGGTTGATAAGGTGATAGCGATACTTAAAGACAAAACTGCGGTACTGAGATAGGAGACAACTATGAAAACGCTTTTGATAGGCGAATACCGTGAAGGAAAACTGCTCGAATCGACCTGCGAACTGCTCGGCTTTGCAAACCAGCTGGGTGCCGAAACCGCCATGCTGCTGGTCGGGAGCGAAAACCAACTCCCCGTATACTCCGGCACCCTCTATCTGGCCGATGTGGCAGCCTGCGGCGAATATAACCCTGGCCTGCACAAGAAGCTGATCCTGGAAGCGGTGCAGAAGGAAAGCCCTGACTACATCGTTTTTCTCCATTCCTCCTACGGCTGGGATCTGGCACCGCGGGTTGCAGCTTCGCTCAGGATCGCGCAGGTTTCGGAGATCGTCGCCATCGTGGACGGCGGCTTTGAAGTCGGCTGCTGCAACGGGAAAATGAGGCGCACCGTTAAACCGGCAACCGCACAAGCGGTGCTGACGATTCAGGCCGGTGCGTTTCCGGTCCTGCAGCCGGGCGGCTCACCGGAAATCAGGAAACTGAGCGCTACTGACGGCGGCGCACTGGAATTCATCGGCTACGAAGCTGCAGAAAAGAAGGATGTTGACCTCGCCAAAGCCGAAGTTATCGTCTCGGCCGGACGCGGCGTCGGCAAGAAGGACAATATTCCGGTTATTGCTGCTCTTGCCAAGGCGCTGGGAGGGGAAATGGGCGCCAGCCGACCGGTAGTAGACGCCGAATGGGTCAGCCACAGCCATCAGGTCGGCACCACCGGTCAGACTGTCTCTCCGAAGCTGTACGTTGCCTGCGGTATCAGTGGCGCGATTCAGCATCTGGCCGGGATGAAGAAGTCTGATTTCATCATCGCGATCAACAAGGACAAGGATGCGCCGATTGGAGAAATCGCCGATGTACTGGTCGTGGCAGACGTCATGCAGTTTGTGCCGGCGTTGACGGCGAGGGTGGCGCGTTAATATCCAATTACCTGGAGGTCGCAGATGTTTCTTGATCTTACCGAAGAGCAAAAACTGATTCAGGATACCGCCCGTGATTTTGCCAGGGTAGAGCTGGAGCCGGCGGCTGCGGCGCTTGACCAGGGCGGTGACCGGTCGCCGCTGCTGGCAAATTTGAAAAAACTGGCCGAACTCGGCTTCATGGGGCTGAATGTCAAGGGTGAATATGGCGGTTCCGAGACCGGGGTGGTCTCCTTCAGTCTTGCCGTCACCGAGATCGCGCGGGCATGCGCCTCAACGGCGGTGACCGTCTCCGTCAACAACATGGTGGCAGAGGTGATCCAGGCGGTCGGCTCCGAGGAACAGCGCAACGCCTACATTCCTAAAATATGTTCCGGCGAATTTTCTGCAGGGGGCTTTGCCCTGACCGAAACCGGCGCTGGTTCCGATCCGGCCGGGATGTGTACCCAGGCCGTTGACGACGGCGACAGCTGGGTGCTGAACGGCGCCAAAATCTTCATCACCAGCGCCCCCTACGCCGGGGTCTTCGTGGTCTGGGCAGTGACCGACAAGGAAGCGCCGAAGGGGAAGGGAATCAGTTGCTTTCTGGTGGAGGCGGGAACGAAAGGGCTGATCATCGGCAAGGAAGAGAAGAAGATGGGGCAGCATGCGTCCGCCACCAACGAGGTGATCTTCGACGATTGCCGTATCCCCAAGTCGGCCCTGATGGGGAAGCGGAACGACGGGTTCCGGATCGCCGCCGGAGAGCTGGCTGGTGGCCGGATCGGCATCGGTTCGCTGGGGTTGGGCGTCGGGCTGGCGGCGATGGATTATGCGACCCGCTATGTCACCGAGCGGAGTCAGTTTGGGCAGAAGCTCAGTAACTTCCAGGCGATTCAATGGATGATCGCCGACGCCTACACCGAGCTGGAGGCGGCCCGGCTGCTGCTGATGAGCGCCGCCTGCCGCAAGGAATTCGGCAGGTCCTTTGCCAAAGAGGCCTCCATGGCCAAAATGTTCGCCACCGAAGCTGCTAACAAAGCCTGCTACAGTGCGCTCCAGATGCTGGGGGGGTACGGCTATACCCAGGATTTCCCAGTGGAACGCTATGCCAGAGATGCCCGTATTACGTCCATTTATGAAGGTACCAACGAGATTCAACGTCTGATCATATCGCGTGAGATTCTGAAAAACATCAGTTGACGAGGAGGCAGGCATGAGTATCAGTAAACGGATTACCCTGCAGCAAGCCGCCGAAATTATCACGGACGGCTCCAGTCTCACCTTCTCCGGGTTCACCATCTGGCGCAGGCCGATGGCCATAGTCTTTGAGCTGATTCGTCAGCATAAGAAGAACCTGCATCTGATCGAGGTAAACGGCGGCTCCCATACCGAATTTCTGGTCGGGGCGGGGTGCGTCGATATCTGGGAATCATGCTGGGTCGGCCATGAACTGTACGGCAAGTACGGAGCCAACGTCTCGCGCAAGGTCGGTAACAAGGAGATCATCGTCGAGGATTACAGCCATGCCGAGATGATGTTCCGTTTCGCCGCCGCTGCCAACGGGTCGCCCTATGCGGTCACACAGACCTCGCTAGGTACCGATATTCATAACCCGGAATACGATATGCTCGGCCGGGCCGGTCTGCGCGACGGTAAACGCATCGCCAAACATAAATACCAGTTTACCGAAGACCCCTTCTTCGGAGCGGGCTCTCAGGTGCTGATTCCGGCAGCCAAGGTCGATGTTGCGATACTATGTGTGCAGCAGGTTGGAGAGGAAGGGACGGTGCGGGTAAACGGCCAGTTTTACTCCGACCCTGAAGTGGCCAGGGCGGCTGACATCACGATCGTCATGGCCGAGGAGATCGTGCCGGAGGAGTATCTGCGCCGCAATGCCGATCAGAACACCATCGCCAGCTTCGAGGTTGATCATATCCTGGAATGTCCGTTCGGCGCACATCCGACCGGCATGTTCGGACGTTACGACGTTGACGGCGCGTTTCTCAAGGATTTCTACGGCCGTACCCGCACTCAGGAAGGTTTTGACGACTTTGCCAAAGAGTGGATCCATGGGCAGGATCATATGAGCTATCTGGAAAAGCTGGGATGGTCGCGCATGCTGAAGCTTAAGGCCAATACCGCGCTCAATTACAGTGTTCGTGAGAAGGGGGGTAAGTGACTATGGCTACTGAATATGCGTCTCCTGAAGAGTACGGCCTGGCCGATCTGATGTGTTGTGCCGCTGCCCGCGAAGTGCAGGACAACGAGGTTGTTTTTGCCGGTACCGGTCTGCCGATGGTGGCGATCATGCTGGCTCAGAAGACCCACGCTCCCAACCTCAAGCTGATCTTCGAGGCCGGCACGCTGGATGGCCGCCCCCCTGAAATTCCGACTTCGGTCGGTGATGCGCGCTGCGAGATGGGTGCATCCCGCTCGTCCGGTCTGTACGACGCTTTCAGCATCGCCCAGCGCGGCTATGTCGATCTTGGTTTTCTGGGCGGCGCCGAGGTCGATGAGTACGGCAACGTCAACACCACCTGCATTGGAGATTATCTCAATCCGGAACTGCGTCTGACCGGCAGCGGTGGCAACCCGGACATCAACTCGTTTGCGAAGCGGACGGTCTTCATCATGGCTCACGAAAAGCGCCGTTTTACCCCCAATGTCAGCTACATCACCAGTCCCGGCTGGCGGGTTAAAAAATGGCCGGGGGGCGAATTCGTGCATCGGCGGGAATTGTATGGCTCAGCCTATCGCGGCGGCCCGTCGGCGGTCATCAGCACGGCCGGGGTATTCCGCTTTGACGAACAGAGCGGCAAGATTTACCTGGATACCTGCCACCCTGGCAAAACCCCTGATGAAATCAAAGAGATGTGTTACTTCGATCTTGACATTTCCCGCGTCAACGGAGAAACTCTTCCCCCCAACAGAGAAGAGCTGCACATTATCCATGAAGTGCTTGATCCGGAGCAGATTTTTGTTCCAATGGTGAAGAAGGGGTGAATTTTGGTGCAATTAAATACCATGGAGGATTTCCAGCGGGATATCTGCTATCACGTTCTTAAGGGCGATGACGATCAGATTCTGTTGACGGCACAGCTCAAGGATCGCTTTCATGATGTCCGGATGGAAGTGCTGGTGGACTATGAATCATTGAAGATAAACGCAGCACGGGTTAATTTCATCCGTCATCCGTCGGAGGATTGTCCCGCCGTCGCATGGCGGATGGAACAGTTGGTAGGGTTTACGATCGGCAAGGGACTCAACCGTAAGTTGCAGGAGACGTTTGGAGGAGGAGAAGGGTGTGGTAACCTGCGGTTAATGTTGCAGGGGCTGTTGCCTCTGGCCATAAATGTCAAGGCAGCGGCCGGTTTCACCAATGAACAGGAGATGCTGGACTCTATCAAGGAATGCCTTGCCGGGAGTTGTGCCGGCTATGTAAAACGTCCGGAATAGCCATCTTCCTGGTTCGATATACTCAAAACAGGTATTCCCTCATGTGTGTGGGGATACCTGTTTTCTTGTTGGTGATGGCAATTCGCTTGAAGCTTGACGCACAAGTTTTCTATCTGGTACAAAGAATGATCTGAAATCTGAGCAACATCAACTAAAGGATGAACGTCGATGTCGTATATAATAATTGATGAAACACGCTGCAAGGGGTGCGGACTCTGCACCATAGCTTGTCCGAAGAAACTGGTCAGTATGAGTGAGAACCCGAACAGCATGGGATACACCGTAGCGATTTTTACCGGCCCTGAGAAATGCACCGGCTGCATGTTGTGCGCTGAGATGTGCCCGGATGTTGCCATCACGGTGTTTAAGGAGTGACGTTAATGCAAACTACCGCAGCTGAAAAAATATTTGTCAAAGGAAATGAAGCGGTTGCGATGGCGGCGCTTGAAGCCGGTTGCCGCTGCTATTTCGGCTATCCGATTACTCCGCAGAGCGACATTCCTGAATATCTGTCACGCGAACTCCCCGGTCTGGGGGGTGAATTTATTCAGGCAGAAAGTGAGATCGGCGCAATTAACATGCTGCTGGGGGCTTCGGCCACCGGAGTGCGTGCCATGACTTCATCCTCCGGCCCCGGCATATCCCTCAAACAAGAGGGGATTTCGTATATGGCCGGATCGGAGCTTCCAGGCGTAATCATAGACATCATGCGGGCCGGCCCCGGCCTGGGCGGCATAGACGCTTCTCAGGCTGATTATTTTCAGGCCACGCGTGGCGGCGGGCATGGCGGATATCGGATTATCGTGCTGGCTCCGGCCTCCGTGCAGGAGATATATGACCTGACCATGCTGGCATTCGACCTGTCTGATATCTATCGTATGCCGGCGATGGTGCTGGCTGATTCCGTTATCGGCCAGATGAAGGAATCGGTGACCCCCAACTCCCGTCCGAAGACGGTATTGCCGCCTAAAGAATGGGTTGTACGTGGCCGGGCCGAGGGAACTCCCCAGAATGTGGTCAAGTCGCTTTATCTTGGAGATGGCGAGATGGAGGCCTTCCACTGGAAGATGCAGGCCCGCTATCAGGAGTTGGCTGACAAGGAGAGCCGCTGGGAGGAGGTTCAGACAGCCGATGCTGAGCTGATCGTGACCGCTTTCGGCTCAACCTCCAGAATCGCCAAGACCGCCATTTCCATGGCTCGCGAGGCCGGTATGAAGGTCGGGTTAATGCGGCCGATCACTTTGTTTCCGTTCCCCAAAAAAGCCTACGCTGCCATTTCCGAACGGTGTAAACTTTTTCTGGATATAGAACTCTCCACCGGCCAGATGATCGATGACGTACGCCTTTCCGTGGCACGTGATGCGGAAGTCGCCTTCTATGGCCGGCCTCCCGGTGCGGGGTCATTGCCGACGCCGGAAGAACTTTTCGAACAGATCAAGAAAAACTATCAGGCATGTTCCTGAACAGTTGAGGATATAAATCATGAAACAGGTATTTACCAGGCCTGAAAGCCTTAAAGATGTATCGACTCACTTCTGTCCCGGCTGTCATCATGGCTCGGTTCACCGTCTGGTCGCCGAAGCGTTGGACGAGTTCGGCATCCGCAGCCGGACGATAGGTGTCGCTTCAGTCGGCTGCTCGGTTTTTCTCTATGGCTATTTCGATATCGACGTGATCGAATCTCCCCACGGCCGCGCTCCGGCCGTTGCCACCGGGGCCAAGCGTGCCCGTCCCGACCGGATCGTTTTTACCTATCAGGGGGATGGTGACCTGGCTGCCATCGGCATGTCCGAGATTATTCATGCCGCCAATCGTGGCGAGGACATCACTGTCATCTTTGTCAACAATACAACCTATGGCATGACCGGTGGACAGATGGCGCCCACCACCTTGCCGGGGCAGAAAACCTCCACTTCCCCCTATGGTCGCGATGTCAGGAAAGACGGGGCGCCGTTCAAGATGGCGGAGCTGCTCTCCAATCTCGACGGGGTTGCCTTTTCAGCGCGGGTGGCGCTCAACAGTCCCAAGAACGTTATCCAGGCCAGGAAAATGATCAAAACGGCCTTTCGTTACCAGGTTGAGAAAAAGGGGTTCTCCTTTATTGAAGCTCTCTCTGCCTGTCCGACCAACTGGGGTATGAATCCCCTTGATGCCAACCAGCGGGTGACCGATGAATTGATCCCTTACTTCCCGCTCGGTGTTTATAAAAATACTGCAAATCTGTAGGCCTGGAGATAATCATGCGCTACGATGTTTTTTTTGCCGGTTACGGCGGGCAGGGTGTGCTGCTGGCCGGTAATCTGCTTTCATATGCCGCCATTCACGAAGGGAAAAATGTCTCGTTCTTTCCGGCCTACGGAGTTGAAAAACGGGGTGGGGCGGCCATGTGCACGGTAGTTTTTGCCGACGGTGATACCGGTTCCCCTGTGGTAGGGAATCCCTCGGTTTCGGTTCTTCTCAATCAGCTCTCGTTCGACAAATATGCTGCCAAAGTCAAGCAGGGCGGGATCTGCATCGTTAATTCCAGTTTGGTAGATACCGGTGGCATTGATTTGCCTGGAATAGATGTCGTTCTGGTGCCGATGAATCAAATCGCCCTTGAAATGGGTGATGTGCGGATGGTCAACATGGTGGCCTGCGGGGCGTATATAGAAAAATCACGTGCATTGAAGAGCGAGTCGTTGGCAGCGGCGCTGAAAAAAGCCCTTCCGGAGCGCAATCATAAGTTGATTCCTGCCAACTTAATAGCGATGGAAGCTGGAGCTCAGGCAGCGAGAGATTAAAAAAGTATGCTGAAATGTCTTGACGTCGGGTGCCTGATTTGTTACAAAGAGTGCTCTTTACTACAGGGGTATAGCCAAACGGTAAGGCAACGGCCTCTGACGCCGTCATCTCTTGGTTCGAATCCAGGTACCCCTGCCAATCTTCTGTCCAGCTGACTTTGAAAGTAAATATTTAGACTCTAAAAGCAGGTCCGGCACACAACTATATGATGCAGAAAAAGAGATTGTTTGGCTGGTAAGTAGTTGAAAATGTTATTATCGGTGCGTAGCGCAGCCTGGTAGCGCACTAGACTGGGGGTCTAGTGGTCGCAAGTTCAAATCTTGTCGCACCGACCAATAAAAACAGCCACTTAGGGATTTCCTTGGTGGTTGTTTTGTTTTATAGTATCGCAGTTGTATCAAGTTGTTCGTGGAGTAGTGGTAGCGACTGTTGTTGGAGCCTGCTAACTTGAAAAGATTGGACGGTAGTATATGGCTATAAAAGGTATCATTCTCGCCGGAGGAACCGGCTCACGTCTGCATCCCGCTACTTTGGCTGTTTCCAAACAGCTCTTGCCGGTTTTCGACAAGCCGATGATCTACTATCCGCTCAGCACCCTCATGCTGGCCGGGATACGCGATATCCTTGTTATTTCCACTCCTCAAGATACACCCCGCTTTGAACAACTGCTCGGCGATGGCAGCCAATGGGGACTTAGCCTGCAGTACGCAATTCAGCCCAGCCCGGATGGTCTGGCACAGGCTTTTATCATTGGTGAGGACTTCATCGGGCAGGACCGTTGCGTGTTAGTCTTGGGAGACAACATCTTCTACGGGCACGACTTTCATCACCTTTTGGCCAACGCCTGTCAACGTGAGCAGGGTGCCAGCGTCTTTGCCTACCATGTGCAAGATCCCGAGCGCTATGGCGTAGCCGATGGAAAGTTTCTGGGGAACTTTGAAAAACGAACTGGTTCATCATCAACATTACCGGACTCGGCAGGAAGCGATTCAGGAAATCAGAGAGTACATTGAAATATTCTATAATTGGCAGAGACGGCAAAAGCGACTGGGCTATCTTTCACCAATAGCTTTCGAGAAAAACTACTACAAAGAAATTAAGGCAGCATGACCATAGGTATGGTGTCCACTATTGACAGCGCATGTCAGTTGACCGGAAGTAAAAGATTTGTGGATGAGATTGAGCAGAAAATAGAAAGACGAGTGGAATTTAGAGGGCAGTGTCGACCGAGGAAAGAGATAAAATAAATCCGTCCCCTTTTCCAATTCCGTTCCTTTTTCGCTTTGCAAGGAGTTTTCTATGGAACGCATCATAAATCTGCACATTGAAAAATTGCCGGAAGGTTACTACATTGCCACATCCGATGATATTCAGGGTCTTGTAGCCCAGGGGCGAACTGTGGCTGAAACCATGGAGATTGCCAGGGACGTTGCCCGCCGCCTGATTGAGGCTCAAACAGAGCGGAAACATGTCACAAAACTCCGACCGATTGCTAAGCGTTTTGACATGCCTCTGGTTTTTGCAAACTGAAGATTGGGTGACTTTCTGGGTTCAGATATTGCGATGTAGCCAAACGTCTCAGAAAGGCAGGTTTTGTCTTTGATCGGCAGGCCGCTGGGAGTCATGAAATCTGGTATAACCCGATAACTGACCGCTACACAACGTTGCCGAATCATCCCGGAGATATGCCGGAAGGTACGTTGCGGGCGATTTTGAAGCAGGCAGGAATTGATGCGGAAACGTTTCTTAACGTGTGAAGGCCCGTTGACGGAGCAGATTGTTGGAGTGATGGAAGCAAAGGGTGACATGATTGTATGTTGCAGGTGAACGAGGCGGTGGGGACAGGAAAAGCGTAGAAATATGGGGAGTGTCCCTAATTCCCTCTTGCCGAACCGGAAACAGGAAACCAAATATGAGACTTAAGGAGTATGAGCAAAAGGCAATTGTATCCACGGTGAAAGGCCTTGACCAAAGTGCCCAAGTATATCTGTTTGGTTCGCGTGTTGATGACAGCAAAAAAGGTGGCGACATTGATCTCCTTGTCATATCAACCCGGTTGACCAGCGACGATAAAAGAGCTATCAAAATGAAATTATACGAGCTTATCGGTGAACAGAAAATAGATCTTGTCTTAGCAGCAGATGATTCAGATCCTTTTGTGAAGCTGGCGCTTGAGGGAGGGGTGGAGTTATGACCAACCAAATGCGGTTACTTCTGTCGCAAGAGCTTAAGATACTCAATGATGCCAGGGAAGTTCTGTTTTATTCATTTAACAAATGTAGAGCTATTGGCATCAAGGAAGTCTATGAACCGGAGGAGCTTGAAAGCTTTGAATCTTTCACCGGCAGATTCGCACGGTTAAGCGACATCCTGATCCAGAAGGTTTTCCGGCTGGTGGATGAACTGGATTTGGATAGCAGCGGCACCATCAGAGACAGGATAAACCGGGCGGAAAAGAAAGAACTGATTGCCAGTAGTGACATATTTATCGAAATTCGTATGGTCAGAAACGATATTGCTCATGAATATCTCCCTGAAGCGATTCACGATATATTCGGCAAGGTGCTTGCGTTGACGCCGCATTTGCTTGAAGGGGTAGAAAGTACTATTTCATATTGCCAGAAATACATCAGCAAATGAGGGGACAGATAGATATAATCCTGTTTGAGCAGCTTTTGTGCAGATCTTTTGGAATACTGCTGGTCGAGTTATAGAAGTAAAGTTGGCATTCCTGATTGTCAGTCACTTCAACGGGGGCAGCTGACCGGAAGTAAAAGATTTGTGGATGAGATTGAGCAGAAAATAGACAGACGAGTTGAATTTAGAGGGCCGGGTCTACCGAGAAAAGAGATAAAATAAATCCGTCCCCTTTGTCGTCCCC
>JANYBN010000123.1 GCA_025360785.1 Geobacter sp.
TCTAAATCTGAAAGCGAAACTGACTATCAGAAAAGCATATGGATTCAAATCTCCTGAATGCTTAAAAACAGCTTTATATCATACACTTGGGAAACTACCCGAACCACTATGCTTGCACATATTTAGCTGAAGAGCCTTAAATAGAGGGGCATCTTGTCTCCGCAAAGGCTATAAATATACCGATAGCTTTCAAATAAATACACTAATTAACTGACACTACAAAGGCTTTCACAACCCCGTTTTTTCTGTAGATAACAATTTCACCCTTATTCTTCATTCTGCCATTCTCGACACTCACTCCTGATTTCTTGTTTCGAGAGGTTATCTGGTATTCCGGGCTTCCGACCAAATACTGCAAAATTGATTTAATCAACGATTCTGAAACTGGCACATCTTCAACGGCCAGCACCTGCAACGCCTTTATGCTGTTTAATGAGCTGAATACTCTGAATTCATTGAATTTA
Source organism: Geobacter sp. (assembly GCA_025360785.1). Classification (GTDB taxonomy): domain Bacteria; phylum Desulfobacterota; class Desulfuromonadia; order Geobacterales; family Pseudopelobacteraceae; genus JACRCG01. The sequence goes on from JANYBN010000123.1 coordinate 465, forward strand.
CCGACATAACGCTCCCACCCCGGATTTTTTACCGCATATGAACTGTCATGGCCTTCTTTCGGGATAAAAGCTGGGAGTACCGGGGTCACGACAGGCAGCGGAGCCGGGTTCACCGGTTTTTGTACCGGGACCACGACAGGAAGAGTTACCGTTGGTTGATTTGCCACTGACGAGGAGATAAACCGCTTCTTCAACAAGCTTACCATCAGCGGGTTTTGTTTGACAAAATACCAGGCTCCGGCAGCGCAGACGACACATACTAATACCATAACAACACTTCGTCGCAGAAGATTGGACTCTGAACGGTAGTTCTTTTCAATTGCCAGAAGCAGGTCCTCGGGAATGTCATCTTCAGTCTGAAGCGGTTTCTGGCTGATACGAAATGCAGCGACTGGAGATACCAGAGGTGCTGAAGGAGCCTTTGCAACCGTTATTCCGGGAGCGGAAACTGAAGACTTGGCCACTAGAGTTCCAGCTGGAGAAGTTCCAGACAGAACAGGCGACACAGACAAATCTGCATCTATTGCAGGAGATTCCGCAGTTGAGCTGTCACTCCAATCGGACTTTTCCGTTTCCGCCAGAAGAATTTCAGCCAGATCATTGCTAATAGCCCGGACTCTGTCGGATTCAACTGTTCCGGGAACAACATCCGGTTCACTTGTAGTTTCAGATGGTACAACGTTTAATGATACCTTCGGGACATAATCCGGGGGGGTAACAAGAGGTGGCTCGTCTACAAATGAAGAGCCGGACGCTTCAAGATCTGATAAAAAATCATCAACTAATTTGTCGGCAACTTCACGGGATGCTTCAGGAACGGCAACTGATGACCTCACAGCGGCTGGTGACAGTTTGGGCTGAATATAAATTTTTTCCCACTGATCACCAAGAAGCGATTTGAGCGTGTTTATTATATCTTCTGCAAGTACATTATCAGGCTGACTCAAATCAATAAAATGCTCATAGAGTCCCTTGATCGTTTTCGGTTTGTCGTTGCCTGCATAAAGTAGAATAAATGTCGGTGCACTTTTTCCAAGAAGCATCTGGATGTGTCTGGCAACGCTCTCACCGGTAACTCCGCCGATTTGATCCTGAATACATATAGTCGCAGGACGTTTTTCAAACACATCCTTCAAGCCATGATCAAAGTCAGTCACAACATCAATAATAACCTTGAGAACGGGCTGAAGAACACCTTTGATGTATTCAGCCTTTGGACTGTCTGATATAAAAAGCAGGTTAAGCATGAATTCCCTTTAAATTAAAGTTGCTTACATTTACACAGACAACCCTTAATTGTCAACAGCAATGGGAACTTCCGGTCAGGTTTTTGCTCGAAGCTTTCACTTCGCCCGGCATGTTCTAATGCCCCATTCCACCCCCTTCTACGTGTGAAGGGCGCTTAAGCAGAAACAGCAGCGGAATGATGACCAGGAAGGCCAGGCCGATGATAAAGAAGATGCGATTAAATGCCATAGCGCCAGCCTGCCTACGAACATTACCGTACATCATGCCGAGCGCCGTAGTATCTGCTTGAGACATGACAACACCCTTGGCAATCAGAGCCTGTTTCAAACTCGCAAAGCGCATCTGCCATGCCGGATTGTACGGATTGACGTTGGCAACAAGGGTCGTCTGGTAAAACTGCTGGTAACGTGTCAACAGGGTTGCCGCCATGGCGATGCCGACACTGCCTCCGATGTTACGGAGCAAGCTGAACAGGCCGGTAGCATTGCCCATTTCCTCTCGGGGGATTGAGGCCAGGGTAACAGTAGTAAGAGGCACAAAGATCATCGCCAGCCCGAAACCCAGGACGATACGGGGCCAGGTATAGTTCCAGAAGGCTCCCTGCAGGTTAAGCCCCTGCATGATGAACATGGAGGTTGCCCCGAGCAGAAGCCCGAAAAAAACTATTTTGCGCCCGTCCCGTTTGGCCAGTGCGGCCCCGATCAGCGGCATGGTGATGAGTGTCGCAATGCCTCCCGGAGCCATGACCATACCCGCATCGGTAGCCGAATACCCCATCAGGGTCTGCAGAAAGAGCGGAATCAGCATGATTGAGCTGTAGAGGGCAAAACCGATAACGAACATGATCAGGTTGCCGGCCGAGAATGACACATTCTTGAACAGACGCAGGTTGACGATCGGATGTTCGTGGTTCAGTTCGACCCAAATCAATGCCACCAGAGAAACAACTGTGATGAAACTGAAAAATATAATAAAAGTCGAATTAAACCAATCCTCCTGCTGCCCCTTGTCCAGCACGACCTGAAGTGATCCCATGCCGGCAACCAGCAAAAAGAGCCCCCAGTAATCGATCTGGATCGCCTTGCCCTTCTGGCGCAGATAGTCCGGATCAAAAATGAAAAATGCGCACAAGATCATGGCGATGATGCCAATCGGCAGGTTGATGTAGAAGATCCAGCGCCAACTCATGTTGTCGGTAATCCATCCCCCCAGAGCAGGGCCGACGATCGGACCGAACATGGCCCCCACGCCGAAGATAGCCATCGCCATACCGCGCTGGTTGGGCGGAAATGTTTCCATCAGGATTGCCTGGCTGATAGGAATCAGTGCGCCACCCGCAGCTCCCTGTAGAACCCGGAAAAAAATCAGCATCGCCAGATTGGGCGCTGCGCCGCAGAGCAACGATGCCAGCGTGAAAAGCACGATACAGGTCATCAGAAAACGTTTTCGACCGAACACACGTGACAGCCAGCCGGTCATCGGCAGCACCACGGCGTTGGCGACGAGGTAGGAGGTCAAAACCCAGGTAACTTCATCCGTACCGGCATTCAGGCTCCCCTGCATGTGCGGCATCGCGACATTGGCAACCGAGGTGTCGATGATCTCCATGATGGCGGGGAGCATGACGGTAATGGTAATCAGCCATTTATTTATGTTTCTGTCTTCCGACATATCTTTATCCGTGAATACGTTGAGCCGTTGTCAGACCCAAACCATATTTCAGCCTCAAGATTACTCAAGATTATAAATTCTAATGTCTGATAATCATGAAGTAATCATGAAGCAAATTGGTTTTAGTTCTTAAAACGGATTCAATTCCTTCATAACGTCACCGCTGGTTCTGCCGGTCAACACGACCGGAACAACGCTCATGCCGACCCGCAGCAGCCGTTCCGGATCGGAATTTTTGTCGATGTTTATCTTTACCGGCACACGCTGGACAACTTTGACATAGTTGCCGGTGGCGTTTTCAGGCGGCAGCAGAGAAAAAGCGGCACCAGTACCGGCCATGATGCTGTCAACCGTACCTTGAAAAATTTTACCAGGGTAGGCATCAACTGAAAACTCGACTTTCTGTCCAGATTTCAAATATGTGATCTGGCGCTCTTTGTAGTTGGCCGTAATCCAGGCATCCTGCAGAGGCACGAGAGCCATCAGCGGCTGTCCGGCCTGAACATTTACGCCGCTCTCGATTGATTTTCGGGTGATATAGCCATCACGGGGGGCATAGATTTTGGTGTACGAGAGCTGCAGTTCGGCTTCGTCCAACTGAGCCTTGCGCTGCAGTATTCTGGCCTTGCTGCCGGCTTTGATTGCCAGACCGGCCTCAGCCTGGGCGCGTCTGAGCGCCTCTTCCGCCTCTTTCAGTTGCGCTTCGCTGACCCGCCGCGCAGTTATCAGGCGATCCAGCTGCTCTTTTGACAACACATCGCGACTGTACAATTTTTCGGCACGTCCCTGATCCAGAACCGCCTGGTCGAAACGGGCGCGTGCTGATTGGACTGCCGCCCGAGCCCCGTCCGCCTTCAGCTGTTCGCCCCCCATCTCATTTTCAGCCATACCGACTCCGGCAGCGGCCTGTGATATCCGGAGCTGGTAATCGCGTCCGTCTATTTCCAGCAGCAGGTCACCCCGTTTGACAAACTGGTTGTCGCCCACAAACACTTGCGCCACCGTACCGGAAACCTTTGATGAAATCTGCACGATACGTGCTTCGATAAAAGCGTTATCCGTTTCTATGTCAGTTCTGGAGGAGATGAACCATTTCAGACCGAACCATCCTCCGACAATGGCGACGGTCAGAAGGATAACCAGCGCTTTGTTTTTTTTGTTGCCCGGTTTACGTGCAGGCACTGATTCTGCCGATTCTGTTGCTTCTGTGCTAGCTGCTGCCATATATCCTCCGGTATTTCTTTTACTGTTGAAAAAACTTCAAAAAGACATTTCTCACGCGACGACGCAACGCAAGGCTTTTAAACAAAAGACTAATTTTTGATTTTAAAACGTTGCGGGGTAGCGTAGTTGCGTGAAACAAAAGATTTTGTTTCAACTTATCAGCTAAGGCGTTTACAGTTCTCCAAGTGCGTTCTGCAAGCGGGCTGTAGATGTCTGATAATCATAAAGCGCCCGGTAGTAATCAGATTTGGTCTGTGCTACCAGTGCCTGGGCATCCAGAACTTCCGAGGCAATTCCGACCCGTTCCTGATAACGTTCCTTATTAATACGGAGGTTTTCCGCGCTCTGCTTGATCGCGGCTTCAGCTACTCCGATTCGCTCTTTTGCTACAACAGTGTCGTTACGGGCAGTAGCAATCTCCAGTCGGGCGCGTTGTTCTGTCAAATTTATGGCATCCTGTTGTTTTGAATGCTGTTTAACCGCTTTCTCGTGTGCCGCCTGAGATGCATAACCGTCGAACAGATTGACGCGAATACCCAGCGTTGCAGAGAAGATGGCCTGTTCGCGTACCTTGTCGTTCTGAACATAATCCATGCCCAGACGGGTGTATATTTCCGGCAGATAATTTTCCCGTATTTCCTTTACCTCAAACTCGCGCGCTTCGAGGGTCTGCTTCTGCGCCTTGATGTCATGGCGGTTTATCGGGCTGTTGGCGGCACCAGCCGCAGACGGATCGACAACGATGAGGGCAGTTGCATCATCCAGCTCACCACGGAATGCAGGCTCGCTGCCGGTGAGGAAATTAAGGAGCAGCCAGCCGTTTTCACGACTGTTGGTAACCGTCAGCAGTTTTTGCCGGGCAGATGCGAGACGCACCTCTGCTTGCAGAACATCATTGCGGGTAACGACCCCCTCTTCAAACATAACCTGCGCCACACGCCGATGTTCCGTAATCTGGGTTACCTCCTGATTGGCCGACTGAATCAACCGGCCGGCTTCCAGAATTCTGAAATAGGCTTCGATTACCTGCAGAGTGACATTCCCCTTGTTAAACAGAAAATCCTGCGACGCTGCACCGGTGTAAGCATCTGCCTGCCGGATCCGGGCATCGCGCCGCCCGAAATCGTAGATCGTATATGTGGCCGCAATTCCGCCAAAAGCAAATTCCGGTTCCTGGGTTTCTGCCGTGAGCCCGTTTATTTTTACCGCCTGTGGTTCCAGCTGCATTGTATATCCGGCATTGACATCAACCCTTGGATATCTGGCAACTGATGCAAGACGGCTGTTTTCCTCGGCAATACGGCTGTCCCAGACGGCGTTTTTCAGTACCGGATTATTGTCGTGCGCCTTTTGCAGGCAATCCCGCAGGGATAGGGTTTCTCCCCAGGAGTGGGTTGCCATGCCGAGGCAAATAACCGTAACAAGACTAGCATGAAGGAAGTTCATAGACCCTCCGTTCTCCACGTAAAATATCCAGCATTCGTCTGAGCTCTTTGACTTCATCGTCGTTCAGCCCGGAGGTAATCCGTTTCAGTGACCGCTCGGCACATGCGGACAGCGTCTTTTCCAGTGTCTTTCCCTGCTCCGTAAGACAGATTCTATAAGCCCTGCGGTCCTGCGGATGTTGACGCCGTTCAAGCAGGCCGTTTCGTTCCAGCCGGTCGATCAGTCCGCCGACGGTAGAACGGTCGATCTGCCCCTTTTCAGAAAGCTCCACCTGAGTCAAACCGTCCTGCTGCCAGAGGAAAGCAAGCAGCGCAAACTGAGGAGGAGTCAGGTCATACGGTTCGATCTCTTCTTTCATAACGGCCCAGGCACGCTGATAGGCCTTTGCAAGCAGAAATCCGATACTATTTTCAATGTCGTACATAATAAGCACCTCGTAAGCAGAGTTATTATATTTATACAGATAGTAAGTATACTGTCAATATGAAAAGCACGATTAATGCGTTTACAAGATATGCAGGTTTGCTTATTATGCCCACCCTATGAATAAAATTCACATCCCTGCAATTCTACCTATGAATGAATCCTGTCTTGACGCTGTCCTGGCTATCGAACAGGCATCATTTTCGACACCGTGGCGCCGGGAGCATTTTGAGCACGAAATTGCGGCACCTTTTTCGTTCCCTTTTGTTGCCCAGTGCGACGGCGTAGTTGTCGGATATGTGTGTTTGATGTCGTTATTCGAGGAGGCGCAGATTTTGGATATTGCCGTTGCGCCTGAACAGCGCGGCAGGGGGTTTGCCAGGGTGCTTCTGGAGTTTGCGATTACAGTTGCGCGGGAAAAGGGGGCGGAAGTGCTTGCTCTGGAAGTTCGTGCATCAAATATCTCCGCCATTACTCTTTATGAAAGGTGCGGATTTGTCCGCACCGGCCTGAGGCAAAAATATTATGATGGCAGAGACGATGCGCTCTTGATGGAGAAGTATTTGAAGTAAAATTGTTCCTGTTCTAATCATCTTTTCTAATGCGTACCACCTGGCTCACACCCGGCATGTTCTCTATTTCCTGATCATTCAAGGTATCGGTATCGCCAATCACACCGATAATAGTACGGTTGGCCCCGGTAGATTGATGAATGTCGAAATCACGGGTAATCAGATATTCCTTGATTGAATCCAGTGCAACTTCTTCAGCATGTTTCTTCATTATAATCAACATGATATAAATGCTCCCTTAAGCTTCTTCGCTATGTGACATGATGCGTTCCAGACGCCTTGATTCATCGACGACACGCTCAAACATTCTGACGATCGCCTCATCGTCCAACGGCCCCGGATTATCCTCTTTCATACGGTTGAAAATGCGTTTTTCACGAGCCGGATCAAATACCGGCAGATTCAGCTCCTTCTTGGCATGTCCGATTTCAAGAGCCAGCCTGGCGCGCTCATTGAAAATACGCAGCAGCACATCATCCAGAAGATCAATACGCTTGCGAGTTTCATTAATATCCACGGGCAGAGCTCCTTTTAAAACTGTTTCTTGATAAAACTGTCTTTTTTCCCATCAACATCATCAAGGGCCGGGTAGTCCAGGTTATAATGCAGACCGCGCGATTCCTTGCGCTTTTGGGCACAGGTTATGATGAGCTCTGCCACGGTGGCAATGTT
>JANYBN010000126.1 GCA_025360785.1 Geobacter sp.
GTATTTGGCAGGAAACACTAAGTGATACAGCAATACCGTCACGTTGTGGCTTTTGCGTATATAGTTGCTCATGCAGCCAAACTACCAAAAACCAAGCTACGCCGCAAGCGGCGGGGAATTTACCCTAAACACCGATTGAAAAAGGCAGCATGAATATCACTATTGAGAGCAAACATTCGGCGGTAGTGGGTGGTTTACCGGTGACGATATCGAAATTTTTGTTCTATGAAGCAGGAGATACTTTCTGCACAATTACCACCAGCATAGTCAACAACGGAAACAGCCCCCTGACCTTCCTGTATATGTATGGTGATGAGCCATGGCTGGGGGATTACGGGTCCTCGGAAGGGAACGTCGGATGGCTGCAGAGTGAACTGGTCAAGACCGAACGGCTTGTAAATGTCAGAACCAATTCCTTTGCCGGTTTTTTCGATTATGGCAATGACCTGGCAGGAGAACAGCACAACTATACCAGGAGCGCCAATTTCATCGAGTGGGAGACGGACAACCGACCCGACAATGCCTACTTCTCTAATCAAACAGGGCACTTCTCTCCGCCTGGAATTGATGATCGGCAGATTGTGCTTTCGAGTAACGATTCCCGTTTTCTTGGCCTGCAATGGAAGAAGACCCTGGCGCCGAAGCAGTCATACACATTCTCGCTGGCAGTAGGTATGGCAAAAAACGACCCGCTAACCGACTTCCCCCAAATACCCTCCACACACTTGAATCAGTAACATTCCCCCGATTCGGAAATATGATATAATTAACTTGCTGGAACGAGGCTAATGCCGTCTTTTACGATATTTACGGAGAGGAGATGATTGTCATGCTGGAAAACTTTGATGTTACCGCTGAGGCGGTCAAGGAGTGCATGCATCATGGAGATCCGCTGAGTTTTGTCGAACTGCGTCACCATCACAAGCACGATTGGAGCATGTTCAAGGTACGCGGCTCCTTTCGCTTTGAAAAAGACGCTCTGGAAGAGCATCTGACGGAAATCCCTCACAACCGGCCGATCGTGGTTTTATCTGATTGTCCCGGAGAGGAGAACAGCGCCAGAACAGCGCAGGATTTGCTGAAGCATGGTTGGAGCGATGTCCATGTGCTGGTCGGCGGATTTAATGCCTATCTTGAGGCAGGACTTCCGGTGGAACCGGTCACAACAGAGGTTTCTGCTGCAAGGATCATGTTGCTCTGACGATAGCGGCCCATAATCAGATATCCACGTTGGGTTGCAGGAAGAGCGTCATGCTTTCCACTTCGAGCGCAGCCAGGTTGCCCATCCCGGGCTGGTCTGTGAAGATGCAGCCGTTGTCGAGCATGATCTTGCTGCCGGCAAGCGATGCTTCGAGGCGGTTGCGTGTAACCGGAGTATGTCCACAGATCAGCCGCCGGCCGCCGATGAACCGGCTATCGACGAAGTCGGAGCGCGTCCAGAGCATCGATTCGGTGTCTTCGAGGGGATGCGGGGTGTCGAAATTGAGCCCGGCATGGACTATGACGAAATCATCCAGCAGGATGTAGTGCGGGAGGGAGCCCATAAAGTCACGGTAGCGCGGAGGGATGTCGCCGGGACCGTCAGACTGGAAGCTGGTCAGGGTGGCCAGACCGCCGTTGGCACACCAGAGTCCCAGATAATAATGATCATCGACCGCCTGCAGACACATCTCTTCGTGGTTACCTCGAATGCTGCCTATTGTCAGGCCGCTTTCCCTTAGTTCAAAAATGAAATCGAGCACTCCTTTGCTGTCAGGACCGCGGTCGATCAGGTCGCCCAGCAGGTAGATGCGGTCGGCGGGAAGAGGACGGAGTCTGTCATTGACCAACCTCCGCAGAGTGGCGGCACAGCCGTGAATGTCGCCTATGACTAAGGTGCGCCGGGGTTCAGGATTTAAACCTGTCACAGAAAAAACTGCCATTCGCAGATGGTATGCATCAGTGGCTCCGTTCGGTAGGTTAGTTCCAGCATAGCAAAAATATCCGGCTATTCAAGCCGCCCGGCATTCTCTGCCACCGGCGCGAATCCCCGGCGCAGGGTATTCTCGGTCACCACCCGGGGGTTCATGAACTGCGGCAGATAATCGGGGCCGCCCGCTTTGGCGCCGGTGCCGGACATGCGGGTACCGCCGAACGGCTGGCACTCCACCATAGCGCCGGTGATGCCCCGGTTGATATAAAGGTTGCCGGCCCGGAAGGCACGCCGGGCCAGGGCCAGATGTTCCGGCGAACGGCTGAAGACGCCGCCGGTCAGGGCGAAACCGGTGGAGTTGGCCCACTCGATGGCCTGGTCGAAATTCTTCGCCCGCATGACCGCCAGCAGCGGCCCGAAGACCTCCTCCCGGGCCAACCGGTGCTCGGGACGAATTCCGCCGACAATCGTCAGCGGCACCCAGTATCCCTCACCCTCCGGGATCGGGCTCTCAAAAAGCACCTTTCCTTCCCGTCTGCCGAGTGACACATACTCCATGATTTTCTTTTGCGCCGCCGCATCTACAACCGCCCCCATGGCATTGGCCGGCTCTTCTGCCGGGCCGATCCGCCAGGCCCGCGCAGCCTTGACCAGACGCTCGACAAACCGGTCGTGGACAGAATCCGGCACGATCACCCGCGAACAGGCCGAACACTTTTGCCCCTGGAACCCGAAGGCCGAGGCGAGCACAGCCGGCACCGCCTCGTCCAGATCGGCATCGTCATCGATAATGACGGCGTTCTTCCCCCCCATCTCGCAGATCACCTTCTTCACCTCGGCCTGGCCGGGCTGAACTTTTGCCGCCCGCTCGATGATGCGCAACCCGACCTCCATCGACCCGGTAAAGGCGATCAGGGAAATCTCCGGATGCTCCACCAGAAAATCGCCCATCACGTCGCTGCACCCCGGCACGAAGTTGAATACGCCGGCCGGCAGGCCGGCCTCACGGAACATCTCCACCAGCTGATGACCTGTGATGGCAGCGAGGTTGGAGGGCTTGAAAACGACCGGATTGCCGGAGACGATGGCGGCCGATACCATGCCGACGCTGATCGCCAGCGGGAAATTCCAGGGGGCGATCACCGCCGCCACCCCTTTGGGCTCGTACATGTAGTGGTTCAGCTCACCCGGTACGCTGCCCAGTTGCCGGGGAGCCCCCAGGCGAATCATCTCGCGGGCATAGTACTCCAGGAAATCGATCGTTTCACAGACATCGGCATAAGCCTGATCCCACTGCTTGCCGACCTCCAGCGTCTGCATGGCGGCAAACTCGAACATCCGGCCCCGGATGACCCCGGCGGCGGTAAGCAGGTATGCGGCCCGGGTGCCGGGCGGTGTCTCCCGCCAGGCGGGAAAAACGTCACTGGCCGCCTTGATGGCACTGGTGACCTCCGGAATTCCGGCCTGACAGACCTGCCCCAGAGTTTCCGCCGGACGGGCTGGATTACGGCTGGATATCAGAGCGTCGGTCGAAACATCCACGCCGCCGATAAAGAGCGGATATATCCGGGGCGGTTGGGCACGCCGCCGGGCGATGGCCTCCGGAAAGGCGGCGCGATGATCGGACCGGGTAAAATCCACCATCGGCTCGTTGGTGAAGGGGGGAAGGATGCCGGGAGCGGCCGTTCCCTTGCCGGGCGATACCGTTCGCCCCATCGGCGCCTTTGCAGTCGTAACTGCGGGATCTTCCAGCAAACGCCCTACCTGCGCCTCGCCGCTGAAACTCTGGCGCAGGAACGATTCGTTGGAGGTGTTCTCCAGCAGCCGTCGCACCAGATACCCCATACCGGCCACCATATCGCCGTAAGGGGAATAGAGCCGGACGCGCCCGGTTTCCCTGAGGATGCCCCGGCGTACCGGTTCCGCCATGCCGTACAGCATCTGGAATTCGTAGCGCGCCGACGGCACGTGCAGTTCCGTGGCGGTCTCGACCACAGCCGAGATGGAGCGGATGTTGTGGGTGGCGCAGGCGAAATAGCAGATTCGCTGGTGTTCGAGGATCAGGCGCGCCTGGCGTTCGAAAGCCGCATCGGTGTCAGCCTTGACCGTTCTGACCGGCACCCGCCACCCCATTTGGGCCGCCTTGACCGTCTCATATTCCCAGTAAGCGCCCTTGACGAGGCGCACGGAAATCTGCGTATTCTCGCCCTCGGCCCATGACAGCAGGTCGGCCAGATCCCTGTCCGTATCATGCAGATACGCCTGCAGCACGACGCCGATGTGGGGATACGCCCGGTATTCCAGCTTCAGGCGGCGGTAGACCTCCAACGTGATCTCCTTGAAACGATACGACTCCATGTCTATGCCGAGAAAACCGTTCACGGCGACGACTCTGGCGCAGATCGGGCGCAGCCCGTGCAGAATCCCTCGCACCGATCCCTCGAAATCCTGGGGATTGGCCATGCAGAACAACGCCGTGGGCTTGACCGATATGTTGACCTTCGGGCTGAAGCCCCAGTCTAGCTCCGGATTACCACCCTCCCCGGCCAGCGGTTTCCAGTGCCGCTGCGCGCGGTCAAGCGCATCCAGCAAAGTCAAGTACGTGTCGATGTATGCCTCCGTCTCTTCCCCGGACAGCGTCGCCTCCCCCAGCACGTCCACCACAGCGCCGTAACCGTCCCCGCGCACCTTTGTCAATTGCCGGACGGCCTCGGCAACATCTTCACCGATGATGAACTGGCGCGCCATTTCATGAATATTGGCGGAGATCAGTTTACCCAGCAGCGCCCCTCCCAGTGCGCCGAACATGCCCGCCATCCGGGCGCCTGAGGAGAGCACCGCCGGCATGTCCTTCTCCGTGCCGAAATAGTCGCGGATATGCCCAATCAGCTGTTCGGTGGTGGTCAGGGAGGGAAAGACATCGACGAACCGGAACAGCTGTACCTTGAACTGCTCATTCCGCATGCTCCAGTCCACAACCCTGCCGGTCCAGGACGAGGTATCGAACAGCGATGGTTTTTCATCCGCAATGGCGGCAAAGAGCGCAGTGCCGCGGGCAATGATGCGGGCGTTGAGTTCGGGGGAATGCATCTAAAGCTCCTTAAAAAGATATTACTCACGCGACGACGCAACGCTTTAAAACCAGGAAGTAAGATTCTGTTTAAAAGACTTTCGTTGCGTCGTGGCGTCGTCGCGTGAGACGGTTTTTATGGTTCAGTTTTGATGGTTCAGTTTTTACGGTTTTACGTTTATCACAGAATCCGCTTGCCGAACAGCGAGGCGGCCAGATCTACCGCCAGCCGAGCCGTCTGGTTGTGACGGTCGAGGATCGGGTTGATTTCGACGATATCAAGCGCACAGCAGCGCCCGGAGTCTGCGATGATTTCCATCAACAGTTGCGCCTCGCGGCAAGTCAGGCCGCCGGGAACGATGGTGCCGACCCCCGGTCCGGCTTGGGGATCGATGGCGTCCATATCCAGGCTCACATGGAGGCGGTCGCGATGTTCCAGGCGTTCCAGCGCTTCACGGGTAACAGCGCCGATCCCGCGTTCGTCAATATCGCGCATGGTATAGACCGTGATGCCGCTCTCCCGCAAACGGGTCCGTTCTTCCGGGTCTAGGTCGCGAATGCCGATCATCACCACGTCTTCGGGCCGGAGCTTGGGACCGGGACGGCCGACATTGACCAGCTCCGGATAACCGTCGCCAAGGAGCAGCGCCAGCGTCATGCCGTGGATGTTGCCGGTGATAGTCGTTCGGGGGGTGTTGAAATCGCCGTGGGCGTCGATCCAGAGCAGTCCGGCCGGAGCCGTGTGGGTGCTGCCGCCGATACTGCCGATCGCAAGGGTGTGATCCCCTCCCAACAGCAGCGATACATGCTGCTGTTCCACGGCTCTCCGCACGCGTTCATAGGTGGCTTGACAAGCGCCGCGAATGGCCGGGAGATAGTGCAGCCGGTGCTCCTCCGGCAGGGTCTCGCGGATCGGAACTTCAATATTGCCGATGTCGATGACCAGGTAGCCTAGCGCCGTCAGGCTGGACGCCAGGCCGGCATAGCGCAACGCCGCCGGACCCATATCCACGCCGCGCTGGGTCTGCCCCAGATCGATCGGCACGCCGATAATTTCAATGGTTTTATTCATAACATCACCCATACCGTCATCCCAGATTATGGCGGAGATTGACCATGAAATCCTGGGCATTAGTCAGGATCGGCACCGCCTGCACCGAGCCGCGGTTGGCCAGTTTATCGACACTGAATTCGGTCATATCCACGACGTAGAAGAAAACCTGGCGCAGCGTGCCGTCCAGAGCGACCTGGTAACCCGGCACCATGTTGCCGAAGGCGATCGTATGAAGCTGGGTAGCCAGGGCAATGACGGTGGTAGCCCGACGGGCGTGGAAGCGCATGGCATCCTGTGCTTGGCTGGAATCGACGATCACGCCGGGGAGCGGCCCGTCATCGCGGATGGAACCGGCCAGCACGTAGGGGATCCCTCGCTGTTCACAGGCGGCGATGATTCCGTCCCCCAGTCCTAGACCTTGAATCGCCTGCGCTATCGAGCCGTAGCCCAGCACCTCGTTTATTATATCCAGATGGTTGTAATGGCCGCGCGGCAGCAGCTCCCGGGTGTAGATATCCTGGCCGAGCCCGGTGCGGAAGCGGGCCGCCTCCAGGTCGTGGGTTGCCAGGGCATTGCCCGCCATCAGGGCGTGGCAGTACCCCTCTTCGACCATGAACTGCATTGCGTCGCGACTGTCCTTGTCAAACGCCACCGCAGGACCAAGCACCCAGACTATGTAACCATGCTCCCGGTCATGACGCAGTACACTGTACAACTCATCATAAGAGCGGGAAAAGGGCGTTTCCCTGGTGCCCCTGGTACGGAAGGCGAACTTGTCGCTCACCGCGCCCGGCAACGAAAATCCGGTCGTATGCACATAGATGCCCTCTTCACCGTTTTCGCTCCTGCCGATCACCACCGAATCCCCCTGTTTGACCCTCCGGGGTTCGACTACATCCAGCTGTTCCCCGCGCAGCAGCAATACTGCATCCATACGGCTTTCCCGCGCGATCAGCCATCGGCCGTCTTCAAGGCGGACATATTCGGGATGGTTTGAGGTTGCATGAAAGTTCTTCGGCAGCACCCTGTCTGCGGGGGCGGGTTCACAGCGTGCCGCCGGGGCAGCCGCCAGGGCGGGAAGGTTAAAATCCGGAGAAGTGTAAACGGGTAAGAGTGGCATCAGATTTCCTCCTAAACAACAACAATAGAATCTGATCAAATTCTGATTTTTAAATACAAAAAGATTTATCCGCTTTTATCCGAAGTTATCAGATTGTATCTGCGTGAAACGGCCTTTGGTTGGAAGATGTAGCTTCCTTTTCAAGTAAACCTCCTGATCACCAGGTTGTCAAGAAGCCGCCTCTTGTTTGTTGACAAACAGCTCATCTCTACGCGAAAATCAGCCCAACCGGATCTCCAAGAATAACATCCGGAACCAGACAAGATTTTTTCACCTCAAGATTACCAGGATTAAGATTTGAAATCTTGAGTAATCATGAAGTAATCAAGGGGCTGAGACATTTTCTGTATCAGCATTAAAGGCCTTACTCTAACATCTATTTATCACAAGGAAATGACATGAATCTTACCAACCCCACCTGCATCGACCTGGATCAACCGACCCTGGAAGGATTTCGCCAGTTCATCAGCTCATGGCTTTACCGTGGCGACGGCTTCACCCTGCTGGTCGATCCCGGCCCGCTCTCCACCATCCCGCTGCTCTGCGGCAAGCTTCGGAGTCATGGGGTGGAGCGCCTCGACTACGTGCTGCTGACCCACA
Organism: Geobacter sp.; assembly: GCA_025360785.1. GTDB lineage: Bacteria > Desulfobacterota > Desulfuromonadia > Geobacterales > Pseudopelobacteraceae > JACRCG01. The sequence goes on from JANYBN010000126.1 coordinate 7,757, forward strand.
TTCATATCGACCATGCAGGCGGGACCGGGGCGCTCCTGAAGGAGTTTCCCGACGCGACCGTCATCTGCCATCCCGATGGCATCCGTCACCTGGTGGCACCGGAAAAGCTCTGGGAGGGTTCCCGCAAGGTGCTCGGCGCACTGGCGGAAACCTACGGTGAAATCGTGCCGGTGCCGGCGGAGCGGATACGCTTCGAGGAGACGATCGGACAAACCGGCGTGAGCACCTTCCTCACCCCCGGCCATGCCCAGCACCACTGTTCCTACCTGCTGGATGACCTGCTCTTCGGCGGCGAGGTGGCCGGAGTGCGCTGCAGCGTACCGGACGGAATCTTCATGCGGCCAGCAACACCGCCGCGCTTCATCCTGGAGGTAGCGCTTGACTCCTTCGACCGGATGATCGCCCTGGCACCGCGCCGAATGGTCTTCGCCCACTACGGGCTGGTAGAAAACGCCCTCGATCATCTGCTGATCGCCCGCAGCCAGCTCCTGCTCTGGGTCAGAGGGGTGGCGGCCACCGCGCCGGTTGAGAGAGCAGAGCGCGAAGCGGCGCTGGTTGCCTGGCTTCTGGAGCATGACGAACAGTACCGCAACATCAAGCAGCTGCCGCCTGATATCCAGGCGCGCGAACGCTATTTTTTCGGCAACACCCTGCGCGGCATGGCCGAATATGTGGATGCTCTTTCGGTTGAGGAGCGGCAGAAGCTGGTAGAGGGGTAAGGGCTGGACATCTCTGCTGATCAAAAACAACAGGGGGGACTGCATGACCTGCAGCCCCCCCCTTCTTTGTAACGACTTAAGCTATATGATCAGTGATCCGGTTCGAGCGGTTCCGGCACACAGACGTTCTCAATGCCGTGGGCCTTGGCACCACATCTCGCACAAATGAACTCGGCCTCGCCCGTCAGTTTGTTTAGTAACCGGGAGTCAGTGACAGCGCATACTTTCGCGTGTTCCCGTGCCATGATATTCACCCCCTTTTTGTAAAAACCATCTCTCATACACTAATTATAATACACGTTTTAAGCCGGAATTAACAGGGGCAGCAGGCTCCGGAGACCGGACTCGTTCCCGCGACAATGATCCTTCTGGCTTGAAAAATTCTGAACAGGAGATAGAATTAACGTACAAGTTAACCCCGTGCCACAAGCCGGGAGGAGGCGTAACCATGAAGCCATTCATATCTGTCTTTAATTCACGGAGTTACGCGCTGATGCGCATCATCGTCGGATTTCTTTTTCTTTGCCACGGTTCCCAGAAGCTGTTTAATTTCCCGGGCGGAATGCCGGCAGGAGTACCCGCTTTCATTACCTACGTCGCCGGCCCGATCGAGTTGATTGGCGGCGTTCTGATAATGATCGGATTATTCACTCACTGGGCGGCATTCATTACCAGCGGCCAGATGGCCGTAGCATATTGGATGGCGCACGGCACGAAGGCGCTGCTGCCGCTCCAGAACAATGGCGAGCTCGCAGTCCTTTACTGCTTCGTTTTCCTATTCATCTCCACGCAGGGAGGCGGGATCTGGAGTGTCGATGCACTCATAAATCGGCAAAAGTCGTCAGACTGAGCCGTATTCTGCCACTTCATATTTTTCCGAAGTTTGGATTTAATGCAGGAGAATGTGCATCAACGCACCCGTTCCGATGCCGATAACCATCGCCATGATAAACAGAGACAGGATTTCCGATCTTGCCAACATATGACCGGCAACAGACTCCCTGGCGGAAGTTACGACGAACAGCACGGCTTTTCCCACCGTCACCCTAACAACCAATCCCGACTCATTCTTTCCCTTGGCAAGGATCGGTGACGGGCTAACCGGTAGTTGAACCGCACTTACCCCCTCCAGATCCTCACTGAAAGTCCGGTAAGCCACACGGTAGATTTTTTCAAATTCCGACCAGGATCTGATGCATTTGCGGGTCTTCGTTGTTACAGATGGCAGCTGACGACAAAGCGGCATATTGTTTTCAGAGAGCATCCGGTCATACTGTTTCCGACTGGCTGGGTCGGACAAGGTTTTCCATGCCTCAGTTATCCGGGCCATCGCCTCGTTGCTGCCACCCTTGTCTGGATGACAACTGCACGCCAGCTGCCAGTAAGACTTGCGAATCTTGTCTGTTTCGGCAGATTTGGGCACCTTCAGCAGGCCATAATAATCCGTCATACCAATCATGCTCATTACGGATCCCTCACTCGTCCTTTTATTCAATTCCGACAAAACCCGGATAGTTACGACACTGATTATGTGCTGAGCATAATGCATGCCATTATATAACTATCTGTTTTGCTTGATATTTACATAAAGACCCGAGTAAAAGTGTAAAGTTTTCCATAACAGCAATAAACATTTCCGGCAGAAGCTATGTAGCTGAAGACAGCATTAAACAGAGACACCCATTAAAATATTTGTTACTCACAGAACTTTATTCAAGCCCCTTGTTGACCAGGCTGTAAACTCCGCTACTATTTAGGCAAAACTCTAGACAGAGGAGGATGAACATGAAACGAATTACAGTTTTGGTTGTCGCTTGCGGTATTTTTATCAATGCGGGTGGAGCCTTGGCGGCTGACGGGCCTTTGCTCGAAAGGGGGCAGCAGCTCTTTGAGAGCGTAAAGCTCGGCACCTCCGGCAAGAGCTGCACGTCCTGCCATCAAGGTGGAAAGAATCTTAAAGGAGCTGAAACTTCTACTGAAGAGCAGCTTGCCGACACCATCAATACCTGTATTGCCGGCCCGCTCAAGGGGAAGCAGCTTGATCCGGAATCGGCCGACATGAAGTCAATGGTCCTCTATCTCAAGAGTTTAGCCGGGAGCGGCAAGTAGGACGCCTGGAGGCGTATGTGCGGGACGGGGTGATCCGGATAGCAACAAAAAGCCCGCACAAAGCGGGCTTTTCAGGCATTTCATAGCATTAAAAGGGAAGTCGGTCAGGCTGCTTTACTATGCGCTGTTGCCTCGAACGCCGCGGCAAAAGTCCCGGCGAAATCTTCAATTGCCGTAGGTGTTGTGTTCTCAGCCGTCCGGGGACGGCCCACCGCAAACAGACCGTCGTTCAGCGCCATGCTCATTTCGATGAAGCGCCGGCTCATGTCGGGGCTGATACCCATTGCCATCATCCCCTTGGACGCCTCTTCGTACGTGAACTGCACGTACTTAAGTTCAGGCCAGCCGATCCTGTTGCCGATAATGCTGATAGCCTCTTTGAGGGTGAGATCACGCTGGCCGAGCAGATCCTTTACTGCCTTGCCGTTGAAATCCCTCCTGACCAGATGTTCGGCAACCCGTTCGGCGATGTCCCTTGTGGCGATCATGGCAAACGGCTGATTGCCCCGCACTGCTGAACCGGCGATCCCCTTCTCGTTGATCAGAGGAATGTTCATCAGCAGGTTCTCCATGAAATAGGTGGGGCGCAGATGGAGTACATTGACTCCGGGCAACCCGTTAAGCCGCAGTTCCTGGTCATGCAGCCCCAGGATCGGGCCGGTCCCCGTCGGCAACTCAGCACCCTGGCTGCTCAGATTCACCACGTATTTAACTCCGCTTCTGGTGATGGCGTTGGCGATGCTTGCTCCGACTTCGTTTTGATAAACCCGAAAGTCTGTGGCCGAATAATCGGGCGGAATCATGGCGAAGACCGCATCTACACCGCTGAAAGCACGCGTCAGGAAGGTGGTATCCTTCAAATCCCCCACTGCAGCTTCGGACCCCTTGCTGACAAGAGGCCGCAACTTAGCCGCATCCCTGCTGACAACACGTACTTTTTCTCCTCTGCCCAGCAGGATTTCTGCTGCCCTGTTTCCTATATTTCCTGTTGCTCCGATAATGTTGAACATAACGTACCTCCTTGTCGCTCCTGAGAGCCGGGTAGTTGTGCTGAAAACGGCACCGCCAGCTGGCGGTCTCTACCGGTTTCATAATCTCATTATACTCCTGTTGCGCAAACGGGGGGGTACTGTTTTTTGCCCCCCTTTCCTGTAAGTTTTTGTCTGAAATCTGTCGGCAAAAATTACATCTATTTATAGCTGTTTTCACAGAGGCAAATATTAGTCCTTAAAAACCGGAAGGTTATATCTTGGCACATCCGTTGCTGGTAACTCCCCGGATGATCGTACCAAAGTAAAAAAAACAGACAAAGGGGGTATTGGCTATGAAAACTATTGGCAGATTAGTGGTTGGCAGCAGATTGCTGCTGGTTTTTGCGGTTATTACGATTATGAACCTGATGCTCGTTTCATGCGACGGTGGCGGGAGCACCCCGGCGGTTACTTACAGCATTTCCGGTCAAGTCACCTTGAACGGGGCGGGACTGACAGGCGTAACCATGACACTGGGCGGGGCGGGGTCTGCATCAACCACATCCGATGCAAGCGGCAATTACACTTTGAGTGGCGTTGCGAACGGCAGCTACACAATAACTCCAAGCAAGACCGGCTTTGCCTTTACTCCGATCAACAGCCCACAAACCATAAGCGGCGCTAACATCACTTCAGTTAATTTTACCGCAGCGGCAGTTCCGACCTTCAGTATATCCGGATCGGTAAAATCCGGAGGCTCCGGGCTGTCAGGCGTAACGATGACGCTGAGCGGCGCAGGTTCTGCATCAACCACATCCGATGCAAGCGGCGATTTCACCTTCAATGGCTTGCCGAACGGTAACTACACCATCACGCCAAGCAAGACCGGTTATACATTCACTCCGGCCAGCAGCCCACAAACCGTAAGCAGCGCAAATATTACTTCCATTGATTTTACCGCAACGTCAACGGTAAGCGCTCGAATTGTGGCATGTCCGGCATCCGTTACAGACAATGTAACAATCCAGGATTTTTCATTCACTCAGTCAGCCATTACTGTCAGTGTGAACGACATTGTTAAATGGACAAATAACGGGGCATCCACGCACACTGTTACCAGTGGCAATACTCCTAACAGTGACGGCAAATTCAATTCAGGCAACCTGGGGACCGGCTCAACCGTATGTGTCCAATTTATGGCCATCGGCTCGTACCCTTACTTCTGCGCTTTGCATCCTTTCATGACAGGAAGCGTTACGGTACAGTGATTTGATGCCGACATGACATGACATGATACGATTGGATTAAGCTGATTTTATCGGGGCGCTGGAAATAAGCAGTTCGCTGTTTATCCCCTCCTCAATTGAGAAAGGCCGGGAATCCCCGGCCTTTCTCATCGAATCAAATAACGGCAATGCTAATCCTTGATATACTTCTTTCCTTCAGCCTTGATGAAGTCAATAAGCTTCTGTACTGATCCCGAAGGCTTCCCCTTGGTGATCAGTAGAATCGTGCTGTTGGCCTCCGGGGACGGCTTGATACCCTTGACTGTCGCATCTACCATGCCGAGCGGATCGATCCCGATCGCCTCGGGATTGGTGGCTATGGTATCCTTTATTCCTTTGTAGTCGGTAGTTTCCAGATTCTCAGCGATGATCTTCTCGCCATCAAGGATCACTTTGGTAAAGAGGGCGTTCTGGCCGGGGGAGTTCTTGCCCCATACGACCAACACCGGCGCATCCTTGCCGCCGACATCTTTCCAGTTAGTGATCTTGCCGGTGAAGAGACCCTTCATCTGCTCCTTGTTCAGGCTGGCGACCGGGTTGGACGGATGGATAAAGACAACCGTCTTGTTGGTGCCGATCTCTATCGTCTGCAGGGCGGCTTTATCAACAGTTATTCCATCCTTGGCGGCGCCGGCTATCATGCCGTCAAGCCCGACGGCTGTTACGGCAACATCCAGCTGCCCGCTCCATAATTGCTTCAGGCCATCC
>JANYBN010000166.1 GCA_025360785.1 Geobacter sp.
GGAAAAACAGCTGGTTCAGGAGTATGTCGCCAACACGTTGATGGGCATCGAATATCTGTGGGGCGGCCCGATTCAACTGGAGACCAGCGAGGCAGAGGCGGTGGCAGCGCCGTCATCCATGACGAGACAGGAAGAGCCACCGGAAACGGAGATCACCTGGCAGCGGGTGCTGTATTTGATGAACGATAAGGCACTGTCCAAAAAGAAACTCTGACTGGTGACATATGACAAACGTAGATAGAGCCATAAAGCACCTCAACCGTAAAATCAGCGAACGGGAGCATAGCCAGACACTCTCCTTCGATGATTTTCTGAAGATCCTGACCATACGGCCGGACTCGGTGGTGCGCAATGTGTTTCAGACCTTTCATGACATGATCCGCACCTATGTCGGTGTGGGACGCGACGAGTACCCCGATGACGCTGAATCGATAAATTATGTGAATTACGACTGTCGCAACCTCTTTGTCAATGATACCGACCGCCCCTTCTTTGCCGACCGGCTTTTCGCAAACCGCCTGATTAACCATGTCGATGCGATGAAGGGAAGTGCGCGGCAGAACAAGATCTACATCTTCGAAGGGCCGCCCGGTTCGGGCAAGAGCACCTTTCTCAACAACCTGCTGCTCAAATTCGAGGAGTATGCCAACAGCGATGCGGGAACACGCTATGAGGTGGTCTGGAGGCTTGACCGCAAGGTATTGGCGCAGATCAGCGAAACTCAAAAGTCATCTTTCGTCGACAAGCTTTCGAATCTCCTTGATGAATATGAACTGGGACAGCCGGAAATAGCTGACATGAAGAGTTCGCCTTACCGGGCAGGCGATTTCGTGGAGATCGCCTGCCCGTCGCATGATAACCCGCTGTTGCTGATTCCGAAGCGTGACCGGCGCTCCTTTTTCGACGATCTCTTCAAGAACGATGAGTTCAAGTGGAAGCTCTTCACTGACAAGGAGTACGAGTGGGTCTTTCGTGAAACCCCCTGCACGATCTGCAGCTCCATTTTCGACGCCCTGATTCAGCGGCTGCCGACCTCCATGGATATCTATCACATGATTCATGCCCGTCCCTACCGGTTCAACCGCCGGCTTGGAGAAGGGATCACCGTCTTTAATCCGGGCGATAAACAGATGAAGCAGAACGTTATGACCAACGAGCAGCTGCAGCGCAAAATCGACGCCCTTTTGGGTGACAGCAATGCGGTCAAGTACCTCTATTCGAGTTTCGCCAAGACCAACAACGGCATTTATGCCCTGATGGATGTAAAATCCCATAACGCCGAGCGGTTGCTGGAACTGCACAACATCATCAGCGAGGGGATTCACAAGGTGGAGGACCTGGAGGAAAACGTCAAATCGCTCTTCATCGCCCTGATGAATCCGGAGGATGAGAAGACCATCGAAGGATTTCAGTCGTTTACCGACCGGATCGAGTTCATCAATATCCCCTATGTCATGGACCTGAATACCGAGGTGGAGATCTACCGCAACATCTTCGGCAAGCATATCGACGAGAGCTTTCTCCCCAGGGTGCTGCACAACTTCGCCCGGACGATCATTGCCACCCGCATGAAGACCACGTCCGAAGCTCTGCTGGAATGGATCGATGATCCGATGAAATACGGGCAATACTGCGACGAGAACCTGCAACTGCTCAAGATGGAGATTTATACCGGACATATCCCCGCGTGGCTCACGGAGGAGGATCGCAAGCGTCTCACCGCCAAACGCCGCCGCAGTATCATCGACGAATCCGAACTGGAAGGGGTTACCGGCTTTTCCGGCCGTGATTCCATCAAGATTTTCAGCGATTTCTATGCGACTTATGCGCGCAAGGACAAGCTGATCTCAATGTCGAGCCTCAACACGTTCTTCACCAAGTGGCGTAGTGACTTCAAGGAGATGCTGCCGGAAGGATTCCTTGATTCCCTGCTCCGAAACTACAACTACTCAGTACTGCAGGAGGTCAAGGAGTCGCTCTACTACTACAATCAAGAACAGATTACCAGGGATCTGCTCAATTATATGTTTGCAGTCAGTTTTGAGCCTGGTTCGGTTGCGGTCTGCCGTTTTACCGGCGATAAGCTGGAAATCAGCGAAGATTTTATGCGCGCGATAGAGGGAAGACTTCTCGGGGTGGAGATCTATGAGAACGAAAGGCGAACGTTCCGCCTGGAAACCCAAAAGGAATATGCCTCGCGGACGCTGACCCAGGAGATTCTTGCCGAAGGTACGAACCCTACTGAAACAGCTCTTTATCAGTCGCTGCATGAACGTTATGTTTACAATCTGAAAGAAAAAGTGCTGGAGCCGTTTCTCGAAAACGCCAACTTCCGCAGGGCGATCAAGGATTACGACACCGAGGCCTTTAAGACTTATGACAAGCGTATCCGCGACGATGTCTCGTTTCTCATCAACAACCTTTGCGCCGCCAAATATCACTATACCAAGCAGAGCGCCAAGGAGATCTGCGTCTATGTGATCGACAATGATCTGGCCCACAGGTTCCCGTCGTAACAAAATCGCCTTTTCGCACCAAACTTGACCTGACTACAAACACAACCGGGAGGATCTATGAAAACATTACCTTGGCTGGCGTGCAGCTGTTTGTCTCTGTCATTGGTTGTTTCTTCATTCGGAGCGGAGAAACCAAAACCGTACCCTCATTACTGGATGAGCATTGCCACAAGCAGCCAGAGTATACCGGGTATGCCTGCCGAAATCGGCGGGATCGCGTCAATGTTCGGCGGCAAAAAAATGTTCGGGCCGAAGCGTGAGTTACATTTGCAGCTGGAAGCTCCCCGAGTGCCGGCAGACGCCCCTAAGGCGGACCACAATATCCCGCCAGAGCAGAAGATGGGTGCATCGCTGCCGCTTGTGACCCCGACGGTTGAAAAATCAGAATATGTTGCACCTGAACGGGGCGAAATCCCGGAAAAGTATGAAAAGCCGAAAGTGCGGATGCTTATTTACTGGGGATGCGGCGAGACCATCGGCAAAGGACAGCCAAAAGTGATCGATACCGCAACCATGACACCGGTTGAATTCGGCAAGGCATTTGCCGGTCGGACGACAACTCACCAGTCGCCTCCTTCACCCCGCCAGGGATGGACGTACGGCGAATGGCCCAACAAGGATGACCGTACAGATATTCCTGCAGATAGTTCTTTGATCGGCAGCCACCTGATCAAGAGCAACTACACCCCAGATATCACATTTGCTCTGGACAAAAAGCGGGATTTTATGGCTCCGGTCGAATTTTCGCCGCTGCAGAAAACCGCCAACGGAGCATTGAAGGTTGAGTGGAAGCCGATTCCCACGGCTATCGGCTATTTTGCAACCGCTATCGGGCATAATCAGGACAGTGGCGAAACTATCTTCTGGTCGGCCAGCGAGGTTGCTGAACCGGGCTTTGCCTTGCAAAATTATCTGACAACAGGCGATGTCACCCGCTTTATCAAGGAAAAAGTCATTCTCGACCCGTCAAGAACGGCCTGCACCATCCCCCCGATTTTTAAGGAAGGTCAACCGGGTATGATGCAGTTTATCGCGTATGGAGAGGAGTTGAATCTGACCCAGCCGCCAAAACCAAAAGACCCGAAAAAGCGTTGGGATATCGAATGGTCGGCCAAAGTCCGGCTGAAATCAACCGCCATGATGCCGCTAATGGCAACTGAAGGAGCAGACTCTTCGAAAGCGTCATCTTCAAAAAAAGCAAAAAAGAGTGACGAGCCAAAAGAAGACTCCAGTAACAACTCCGGTTCAGAAATCAAAGACTCCGGTGACAACACAGGCAGTCCGGCGAAAGATATCGGCAATCGTCTGCGCGGTCTATTCGGGTTCTAACGAGGAAATAATAGTAAAAAAACCAGTTGACAATGTTATGGCAATCATATAGTTTGATATTAAATCATACCATATCGATCTTTTTAGGCTTAAATAATGAAAACGGAACGCACAATATCTTATCTCGCGCTGAACACCTACACGAAACTCATGCGGGCAGCCGAGACCGTAACTAGCAGGGTAAGCCATTCCATGTCGGCAGCCGGACTTACCATCAGCCAGTTCGGGGTGCTGGAGGCGCTGCACCACAAAGGGCCGCTCTGTCAGCGTGACATCGCCGCGAAAATCCTCAAGAGCACCGGCAACATTACCCTGGTCATTGACAATCTGGAAAAGCAGGGGCTGGTCAGGAGAGAACGGAGCAACGAAGACCGCCGCTATCTGACCATCAGCCTCACCGGGCAGGGAGAAACCATCATCGGCGCCGTCTTTACGGACGTAGAGGCGGCCATCATTACCGAGATGCATGTATTGACAGAAGATGAGCAGGAAATTCTGGGACGGCTGTGCAAAAAACTCGGATTACAGGAAGGAAGGAGATAAATCATCATCTAATTGGTATAACCGGCAATCAAATTTGAAAAGTAAAAATTGCAATTCATTCAAACACTAAGGAGAAACACCATGAAACGCACACTCGCATCTATCATCACCATCATAGCCCTGTCAATTCCCGCGCTGGCATTAGCAACAACCTGGAACATCGACCCCGACCATTCAAATGTCGGCTTCAAGGTGCGGCACCTTATGATATCCAACGTCAAGGGAAGCTTTGATAAGTACACTGGCGTAGTTGATGTCAACGACAAGGATATCACTAAATCAAAAGTTCAGGTTTCCATCGACACCGCTTCAATCAACACCAATGTCCAGAAACGTGACGATCATCTGCGCAGTGCCGACTTCTTCGATGTCGCCAAATTTCCGGCCATGACATTTGTATCTAAAAAAGTCGCAAAAGCAGGCAAGGGAAAACTTAAAGTCACCGGTGACCTGACACTGCACGGTATCACCAGGGAAGTTATACTTGACGTAGAAGGCCCTACCAAAGAGAGCAAAGACCTTTATGGCAACATCAGAAGCGGAGCCGTTGCAAGCACTAAAATCAACCGCAAGGATTTCGGACTGGTCTGGAACAAAGCCCTTGAAACCGGTGGCGTTGCCGTAGGCGAAGAGATTGCCATCAATCTGGAAATAGAAATGATCAAGGGGAAGTAATCAGGTAAATAATATCAGCTTAAAAACAAGGAAGCCTGCTCATCAACAAAGATGGGCAGGCTTTTGTGAGAGGACACAAGCCATGAGCGCCACATTGCCAACAATTTTCGTATCGCACGGAGCGCCGTCGTTATTAATCGAACCTTGCCCGGCCAGGAATTTCCTGACCACACTCGGCTCAGCGCTGGAACGGCCGAAGGCAATACTCTGCGTATCGGCCCACTGGACAACTTCGTCCCCGCTGGTGACCGGCACCCCTGCTCCGCCACTCATCTATGATTTTGGCGGTTTTGCCGATGAACTTTACGACACCGCCTACCCCGCCCCCGGCAATCCGGTAATGGCGGAACGAGTTGTAACACTGCTGAAAGAGTACGGCATCGCAGCCGAAAAAGATATGGAGCGGGGACTCGATCACGGAACCTGGGTGCCGCTCAAGCTGATGTACCCGACTGCCGACATCCCGGTTCTGCAGCTGTCGGTTCAGCCGCATCAGACACCGGCACACCACCTGGCTATGGGTAAGGCGCTGCGAAGTCTAAGGGAAGAAGGGGTACTGATCCTCGCCAGCGGTTCGGCCACCCACAATTTGAGGGATTTTTTCGGGCGGGCCATTGATGCCGCTCCCCCGGAGTATGTCAGCTCTTTCGATGAATGGCTGCAGACGTCAATCGTTGATAACGACCGGGAAGGGTTGCTGGACTACCTGCACAAAGGGCCACATGCGGCCGCCAACCATCCGACTCCGGAACATTTTCTACCGCTGTTTGTAGCTCTGGGGGGTGGAGACGCGGGGCGGACACTGCACAGGTCTTACACATTCGGGGTGATTTCGATGGCTGCTTACGCCTGGGATTGAAGCGACTGATTACCGTTTTTCAATGCGTGACAGGAAGACCGAATTTAAGCCGGATCTCGCGGGCACATCCGTAACTTCTCACAACATAGTCGGCAGTTTCGCAGATCACGGCACATTCCTCCGCTACAGCAAGACGGATGTCATGCGCCCCATCCGTCTTTAGCTGCTGCACGTCCACTGAAGCTTTGGCGTTTATCGCCTCAATCCGCTGAATCTCTGCCAGAAGACTTCCTATAACATGGTGACTGGTTATTTCCGCGCTGTCAGGGGCGGTTTTATCCCCCACGAGCCACTGTTTGGCCATTGCTACAATTCCACTCATTATTACCTCAGCAACTGAACTGTATTGGTTTCCTGTTTAGTCGACTTTGTTATGACGTAGACCAGATCCCGATGCCCATTGCAAGCGGAATGTCCTTTTTACCCGCAAAGAAATTCTTCAACTGCAGTTTGTCATCACTCAGCTGAATGCCTACTTCAACACCATGAAAGACATCGGACGAACTGGTGCCATTCGAGAGCATCAGAATGGAGGTATTCAGTTGATGCAAGGTACGGTAGAATTCGGTAATGTTCTTGATGTTTTCCGGGAAAAATTCCTCTATCGGGTCGAGAACGACAAGTTTCACCTTATAATATTCGCAAAATTTCAGCAGATAGATAAGGGTTTTGGTATGGCTTCCGGTAACATCCACCAGGAGTGACTGGGTGCCATAGCAGTCGTCGCACATCGAGATGCAGGTCAGATTATCGCTATTTTGCTTCAGCTTGTAATCGAAATCGGGTTCCGATTTCTGCCATTCGCGGCAGAGGCGCTTGAAACGTCGGCAGTTATCATCATCGGTATCCTGAGCGCTCAGATATATGACATGCCCTTGCTGGCACGGATATTTGCCAAGAAACGGCAGGCCGAGCGCAACGGACATCGCCGCCTGCATGGCCAGCGTAGACTTGCCGTAAATGCCGTTTGTCTTGAGACAGACCAGAGAGTTAGCCGGGATAATCTCCGCGATGGTGTACTCCTCCGGTTTCGGAGCAATAACCTCTCGCGTGGTCCATTCTTTAATACCGATATGCCTGGCAAAGGGGTTATCTTCCATCATCTTCAGCGTCATCGACTTTTCCTCCCCATCAAATTTCTGGCCGATACTACCCTCCCCTCTCAAATATATCCATCTCTCTTTTTACCAGAGTGCCCGCAATCATAATTGATTGCGGGCACGATTGTTTCCAGCAAAGAATAATACCAGGTTAATTATTGCGTTCCCGGCCTCGTTCCTCATCCCTGTTCTGGCCTGGTCCGTGGTCCCGCTTGGGTTCCTGCGCCGCCCCACGTTCCTGCGATCTTTGTTCCTGGCCTTGCGACCGTGGTGATTGCAGCTCACGCTGAGGAGTTGCCGGCTGCTGCCTTTGATCCCGGAATGCCGGTCCTCGCTGCTGAGGAGGCTGGGCCGGGACTGGTCTCTGTAAATCTTCGCCACGCTGATGCTGCTGCGAGCGTGGGGCATCCGGTGCGCCCTGCTGTGGTGGTGTCGAACGGTGTAAATCCTGCTGCCTTGAGCCTCTCATTTGAGGTTCTTCCTGCCTGCCACGCGGTGCAGGCGCGATTTGTCCCGCCTGCTGCCTGAAGTGCTGGCGGATTACCTTGTCGCGCGGCTGGTAACGGTAACTCTGGTTGCGTAGAGCATGCTGCTGCTCAACACGGGGATACCTGTCTCCCGCATATTGCCGCTGATAGACAGGGAGCGGTGCGCGGGCCGGTACGGAGCTGCGCTCCCATCTGTCCCATCCTCTGCGACGCTGCTCCCATCCAGGGCCCCACTTTTGCCCCCAGCGAGGCGGCTCATTCGAGCGCCACCCACGAAAGTACTCAGGAGGATGCCGGTAGTAGCCAACGGGGACACGCAGGATGAACAGCGGCACAAACTCCGGCCTCACAAGCGACCAGGGGCCGTTGTACCAGGAGCTCGCATACCAGTTATCGCCCTGATAAACCCAGTACATGCCGTCGTAAAAGAAATAATTACCATCCATCTGTGGCGCGTAGTAGACCGGGTACCCCGGCACCGGTGCGAGTTCCGGGAACACCGGCACGTTGATTCCGATGCGCAGGTTTGGCAGTCCGATACCAATGCTCACCTGGGCAACGGCAGAAGTCGCCGTGCAGACCAGCAGCATCAGCACAATCAATCTAAAGCGAATATTCTTCATTTTTTCCTCCAAAGGTGAATAATTCCTGAACCTGTGACCTCATGAGATTAGTTGAAGAAAAACCGGATACCTACAGTCGTGGAAAAGCTTGACGGATCAAAATCGCCTCTGTGATCACCTAATCTTCGATCTGTTATGCGGACATCAGGAGCGGCGACCACTTTAGCATCTGCGGTCAGAGCCAGATTTCTTTGAAAGAAATAATCGACTCCCACGCTCACATGGCTCCCTACCGTCGTATCGACATCGCTACTTGCCCCGCCGTTTTCATCATAGTCAGTGGCAAGAATATCCAGTCCGACCCCAATATAGGGGACCAACTGACGTTGCTGAAGCGTGAAACGATACTGCCCGCCGAGTGAAACGTTGGTCACTCCGAAATCGCCGGTATCGGAGCCGAACGAGGTTCGGGTCACATCAATCTCTGCGGCGAAGTGGTTATCGATGCCGTAGATAAGCCCCCCGCCACCGATAAAACCGACATCGGTCTTGTTGGGGAAAAATTCAGCGTTATTGTTAGACGGACCGATGAAACCGATTCTACCGGTTACGCCGATTTTTCCCTTGATGCTGTCGGCCGTGGCCGTTCCAGCGGTCATAAAAATGGTTGTTGCCAGACATACAAACACTATAAGTTTTTTCATCGTTAATTCCTCCCTTTCATGGGTTGGTTCGAACATGCTCTTGTGAATTATATCGGTTTTAAAACCGAAAGCAAATTTCCCTTACTATTTGTTTCATCGACTCAGCTCGCTGATAAAGGTATAACTCCCTAAATAATCTCCCGAAAATCCTTATTGTAATACTTTCACAAAGCACGTATTGTCCGCTCACTCAAAGACAAAGTCCGAATAAATATCCATCTGTGTTCTTATCCAATTCCAGCGGAGGTAACGAATGTCTAAAAGAATGAAGATCTGCATCAATACCGGCGGCGGTGATGCGCCCGGCCTGAACGCCGTCATCGAGGCGGTCACCATGGCCGCCTACACCCGGCAATGGGAAGTATATGGCATAAAATGCGGCTATACCGGCCTCCTGAACACAGATGAGATCATCAATCTGACTCCGGAAAAGGTCAACGGCATTGCCAGCATAGGCGGCACCATTCTGGGGACTACCAACAAGGGCAACCCGTTCATGATGCCGGTATGCAATGCAGCCGGAGAGTGGGAGCAGCGCGATCTGTCGGACAGGGTTCTGGACAATTTCCGCCGCCTCCGTTTCGATGCCCTGGTTGCCGTCGGCGGAGACGGCAGCCTGGAGATCGCCCACATGTTCGCCGAAAAGGGAATGCCGGTGATAGGCGTTCCAAAAACCATCGACAACGACATGGGTGGGACTGTCATTACCTTCGGTTTCGACACGGCAGTCAGCATCGCCACCGAGGCGATCGACCGTCTGCACTCCACCGCCAAGTCCCATGACAGGGTCATGGTGGTTGAGGTAATGGGGCGCAACGCCGGTTTCATCGCCCTTAACAGCGGCATTTCAGGCAACGCGGATGCGATCCTTATTCCGGAGATACCGTTCGATATCGACAAGGTCTGCGACAAGATTATGGATAACGAGCTGCACGGCCATAAATATGCCATCGTAGTCGTGGCCGAGGGGGCGCTTCCCAAAGGTGGCGACGTGATCACCAAAGGTTCAGGAGAGGCGGGCCGCCAGCATGTGGTGCTGGGTGGCATTGCCGATCATGTGGCCAAAGAGATTTCAAAGCGCACCGGCAAGGACTCGCGTTCCATGGTTCTGGGCCACCTGCTGCGCGGCGGTTCCCCCACGACTTTTGACCGCCTGCTCTCCCTGCGTTTCGGCGCAGCTGCCGTGCGGGCCATTGAACTGGGAAAATTCGATCACATGGTTTCGCTCCAGTCACCGGACATCGCCATGGTACCGCTGGCAGAAGCGCTGGGAGTGCAAAAACGCGTCCGCGCCGATGGCGATACGGTACTGACGGCGCGTGATCTCGGGATATGTTTCGGGGATTGAGTTCCATGAGATATTTACATGCTTAAGGACATGAAAACACATAGTCACTTAAAACCGGGACAGAAGGGAACAATACGGCTGATGGAGCAGTACGGAGAAAGACTCCTCTGCGTTCGATACCGGTACGATGAAAAACGTCAGGTCAGGATGAAGACGGTCTAAATAGTTGTCGACGAAAGGCCATTAAATCCACTCTTGCAGCATCGGGATAAGGATCTTGTTGCGGTGATGGTTCCGTTCACAAAGATAGCTCTGCGGGACAGGTTGAAGGCCGCAGGCGGGCACTGGGATCCGGAAGAAAAACTCTTATTTTAACGGAATAGCTAAGACTAGGAAAGAACTACTGCAAGGATGCGCTAATTCCAACGGACGTCGTGGTTACGTGCTCAATAGAGTTGGACCCAAAAGATTTTCCGAATTTACTACGCGGCTACAAATTCGTAGAAACATCGACAAATGAAACAAGTCATACAGCCGTATCAACTAAGGCAGGCCCGGAGTTCCCCGTTACGACAGAATTCACTGCCTAGCCCAAAGAGTTTAAGCATGGTGGCCACGTCAAGGTCTTCGCTGACCAAGAACGGAAACGTGTGGTAATAGACCTGTACATCGAATAGATGTCCAACAAGACAGAAGCAGCGACCAAAAACCGCCGCTGTTCTGCCGAACCGTTGAACGAAAGAGGAAAACATGAAATACAACTTTGATGGCAAGTTATTCGTTTCTATTGCAAATACAGAGAACGGCGAAGTAGGTGAGGATACCCTGTTTCACTACCACCAAGATGGCGATATTGTCACGGCAGAGTATGAAGGTGGCTCAATAGCCAAGGGGCACTTGATTGCAAAGATTCTAGCTGATGGCAAGCTCGACATGCGGTATCACCACATGAATTGCAATGGTGACCTTATGATCGGAAAGTGCCTGTCTACACCTGAAATCATGGAGGATGGGCGTATAAAATTGAAAGAGCAGTGGCAGTGGCTTTCAGGTGATATGTCCACAGGATATTCTGAAATAGTAGAAATAGACAGCATATGATTTAAAAAGCGGTTTTCAAAAATACCAGATCAAAATCACCCCCAATAAGCTTTATCGTGGGGGCCAAGGGCAATAAACTTGATGGTGTCGTCAAGGCAGTCAGGACAATCGGCACAGAGAACGATGGCATCGTCTCCCTTCTTTCTGCAAGTTGCGCAGTAAAGGAAAATAATCAAAAAATTGCGTTTAACGGGACAACTGTAGAAATCACGAAAGTTTCCTTTGAGCGGTTCACCCAGAGTCACAGGGCTTTCGCTAATCATATTCACCTTTTTTCGGACGGCTTCTTTGATTGCACTGTGCTTTTTTAGAGACGCAGCAAACTCGTCACTGAAAACAAGATTCATTTAAAGACCTCATCATAACTGAGCCAGCTGACCGTACCTGCTTTAACTCGCTCAATTGTGCTTAAAAGCGAATCAGAAAAATCAGGGTCTGCCAGAATTATTTCAGTCGGGTCATTCTCTTTAACCCGCTTCAGCTTTAATGCGAATTGGGTAAAAACTTCAGAAACCGTTGTTCGCTGAGTTTCAGCATATTCCTTGATAAAGTCAATTAAGTCGACATCAAGAGTAAGATTGATTCTAGATTTTTGCATAGCGTACCTCTTAAGTGTCATATTATGCGCACAGCATGCTCCTTGTCAAGTTAGTAAATTACGACAAGAGAAATATTCAATCGGGTAGCCGGGGGTTTTTCTCCCCCAGCCCCCACACCACCCGGCATGCGGGTCCGCACCGGGCGGTTCGATAGAATTACCGGGCCGT
>JANYBN010000170.1 GCA_025360785.1 Geobacter sp.
TACATTCAGCAGCCTGTATCGCCTCTCGGCGGTTCTGATTCGACTTGATTAGTATTGCCATTTTGAGCCTCCTTATGCCCTTTCTCGATTTTCCATCCATGCAAGCACTTCTGACAATTTCCAGCCAACCAAGCCGGAAGATAATTTGCATCTGCTAACAAAACTACCTTCTCGTTCTTTGCGCCAAGTTGTGGTGCGGGATAACGAAGTAATGCGCCGCAATTCCGGGAACCGAATAAACCGGTCTTCAGCTTGATCTAACTTAGTCATGTTTGTTCTCCTTTTCTTCAGTGGTATGCGTTAAACGCCTGAATAGAAATAGAGCAATATGAAAAGCGAGTCAACAGCATAAAGCCACATAACTTACTGATTTATAACGAAAAATATAGTTCTAATTTTGCAGTTTTCTGCAAATTAAGACGAGAAAGTGAAGGGGGTGTTCTGGTTTTTCGGTGAGTTGTAATACTTCTTCAGGAGAGAGTTTTTGTAGATTAAGACCAACGCGTGGCATTTTAGCAAGGTAGGTGGTTCGGAAGGAACTTATATTTTTGAAGGGGGTAAGACAATATTTACCTGCACTGGGGGACTCACCGAAATGTTTTGCACAGCAAAGCATGGTCAACGCAACAGCATCCCAAGTTCTTTTATTTGCTTTTCCTGCATTCATGACGTCCAATAATGGATGAAATGATTTAAGGCATCTTGTGCGTTCTTCGTAGGTACTTTTTTTCCAATAAGCAAAAAACCGATAAAACCATTTAGCTGTATCTGCTATTTCTAGCCCGAGATCCTTGTTGCTCTTGTGCTTACCCCGATAGAATGTACCATTTTCCTTTAGATGACTCTCTCTGATAGCGTTATCGAATGCGCCATCGAAATCATCTTTAGCAACTTTTTTATTCAGCTTAGGCGGCGGCATAATGTCAACAGCGTCCTGCAACGCTTTTTCAAAAATGTCATCGAAATCGCTACGATCACTGTAGAATAGTTCTCTTAATTGCAGCCAACTGGATGGCATTGCAGTCATCTTGAAGGGGATTGGTTCTTTAACATCAATTGTCAATGGCTGCTTTACGCCCCGGTAAGTTTTGGCCAAAATAGACTCCGTTGACTGCTGTGATTATGCTGCTTTACGGGCCTGGATTGAGATTACATTGGAAAGATCCTTCGCGGTGGTTATAGCGATCAGCTTACGTTCCCATGCTTCAAGAGCAGCCTGTTTTTCGGTGTCGTACTTGTTACGGTTGTAGGTGGCAATAACACCTTGCTTGGCATGGTTCAAAACAGCGTCAATAATTTCATCCATAAATTTAAGCTCTGACATCATGGTTGCAGCCGTACGCCGCAGGTCATGCGGTGTCCAAGTTGCAACTCCCAGTGTGGTATTACCGTCTGGTGACTCGTTACGCTTCAATGCCCGGCTTAAAGCGTGCCGCTCAATAGATTTATCCTTATTACGGTGTGGACAAGGGAAGATAAAGCCGCAGTATACCTGATCCATCGGTATTTCACGCAATCGCTTAACATTCAGTATGGCTTCGTCAATAATACCTCTTGCAAGCCCTGATAGGTAGACTCTGTGTGCTTTTCCGTTTTTGGAGCGCTCTGCCGGTATATTCCACCATTCCCCGTCAATCTCACGAGTGTGAATACCTGATACTTCGGCGGGGCGTTGTGCTGTAATCAAAATAAGTTTGAGCATCTGTCGAATTTCAAGTCGCATTGAAATGGTTTTATCATTAAGTGAGTTCCAAAGTGTCTTGATCTCATCAGCGTTAAGCGCACGATCTTTGGCAACCATTGGGGCGGGCATTTCAACTCGGTCGCATGGTGACGTTTCAAGAATACTTTTGTTGCAAGCCCAGTTAAACATTTTTCTGATAATTTTAAACGTATTATTAGCAGTGCCCGGACTGCCACGGTCAACGATCTTATCAAGCAGAATGACAACATCGCGTTTAGTTATGTCTGCCGCTTTGCGCTTACTCCAGTCAACCGCCCCGGCCTGTCGTTGCCCTTCGGCTTTCATCCCTAATATTTCCTTCTCCAATATTCTCTGATCTTCCAGCCAACTTTTTTTATTAACCTCGGCGTGGCGCTTTATGTAATCCAGCGCAAGCGTCTTAACGGTCGGTGCTGCCTCTTGTGCTGCCTGCTCATCAGCTTCAACCGCTGCCGGGTTCTTGCCGCTTGCAAATATTGACCATAATCTTTCAAACTCCCTTGAAGCATCTGCAAGGCTCAAAGTCGGATATTTACCTAAAGGCATAAAGCAGCGCTTACCTTCAAACCGATAGATAAAAAACCAGCTCTTTGTACCCGCTGGGTACTTTGTGCTTGCGGGGTAAATACAGATTGCAAACCCGTGTCTTTCGTTGCTCATGTCGCCATGAATGAAATATTTAGCATCCTTTGGCTTCAACCCCCTTATGGCACTGTCTGTGAATCTCATTGTGATTTCCTTTCGTGGAGAGGTCACTTCTTGTGAAAAGTGACTCCAAAAGTGACTTGGAGTGTTGGAACTACGTGGTTAAGCTTGAACCCAACTGGAAAAAGTATATAATAAAAACAACGTATAATCAATGGTTTTTATGTTTATTGTGGATATATTTGGGGATGTTTGAAAATGGCAGAAACAGGTAGGATATTTAACTTGGGAGCAGGGGGTCGCTGGTTCGATTCCAGTCTCACCGACCAGCAAATTCAAGGAGTTACAGTTTATTCTGTAGCTCCTTTTTTATTGTTACCGTTAATAGTAAAATACTTCCTGATTTTGGTAATAAAAAGCCGGGAACACCTTTCGATACCCCCGGTTTGATTCTCCGTCATCCCTGCTTGACTATCCTTTTATCCTCTGGACATCACATCCACTCCAGGAAAACTGGACTGAAGAGGCTTCCGGCTAAAGTCCGACAAATTCCTTGCTCACTTGAAGTTAATCCGTAATCCGTCTTCAATACTTGTAACGGTATACGCAGGAATTCCGGCCTTTACTGAATCAAAAACAATGCGAATATTATTTGGTGATACGCCAATGCGGGCTTTTGAGATCCCGAATTTGTTAATGGCTACGGTCTTGGATTTCTGGTTTGTTTTTTCAGCAGAAATATCAATAATGAGGCGATCAGGTCCTGCAATTCTAGTTAACTTATAATCTGTAACAGGTTGGTTGGTGCGTATTTCAATATACGATGTTCCGGAAGCAATGTATTTTACTGAAAGTGCCGAGGGGCGTGCTGGTAAAGCAGCGACAGGCACAACAGGCTCAAGTTTAGGTATCCGCATTATTGTTGGAGGTGCCTGGAGCGCTACACTACTCATCGCAGCCGAAGTTACCGCCGCCTCTTTAGCTAATGGGGCTGCAGATATCGAGGACGGCACATCAAGTCCGAGCGGGTCTTCTTCCTTCGCTGCGCTAGCCGAAGGAGTTTCTGATGACGGTTCAATCTTCGCAACAGGCTCGACTGGCGGCACAGGCTTTGGCTCTGCTTTTGGTTCCGGCTTGATGGCTGCCGCCGAACCACTAAACGTTACCGTTAACAGCTTGCGATCAGGCGAGGCTGTAACAGTTATGTCTGATTCAGTAACGAGATTGAAAATAATTCTACTGACGACAATGCCGGAAATTTGAGCTTTATCAACACTAATGCTTGACACAGCACCCTTATTTACAACTATCAACGGTTCTATTTTTTCCGGATCGGCTTCAGCGATGTCAACTACTGCCCGTGCCTGGTCAGGTACCTTATAATAAGTGTATGTCATTTCAACATCAGCTGAAATATTTACAGACACTGTACTGCCGTTGATTACCGGCTTGACATCAAGCAATTCTGCGGCAAGAGCAGCAGAGCCCATGCACCCAAGCACTGCGAGTATCAACATGGCAAAGAGAGTTTTTTTCATTTAGTAAGCCTCCTATGGTATGTACTGCAAATTTGAAACAGATATCTGCAAAATGTTTTTCGTACGCTATCGCTATTTGAGACCGAAGTCATCCAGATCCTCATCTGTAAAATCCAGTGTATCTGACAGGCTTGCCGCGTTGAGGCGTGAGCTGATGTCCCTGAAACCGGGATTCATGGCATATATTTCTAACAGAAGAATTTTTGCCTCTTCAATTTTGCCTGCAGCTTCATATCCAGTTGCTAACTCATACTCTATGGCGCAGCTTTCATCTTCGCTTTGACCAGGCTTTAACAGAGCCAGCAGCATCTTGATGGCCTTTTCCACTTCACCACGCTCTCTCAAGCATGCACACTGCATTATAAGACATTCCAAGCAGCGCGAAGCGTCTTGCGAAGCCTGGCGAAACTCGTTAATTGCTTCATCATATAAACCCATTTCTTTGAATGCCTGACCAAGATCAAAATGCGACTGGGCGTCAGAACCCTCCATTTCGTTGCCGAACTTTACGCCGCGCGGAGCTGTGTCAATTGCATCAAATAGCTCTCCTATCGAGGCAAGCCATTCGCCATGTTCAGAAGCAGTACTTATTCCCTCATCCAGAGATGCGAAAGGGGAATCAACATCAAATTCAATATCGATCTCAATCTCATCTTCAGGCTGTTGAACCGCATTAATAGCAGCAAGTTCAGCAGGTTCAGCGGATGATAGCGTTTCAGGAGAAAGCACAGACTCCGGGTTGCCAAAAAAATTTGGCGCCTGCTCCAGCGGGTTATAGTCGAAGGCAGGTGAAACTTCAGTTTTCGGAGCACTTAAGGGTTGCTCGTCAATTAAAGCAGTCGGAAATTCATGTTTGATGGATTTATCTGTTACACCGCCAACAGAACGGAGCGACTTCAGCTTCGAGGTAAGCAAGCATATTTCATCATCATTGCCGACTGCTGTGGCAACCCTGACAAATCCTTCCAGAACTTTAATGTTGATCGGGTCTATCTTTTCAAGGGAGTGATATATCTGTTCCAATTGCTGCAAATATCCGGCTGTAATAAGAGCTGCCTCGTATTTATCAAGCAGTTCCAGTGCCCCGGCAAGGTCCTGTTCTGCAATAATTGATGAGATGAGTCCGTACATTGCCTCGGGTTCCGAGG
Organism: Geobacter sp.; assembly: GCA_025360785.1. Classification (GTDB taxonomy): domain Bacteria; phylum Desulfobacterota; class Desulfuromonadia; order Geobacterales; family Pseudopelobacteraceae; genus JACRCG01. The sequence continues at coordinate 5,055 of JANYBN010000170.1, forward strand.
GGAAAAACTTTAAATAATGCTGGCAGGCGACCTTGACCCGTTGCGGCTGTTCAAGCTGTTGATACGCCTGTATTATCAGATCCCATGCCCGATTGTTGTTCGGGTTGCTGCGAAGGAGGTTCTGAATACATTCAACAGCGGACGCAGCGTTGCCCTGACGGATCTGTTCAGCAAGCGCCTCAAGCATGAAGTCCGGTTTTTCGGGGAATAGCTGATGAATACGTGTGACTATTTTTGAAAGTGAAGCGCTGTCACCTCTTTCGAGTAGCAAAGAGGCTGTTTTTGAGAATACCGCATATGACTCCTCTTTCTTTCCGTACTGAGCATAAGCTTCCGCAAGCTTGACCTTTATCGGGAGACTCTGGGGGTCTACATTTTGCATCCTGTCGAGGATACCGATCGTTTCAGGGAAGCTGCCGGCCTTTTCATAATACTCATATGCAAATTTATATTCCGAAAGTGAATTTGCGATGAGACCATGCTTCGCGTTAAGTTCAGCAAGAATAATAGACAGTGAAATGTCGGCGGGAAAAAGTTTTTGCAGCTGTTTGTAAACAGCAATAGCTTTCAGATAAAAACCATTCTTTGAGAAATGTTTGCCGATTACTTCGAGTTCTTTGCGAGCATCATCATTCGATCCGCATTTAATTAGCAACTCAGCCAACTTCTGACGCAAGTTAATAGCACCAGGCTCCAATGCCAGAATCTGTTCATAAACTTTGGCGGCTTTGTCAAACTGGCCCCGAGCCGCAAGTTTTTGAGCATCTTCAATAAGCATGTCTTTTTTTGAGCGGATTGCCATTCAATTCCTCGAGCCGAAGTCACCAAAATCAATCAAACATTAACAACTTATATCATACAAAAGCTACTTTAGCAGCGCTGGTTTGTCAAGCTTAATATCTCGGTTATATTAGGATAATCAGCATTTTATGCGGTTTATTTTGCTTTGACATGGTTCCGAAAATCCTTTACGGTGCTACAAATATTTTAGTTGATACCCTGACGACAATTTTGCCGTACATACATTAATTTGGAGGCTGTTGGATGCGTTTCCTGCCGAAAGCAAATCCGCTGTACGAACATATATCCGCTAATAAGATTGTTATTCCCGACGTTCTTGAAAAACTCGGCAACGGCGGTTTTACCGGTTATATTAATCACTTATCTACGAACTTTGAGTTCTACGGAATCTTTGCAAAGGGAAAACTGCTGTGCGCTTTAAGCAGCGATGACGGGCAAGACAAGACCGGCTTTGAAGCAATTGTGCTTCTGTTTGACAAGGTAATCTCTGAAGGTGGCGAAATAAACGTCTATCGCATGACAACAGATCTTGTAGTATGCGCACATGCATTGGCCCTCGGCAATCGACTTTTTAATGATGAGGAGGTACGCCAGGTTGACGTAAAAGGGGCGCTGTCACGCCTGAAAGGACTGGGTACAAACGGAGTAGTACGCTTTTATACTTCTGAACGCTCTGCCATGATATTTTACATAGATGGATTGCCGATTGGCTTTTATCACGATGATTCCAGATCGATTGAATCATCACCTGATGAATCCAGAAAAATAGCGGCTCTACCCGGCGCGCATATTGAAATCTGCTCAACCAAACCACTTGAAGAGCTGATGCAGTACGATTTACTGCAAATGGTAAATCTGCAGAAATTATGGGAAACAGCCCAGTCGCGGAATTCGGCAGCACGCAGGAAAGAAACCCCTCCAGCCGATTCTATCGCTTCTGTGCTTGGAGAGGAGCATCTTTTAGAGCTGGTTGATGATATTTCAGAAGTTGCCTCTGCTTATTTGTCAAGGGCTGGGCGGACCATCATTGAGAATAGAATCAGGGATCTGGGCGGGCCATCGCAGTTGTTGAATGATGCAAAGCGAACTCTTTTTCTTGCCCAGATTGAGGCCGATGCCATGGCAAGTGACCCCCAAGTCCGCATTGATGAGATGATAGATCTGATAAAATCTGAAATTGCCGGCCGCCTTGCTGTTTAGAATATCATACAATAGGCGCTGAAGGTGCACGTTCAGCAGATCCTCAAAGATTATCTGGAAATTCACGGATATTGGGTACTGTTCATCGGGACTTTTCTGGAGGGCGAAGCGGTCCTGCTTCTGGCTGGTTTTCTCGCTTTTCAGGGTTATCTGAATATTCTGGGTGTTATATGTACCGCCTGGGCTGGATCTTTCCTCGGAGATCAATTCTATTTTTACCTCGGCCGATTCAAAGGAAAGTGGCTAATCAAACGTTTCCACTCCATTGCCCGTAAGTTCCGTGAGGCTCTCAAGCTGATTGAAAAATACGGATATTTTGTCGCTTTCATCTCCAGGTTCACCTACGGATTCAGAATAGTTTTGCCCATAATTCTCGGTATAACCAATCTTGCCCCCAAAACTTTTCTCTGGATAAATCTGTCCAGCGCTCTCTCATGGGCGGTTGTATTTTCTCTGGGCGGGTATCTGTTCGGTAAAAGCGCATCACTTGTATTGGACAACGTCAGCAACTATGAACATTATCTCGTACTGTCACTGCTTGGCTTCATTTGCATGGCGTGGCTCAGTCACGCCTATCACATCTGGAAGCTGAAGAAACCTGTCAGAGAACGCCTGGCAAGAATACGGGCCGCACATAATTCACGAAGGATACTCTCTTGAACAAAGACATCATTATCATTTTGGCTGAACCTCAATCGCCTGGCAATATAGGCATGACCTGCCGTGCTATGAAAAACATGGGCTTTACCCAGTTGAGAATCGTTAAGGGGTGTGACCGCTTTGACTCGGAAGCACTCAAATTTGCTGTTTCAGCACGGGATCTGCTTGAATCAGCCCAGGTATTCCCTGATCTCGCTTCAGCTATGGCTGACTGCACCCTGACTGTAGGCACTACCCGACGGCATGGTAAATACCGTCAGGAAATCCTCTCTCCCCCTGAAGTGGGCAGTCGCTTTAGAGAGCAGGTCGCACCGGACTGTCGGGCGGCAATCGTGTTCGGGCGCGAGGACAACGGACTGACGACCGAAGAACTGGCCCTCTGCCGCTGGCATGCCACTATTCCTACCTCCAATGAATATGGATCGCTCAATCTGGCCCAGTCAGTGCTGCTTTTTTGCTATGAACTTGGCAAGGCCTCTGAATCAGCAGGCGGAGGTCGGCCGATTGAGATGGCAAACTCAAAGGAGATGGAGACCCTTTTCACTCACTTTGATGCCACTTTAAACAAGATCGGCTTTCTGAATGAACAAAACCCGGATCATATGATGCGCTCGCTACGGAGAATCTTTTTTCGGGCAAATCTTGACAGCCGTGAAGTCACAGTACTACGCGGAATGCTGACTCAGATTGACTGGGCCAGTTCGGCGTTTGACGGGAGAAAGCGATCATGACTCCTACAACAATAGGCCTTGTGGCCGGAACATTCACAAGCATTGCCTCCATCCCGCAGGTAGTCAAAACACTGAAAACCCGACATGTCAGAGATATTTCTATCTGGCAGCCGCTCCTGCTGGCGTTTGGAGTCGCGCTTTGGATGGCATACGGTTTTCTTATAAATGACTTACCGCTTATTTTGGCCAATATTACACCTTTAGTCTGCAATGCGATTCTGACCGGCATGAAAATACGCTACGGCCGGGGAGATCTTTATTTAAGTTAAGCTGTTTCACGATGGCTTTATTCCCTTTATTCCTGAGCTAATCGCATAAAACATCCCATAAAGGAAAGTCTTTCAAGCTGCCAATTACAGAACAGTGATCATATTGAACGACCATGTACCAATAAATTTATTCCGTAGTGAAAGTTTTTATTGACAGCATCCTACATATACTGCTATAAGTTCGATTCACTTCATGTCGCGGGGTGGAGCAGTCTGGTAGCTCGTCGGGCTCATAACCCGAAGGTCACAGGTTCAAATCCTGTCCCCGCAACCAAACAACTTTCGCCCCTTCGGTATCACTACCTGAGGGGCGTTTTCAAATGGCGGTGTAGCTCAGTTGGCTAGAGCAAGCGACTCATATTCGCTAGGTCCGGAGTTCAAATCTCTGCACCGCCACCATTATTAAAAAGGCCCTGAAGCTATTAATAGCTTCAGGGCCTTTTTAGTACTCATCATCCAGCCGTCAGATCTTGTCGCCTTTCAGATCGCAGGCAAACAGCTTGCCGGCTCCGCGTGAAGCACAGAAATCGCCGCACATTGTGCAAGTGGCTTCATCCTCCGGGGTGCGACTGGCCCTGATAGCCCGGGCGTCCTCCGGGTAGAGCGCCAGCTGGAACTGTTTCTCCCAGTTCAGGTCACGACGGGCCTTGGACATTTCCTTGTCGCGCTCACGCCCCTTTTCCGGGTACTTATTCATATCGCCAATATAGGCGGCAATCTTGGCCGTTTTTACTCCCGTACGAACATCCTCTTCATTGGGAAGCGCAAGATGCTCGGCGGGAGTGATGTAGCAGATCAGGTCGGCCCCGAAACGGCTGGACTGGGCCGCGCCGATAGCTGCGGTGATATGGTCGAAACCTGGAGCAACATCAGTCGCAATAGGTCCTAGCATGTAGTACGGAGCGCCGCCGCTCATCCGCTTCTGCAATTGAATGTTCCCCTCGATCTCGTCCAGCGGCACGTGCCCCGGCCCCTCCACCAGCATCTGGCACCCCATGTCACGACCGATCTCGGCCAGTTCGCAGTTGAAGATCAGCTCCTGGATCTGGGCCCTATCAGAAGAGTCATGGATCGCCCCGGCTCGCAGGCCATTACCGAGGGAAAGCACCGTATCGTACTTTTTGAGAATTGAGACAACCCGGTCAAACTTCTCATATAGCGGGTTTTCACGACCATTCGCGATCATCCAGGCTACCATCGACACGCCTCCCTTAGAGACCAGCCCGCCATAGCGGTACCCCTGCTTGCGCAAACGCTCGATGGTACAGAGATTAATGCCGCAGTGTACGGCCATGAATGCCATGCCGTCGGCGCACTGCTGCTCAATAATGTCAAAGAGCATCTCCTCATCCAGCTTGTTCGGGTCGCCATACTTACGTGCCGCCTCGCAGAAGGCCTGGTAGAGCGGCACATTGCCCACCGGCAGGTCAACTGCGGCGATCACTTCGCGCCGTACACGATCGAGGTCACCGCCAACAGAGAGCTCCATCAGGGTGTCAGCGCCCGCCTCCTGTGCTGCCAGCGCCTTCCTGATCTCGGCATCATAGTCAATGATATCAGAGGAGGTACCGATAGAGGCGTTGACCTTGGTGGAGAGCCCCTTGCCGATGCCGGCGATACGTGATGGTTTACGGTTATGATTCCAGGGGATGACGATCTTCCCTTCGGAGGTCATCCGACGGATGTACTCTGCATCAAGCTGTTCACTAACGGCTACAGCCTGCATCTGGGGGGTGATGATGCCCTGACGGGCGAATTCAATCTGAGTAGACATGGGCTTAATCCTTTAATTTATAGTGGCGTAAAAAATATATTTTTTTATTCATCCGTTGGAAACTCCGGCCTGCTCAAAGGTGGCCATCTCTTTCAACACCTTCACTCCGGCCTCAATCAGGGTCATGGCCAAAGCGGCTCCGGTCCCTTCTCCCAGACGAAACTTTAGATCAAGTATCGGTTCGACACCAATCCGCTCCAGCATGAAACTATGGCCAATCTCTACAGACTGATGGGCAGCAAAGATGTAATCCCGCACATCGGGATGCATCTCTGCTGCGATAAGTGCCCCGGCAGTGGATATAAAGCCATCGATCACGACCGGTGTCGAGTTGGCCGCGCAGCCCAGCACCAACCCTGCGATTGCGGCTATTTCCAGACCACCGACTTTGGCCAGCACATCAAGCGGGTCATCAGGATTTGGCTTATTTAGCGCCAGACCCTGTTCAATAACGCGAATCTTGTTGATCAACGCCGCATCGCCGATGCCGGTACCGCGATGGGTCACCTCTGCCACGGTTTTGCCGGAGATAGCCGCGATCATTGCTGATGACGGCGTCGTATTACCGATGCCCATTTCCCCGGTGCCGACCAACCCTACCCCTTCGGCACGACACTGTTCGGCCAGCTCTATACCGACCCTCAGAGCAGCAATAGTTTCGTCACTGGTCATGGCCGGGCCTTTGGCAAAGTTTCTTGTGCCACGGGCAACTTTTTTATGAATCAGGCCAGCAATGCCGGCAAAATCATAATCGACCCCGACATCGACAACCCGCACTTCCGCACCGACGTGTCTGGCCAGCACGTTAATCCCGGCACCACCGGAGAGAAAATTCAGCACCATCTGGGGGGTTACTTCGCGGGGATACAGCGAAACACCCTCATCCGTAACACCGTGGTCACCGGCAAAAGTAAAAACAACCTTCTTTGAAATATCCGGATCCGGATTGCCGCTGATGGCAACGACCCTACGGGCAAATTCTTCCAGACGTCCCAGCGAACCGGGAGGTTTGGTTTTGTTGTCCAGCCTGTCTTGCGCTTGCACCAACAGTTCCGAACTGACCGGCTTGATACGAGAAAGAGTTTCTTTGATAATGTCCATGACACGTTCTCCTTTATTTATTTTAACCTTAACGGTATCCCGCTGATGATTACATGTACCTCATCCGCCGTCTCTGCCAGGGTTTGGTTCGCTGTACCGGCGATATCTCGAAACATTCTCGCCAGACTATTATCCGGGACAATACCCGACCCGACCTCATTACTGACCAGAATAACCGGTGTTACCATGTCATGCAGCGTACTTTTCAATCGCTGCAGATCCTCATGAATCCGCTCTTCACAGTTGTCGCCGGAATCGTCATATCTAAACAGCAGATTAGAGAGCCACAGCGTCACGCAATCAATCAGGATTGCCTGATACTGACCATCAGAGCGAGCCAGCGCCTGTGACAGATGAATCGGCTCTTCTATCGTATTCCACTCTCCGCCACGCCGTTCACGGTGGCGCCTGACGCGTTCTTCCATCTCGCCGTCCAGAGTTTGAGCCGTTGCCAGGTAACCAAGCGGCGCACCGAACTCCAATGCCTTTTTTTCTGCAAAGCTGCTTTTGCCGCTGCGCGCTCCGCCGGTAATAAAAATTGTACGTGCCATATAGTGTCCTCCAAACCCTGACAAACAGGATTACTCTGAATTTACTAAAGGAAAAGCCCCTGTCCATGAATAGGACAGGGGCTCGAAAACCAGAAATCAGATACGATTGGCTTCGGCCCCTCGTTCCACGGAGGTCCCAAAACTAAAATCGGAATGGCAGGTTTCCTGGCTTCAGGGTCATCTTACTGGCCGCGCCTTCCCGGAATATTCCAGTGGCATAATGCAGCGTTCATCGCCTGTTACAGTTGCGGGACAGCGAAGGAGTTTAACCTTCTTCCCTTTTACTCGTGCCTGCTGGGCACGACACCGAATCCGGTTGGTACGACAATTATGCTGAGATTTGTAGCAGACCGTGGACATGAAAGTCAAAAGGAATTTATCACTGCCAGAAAAATGCAGTAACCACTTATATACTTACTAATAATGCGGGGGCGGCACTTCTTGATCGGAGTCGCGCGACACAGATGGCGACATGACTAAAAACTGCTCCTTCAGCGTCGCAAATTCACGTCGGAGATGCTCCAGCACAAGTTCCTGCCGACAGACAATTTCATTCAATTCCTGAATGATACGCTCCTGATGCATATAACGTAGTTCAAGCTCATTAATGCGTTCTTCCATAAGGATCACCTCTACCTAACAAACCATTTTTCAGATGTTTATCATCACTAAGATACACCGTCTCGTATTGTATACACAAATAGTTTCCACATTTGACGTAATTGTAGCTTGCACCATACATAATTCTGTTATATTCAACTAACATAAATATCGTGTATACACGTTTCGTCTCATCTGAATAAATTTGGAGGTTTTTTTATGTCACAATTTGATTCCATAACATCATCCACTCGATCAGGAAGAAAGACCTTCATTGCTACCAAGATACTCCTGGCAGCAACTTTGGCCCTGATAACAGGGCTTGTAATCGTTGGGGGAGCTGCACTGTACCTGGAAAAGCAGGCATTGTTGGGACTGCAACGGGAAAACAGCCTGACCTTTGTCAATGTCATGGGTGACGACATTAAAACCGCCATGATGGCAGATGACATGAAAAAAGTAGATGCCTACATGAAAGACGTGATTGAAAAGAAACGGGCGGAGGCTTTTGTAATCTACAATGAAAAGGGTGAGGCGCGCGGAAGCGACGCCAAGGGAGATGCCCTGGTGGCTGAAGTCTTAAAAAGCAACAAAGTTACAAGTTCCGAGGGCAAACATAACGGCATCAATATACTTGAGACGGTATTACCGCTCCCGAATGAAGAGCGTTGTCAGAGTTGTCATGACAAGGAAACAAAGATGCTGGGCGCACTCAAACTTAACACCAGCATGGAGCAGGGGTATACCGCCAGCAGGAAAGCCACTTATTGGCTTCTTATCGCCGGAGCTGTGGCGCTTGCAGCCAGCCTTGTGTGTCTGGTTATTGTTCTGAGACTGACTGTCACACGTAAGATAAACGATTTTGTTGCCAAGGTAACCGACCTTGCCAGGGGCGAGGGAGATCTTACCAAGCAGATCATAGTAAAGTCCAATGACGAATTCGGGCAACTGGCTGATGAGATAAACTCGCTTGTGGATAAGATCAGAAGGATCATCTCCCAGATTGCCCAGACCAGTGAGCAGGTATCCACATCGGCCGTAGAACTTCAGTCTAATGCAGTTCAAATGGCAACCGGCGCCGAAGAGGTGGCTGCTCAGGCTGAAACCGTTGCCACAGCAGGTGAAGAAATGTCTGCCACATCCGGTGACATCGCCCAAAATTGCATGATGGCCTCGGAAGGATCACAACAGGCCAGCGCAGCTGCTGTTTCCGGCGTTGCGGTTGTTAATGAGACCATAACTGCAATGAACAGCATTGCCGAAAGAGTCAGAAGTTCAGCGAAGGCTGTGGAAAGCCTGGGGAGCCGTTCCGACCAGATTGGTGCAATTGTCGGCACAATCGAAGACATCGCCGACCAGACCAACCTCCTGGCGCTTAATGCCGCCATAGAGGCAGCCAGGGCGGGTGAACAGGGCAGAGGTTTTGCGGTTGTGGCTGATGAAGTACGTGCCCTGGCTGAGCGCACCACCCGGGCGACCCGGGAAATCGGGGAGATGATAAAGGCCATCCAGCTTGAAACTAAAGGTGCCGTAATAGCCATGGAGGAGGGGGTCAATGAAGTTGCCAAGGGAAGCGAAAAAGCTTCCGATTCAGGCAGAGCTCTCGAACAGATTCTCCAGCAGATCAACGACGTAAATTCCCAGATTCATCAGGTTGCCATTGCTGCCGAACAGCAGACTGCGACCACTTCTGAAATCAGCAACAACATGCAGCAGATCACCGAGGTCGTCGCCAAAACTTCCAGAGGTGCCAAGGATTCAGCTTCTTCAGCCAATCAGCTCTCCTCGCTAGCCGATGATCTGCGGCGGATTGTGAGCCAGTTTAAAGTCAACTGAAACAGACGTCACTGCGTGCCGGAACAGGCTTTATTTTACCGGTGAAAGGGGTCAATGGCCTTTCACCGGTAAAAGCTCTATAATAATGGTTTCGGTGTGGCATCGGAATTAGGCGGCATGATCGGATACATGATTTTCGGTTGCTTACCGTTTAGGGCCAGCAGAAACGCCACTATTTTATTGGCTTCATCATCGTTTATTGTAATACCAATTTGTGCCGTCCCCATGATCTTTACTGCGTCACTAAGTTTCCATACTTTGCCGGAATGGAAATATGGTGGCGTCAGCGCAATATTGCGAAGCGATGGAGACTTGAAAACATACTTGTCCGCAGCTGTGTTGGTAACCTTGAAACGCCCGAGATCTCCCGCGGGGCGGACATCGTCTGCGGGGCTTTCCTTAACCCCGAAGGTGAAGTACCCGGCACCACCGATATTTACCCCATTGTGACAGACAGAGCACCCTTTGCCCATAAACAGCTTTAACCCTTCATACTCTTTGGTAGCCATGGCTTTCCGGTTTCCTTTGAGGAAGCTGTCAAAACGGGAATCCGGCGTAACGAGAGTTGCCTCGAAGACTTCAATGGCTTTGGCCATATTGTCAAAGGTAATCGGATCTTTATCACGGGGAAATGCTTTTTTGAATAACGGCAGATATCCGGAAATGCTCTTGAGTGTTTCCACCACCCTCTCCGGCTTGTTGTTCATCTCCACCGAAGCCTGAACCGGCCCCTTTGCCTGGGCCGCAAGATCTTCTGCCCGGCCATCCCAGAACTGGGCAAGGTTGTACACGGAATTCAATACTGTTGGAGCGTTACGCGGGCCTTTTTGCCAGCCATGACCGACTGAAGTTTCCTGTAGATCAACACCGCCGAGTCCGACATTATGGCAGGTATTGCAGCTGATCAGATTTGATGACGAAAGTCGCGGCTCAAAAAAGAGCATTTTCCCCAGCTCAATTTTGCCGGGGGAGGACGGGTTGTTCTTCAGAACCGGCGGCTTTAACGGAACAGGCTTGAAGGTCACCTGAGCCTGACTCATTACGGCATCCATTCCCCAGGCGACTCCTCCTGCAAGCACTAGCAACATGATCCCACTTGTTATTTTCCATTTCATTGTGCTTCCTCCTTTTTTTTGTCACATTCTGATGCTTACTCTCCCGGGCGCAACAGACTTGAAGCATGTGCAAATGCACTAACTCGCATACAGCTCAAGAGTTGTACTGATTTAGAATATTACCATAAAATCAGGTGTATATTTTTGGGGAGGAAATACAGGGAGTGATTTGCTATTGTGCGCAGGATAAAGCATCGCGACTGCCACCTAATAAAAAAGGACCTGACATTCCTGTCAGGTCCTGAATTTTTGGTGCGCCTGGAGCGATTCGAACGCCCGACCTACGGATTCGTAGTAAGGAAATATATTTGTTTCAACCATTTCCAAACATCCTCTATTACCTTCAAACCCTGCAATAAGTAATTGACATATCAGCATATATCCTCTATTTTTACAATCAAATAGTTTCAATTGTATTCAGCCAAGCAAGTGTTTTTACTACGGCACTACTACGGCACCATATTTCATGCCGTAATAAATCAGGGGGTACGACATGAAGGTAACGACATTCACCGATACCATGATCAGGAGACTGAAAGCCGAGGGCAAGAAGTATATCCGCTCCGAGGGTAACGGCTTTACTGTTCGAGTCATGCCGTCTGGCGTCAAGACTTGGCTCTATGTTTACAGCATC
>JANYBN010000200.1 GCA_025360785.1 Geobacter sp.
GCTCCCGTCAGTAAAAGGAAGTGAGAGAAGATCCGCCGATCCGGAGAACAGATTATCCAACTTCAGGTCAGCAGGACGGTAATCATAGTATTTCACTGGAATGAATGCAGAGACAAGAGAACAAAAATAGAGCGTAGACGAAATATCCACATGTTCTTTTGGTAGAGTTTTGGCAAGGATACGGGCTGCCCAGGCAGGATGATACACATAATGCCTGTCAAAACCAGTTGTTTTTGTCCTGTCGTGCAGGCAGGGATAAAGGTCTGCCCATAACATACTGAAACGAGTCTTATGGCCCGAAAGCATTAGCTTGATTTTATAATAATCAAACAGGAACAAGATCATTTTTATCGCGTTTTTCATATGGCGGATCATTGTAAGAGCTTCTCTGGAAACAATGCTTGCATACTATTGTGTATAGCTTCCATATGAACATCAAAATTGTAAACTTTGTTTGCCATCTCATGGGCGGCAGTCATGAAAAGTTCACGATCAGCGTCAATGCGTTCAATTGCTCGTCTCAGGCCGCTCGAGTCAGACAGATCTACGAAGATGAATGGTGGCTTGTTTGAATATTCGGATCGTATGTTTGTCAGGACAGCAAGACCGTTCCACAAATAGGTAGCAACTTTGCCCGAAGAGAGAATAAGGTTCTCGAAGTTTGCCGTTGCGTGAATGTTCCTATAAAAAGCAAGACCGACATCATACCTGCCCAGAAGTTCGGCATGCGCAGCATCGCTGTAATAAGAGGTATCTACTGAGGTTGAAGGCACTATAGCAGCCTCCATCCTGACCCGTGAAACGTAATTTTCTGTACCGATGGAGTGACCTTGCAGAAGCAGTGAGGAGAGTTCAAACGACCTTGAACTCTGGTACACTTCCAATATTTCTGACAGACATGCCCACTCGGCAAAATACCCTGAATAGAGGAGCTGTAACCTGCCCCGGCCTGGCGTCCTGTTAAAAGCCTGAAAACGGCAAGAAACCGGTAGGTATTTGAACTCCACGGGACACAAAAGGTAGTGGTTAATATCATCAGCACGCTCCCTGCTCTGGACTATGCAAAGTGCGCAACGAGACAGAAGCTCCCCCACATAGGCCTTGTCATAATGCTGAAGGTAGTCCGTTCCCTCAAGCGAAAGGAAAATTACTTTCGAAAAATCATAACCTGCAGTATTCAGTATATCCAATGCCTGAAAATCCACCGCAAACACTCTGGAATACTTATTTACTCTACTTTGCACCTCATGCCGGAACCTCGATTTTTTATCCATGAGGAGCAGTCGCCTGAGTAGGTATTTATAGTATGTCTCAGTCCCTGTATCTATTATCTTTACACCTGACGATTCGAAAGGTCCCTCGCAGTAAATATCGTCTACGATCACCTCGACTGTTGTCCCTTCTGTGTCATAAAGGTATGAGCAGATGTTTTTGAGAATCGGAGAGACTTTAAAGGCGTACCTGTAGCAGATCATCGCGGTGGCATTACCGCTTTGTGCCGCTTCCACTTTATTCATCATAGTTTCATTGAACATCAAGCATCCTGAATAGGCCGCAAACGTTTCAGAAGAGGAAAAATCTTCATTGCATAATACCCCGTAAACGCCAGAGCTGACCAGAAAAACCCGACATTTGAAGATATTATACATAATGATTCCTCAAAACAATGTCGGTCACTCACGCCACCAGGGATAGCATATCCGATAAAATCCGGCGAATACACAAAATGTGCCCCGTTTTTTTTAAGACGCTGGTTGAAATCGAAGTCAGCGTATGTCCGGTAGATACAGTTGAATGGGGGAGTGGGATGAAGTGACTTGTTGACCAGAAGCGCTTGATGATGGAGTGAATTGTACAAATTTAAATGGAAATCTGCCCTGGATTTGAAAACATAGTTATCACCCATCCGGACTGCACCGTACAAAACATCATTCAGATGATATAGATCAGTTGAATCCGGTAGAGAAATGATCCTGTCACCTGCACCAAGAAACAGGATAAAACTGTTATCCGCAGCAGCTGCCCATCCTTTGTTCATGGCATCATAGATGCCGTTATCCGGTTCACTGAGCCAATATGAAATGTGGTCTGCGTATTTTCTGATAACATTCAGCGTACCATCAGTTGAGCAACCATCAATAACAATATATTCTATTTCAGCGGCGATGGCCTTGTTCTCGATGACATTGAGTATGGTTTCCTCGAGATGGACGGCGCTGTTTTTCACCACCGTAACAATAGATATCCGTGGGCAACTACTCATCACAAAGAGCGGATATCGTAGAAAGGCCAAACATCATCTTAAAGATCATAATCGCCCGATCCGGTTTGCCAAGTATAATACGCAGAATCATCGCACCTAAAAGAATAAGATAAACGGTCGGCAACGCTGACGGATAAAATCGTCGGGTAAACAGCAGGCGGTTGCGAACATTAAAATAGTCGCTCGTATAACTCATTTTCGCCGGATTGCTGCTGGTACCGATACTGCCGCCTACTTTATGATAAACAATACTCTCAGGTGCATAACCCAGCCCAAAACGACCCCCGGCACGAATCGCCCAGTCAGCTTCCTCATAATAAAGAAAATAATCTTCACACATAAGGCCGACCTCATCGAGGAACTGCCGTGACACCAGCATTGACGCGCCCTCTACATAATTCATCCATGCAACAGCTTTATTCGCGTCAATAACCCTACCCCATTTGCTGAAACGGCCATAGTGCCATGGGAGCCCGACCCACCGACAGTAGTGCCCCCCCCCTAACGCTTGAATCCGTTGACGATCATGGTACAAACGAATGGTGGAACCACATAACCCGACTGCCGGTTGCTGCACCATGCACTCAACCAGGCGAACCAAGGCATTCGGTTCCACCACCGTATCATTATTCAGAAGCCAGCAATAACCAGCATCAGACCTGGCCAAAGCATAGCGCAGACCAACGTTGTTGCCACCGGCAAAGCCCAGATTTTCCCCGTTCCGTATGATCGTCAGAACAGGATCAGCAGTCAGCAAACCACCCGCCTCAGCCTCTGTACGCTGGTAATCCATGATAGCCAGATTATGTTGTTCAGCCCAATTCTTGATTCTGGATACCGAGTCATCACTCGAACCATTATCGCAAACGACCACAGAAAAACACGCATACTTGAGTCGCAGCAGGCTCTGGATACATTCAACAGTATCCTGCCAGCCATTCCAGTTAACAAGAATGATATAAACCCGTTTCACGAATAGATGCTCCAGACAACCATCAACACCCACAACACGCCCACCACAAACAGGAGGCGGTCCTTGAGCAATGATTCTGTCGGATCTCCACATTTTCCTGAACTGACCCGAAACATGTAGCGGAGCAAACCAAAAAAACACAGTGGGACACTGTATATCAGCATCTGCTTGTTTAGTGTGTACATGGCATATGTAACCAGCACAGCCGAACCGGTCATGTACATCGTGCCATCCAGAAATCCCGGCGGATAGTGAGCCAGACTTGCACGGTGGTTACCTGCCATATTACCCAGGGAGCGCGATTCACTTACACGTTTACCGGTACTGAGAAAGACAGCCAGCAAAAAAACGGTCAGAAACAACCATGGCGATATAGGAACATGAAATGACTCAGCACCGGCCTGAAGACGTATCAAAAAACCGGCTGAAATACTGAATATATCGACTATCGGTATCGATTTCAGCAACAGTGAGTAAGAAATGGATATTAAAGCATAACCCGCCAGCAACAAAAGAAAACGGTAAGAGATAAACCCCGCCGACACCAGCCCGCTCATCAACAGCACAGCAGAGATTACTCCGGCTTCTGATAAAGAGACAACTCCTGATGGTATTGGCCGTAAACACTTTTGTGGATGAAGAACATCCTTATGGCGGTCCATAAGATCGTTCAGGATATATCCGGCGCTGGATACCAGGCAAAATGCGATAAAAGGCACCGTCCCCCTGATGGCGACACCTGGCAAAAATATCTGACCAGCGAGAAAGGGCGGAAAGAAAAGCATCAGATTCTTCAGCCATTGTGACGGCCTCAACATGGTAAAGCGTATTAATATCATTTTTTTTCCAGCCTCAAAAAGTATGTTTTAGCAGCAACCTTGAAATAGGCATCGGCAGGAGCAGCATTAAATGCCTTGCGGAAAAAACAAGCCGCTTCGCTCGCATTTCCGGCAACAAGTGCTATCTGACCACTCCGGTAAAACCAGAACGGATCAGGCTTCTTCTGATAAAGCAATGCAAGGGTTTCAAGCAGATCACTCGCCAATAATATTTTTTCTTCAATTTTAACGGTCTCGTATCTTTTGTTATCTGCTGCATAGAGCAATTCCAAAAAATCAACGGAAGCAGCTTTCTTGTCACCAAAGAGCCGGAAGAAATATTCTCTTGCGCCAACAAGGCTTCCATCGGCAACCATTGTCGCCATAATATTGGACTTAATCAGCATCTTCATTGAATTGCGTTTGTTGAGACGGTCAGCTGCAGCAAAAGCTTCTGCCGCTTTGGCGGTCTGTCTATCCTGCAGAAGTATTCCGCCCAGTTCATTATAGACAGAGCCAAATTCAGGAGACTTGGCAACCGCATCCTGAAAAAAAGCACGCTTGTCGTTCCATAGTAAATTTCTCTGATGGCTCACGCCCCCGGCGATAAACACAATTATTAAACCAAACGGCACAAGGAGGTTTACAGTTTTCTCTTGAAGTGAAAAACACAGGCCACTTGCTCCAATGCATAAAAAAGCCGTTGGCACATACATATACCGCTCAGCAAACGGGGTCCAGGAGATCTGTACAGTTGATGCCAGCAGTGCCGGAAGAATCATCAGGGCGGAAGCCGCGAAAAACAGTGCGGGCAAACGCCGCATAAAAAAAGCTCCAGTTAGCAGCACGAGTGACAAAACACCCAACAACCCATATACCGGAGTCACTTCAGTAATGGCAAAATTTAGCGGCAGCGGCAGCAGCAGCTTTTTCACATAGAAGCCGAACGCAACCAAAGCGGTGCTGCACCACTGGACGAAATCAAAATTATGATTCGACAAAAACCGTCCGTAACTTAACACACCAAATTTCCACATCAAGGCGACCAATCCACCTGCCATCACAACAGACACACCTATCCCGCCAACCGCAAGCTGCCTCCTTCTCGTGGATACACCAGGCCACACCAGCGCGCTTAATAAAGATACCGGCAAAAATGCCAATGTAGTCTCCTTTGTCAATACTCCCAATACAAAGAAAAACACGCCGCTGACAACATAGTGCCACTTAGGATTATCAAGCCAGTGCAGCCAGAAGAGACATGCGGAAAGGATGAAAGTCGCTGCCAGAGGATCAGTTCGACCGGCAATCCAGCTGATCGCCTCCACATTCAAGGGATGAAGAGCAAACAATAGCGCTGCTGCCAGTGGAATAAATGAGCTACGTCCCGGGAAATGAGGTCCGATTTTCCGGGAAATATTAAAAACCAGCAGGGCATTGGCAAAATGCAGAAGGATGTTCTCTAAATGCATTACGCTAGGCTCCATGCCCCATAGTTTACTGTCAAGATAATAGGATAATTCAATAATCGGGCGGTAGTAATAGCTATGACCAGGTAGAAGAATATCTAACAACAGCGGGGGAGAGGAAAATAATTTGATTATGCCAGGATCATCAATAGAATGAATGCCGGCAGTAATCGCGGGGAAATAAACAACCATGATAACGGCAGCAAGCAAGGCAGGAGCGAATAATGGATGTGGCAATCTGTTATCAAGACGCAACGACTTCAAGAAAGAATGCCTCCATGTCTTTTCGGCGCGGCTCAATTATTTCGATGGACTGACCCTTAATAACTGACTGTTGAATAAAAGCCTGCAAGTCGGCCTTTACTACAAAATGCTCATTTTTATCACCATCGGGATTCATCACATGTACGGTGTACCCTTCTACGCCGCTCTGGACGATATTTTCAACGCTGTCCACAACAAGCAACTCACCCTTGTTGATCACCCCTACGCGGTCACAGACCTTTTCAACATCATCTGTTATGTGAGTGCTGAAAAAGACACACTTGCCCCGTTTCTTCAAATCCAGAATAATATCCTTGACCAGAGCGCGCCCGATCGGATCAAGACCGCTCATCGGTTCATCCAGAATATACACATCCGGATCATGTACCAGCGTCTGCGCCACACCTACCCGCTGCACCATTCCCTTGCTATAGCCCCGCATCGGCCGTTTGCGAGCATCCCACAAGTCAAGCCTCCTCAGCACCACTTCCGATCGTTGTGCGAGCAGTGCCTTCTCCATATTGAATTGCGAGCCGACAAAATCAATGTACTCCTCGGCACTCAGATAATCGTAGAAGGCAGGGTTCTCAGGCAGATAGCCAACGCAGCGACGTGATTCAGCCCGACTGACATCCATTCCCATGATGCTGGCTGTACCGGAAGTCGGCAGCAACAACCCCATGACCAGCTTGATGGTAGTGCTTTTACCGGCGCCGTTAGGCCCAAGAAAACCAAATACCTCGCCCGCAGCAATCGTGAGATCAAGTTGCTTCAGAGCATTGACCTTTTTCATGCGCTTTCCGGTAAATTGTTTGCACAATCCTGTTATCTCAATAGCATTCATCTGACTCTCCCGTTTTTACTTATCACCCTGCTTTGACTCAACAAAGGCAAACTTGCTGCTTGTTGCAACCTTCCCGTCCGATTCCAGATAGAACTGACCGCCATACGGATCGGCGGGGACCGGTGTAAGCAATCCGGCATCAACCAATTGCCCGATTGTAGCAGGCATGGTCCCATGTAATTTACGGAAACGATCTCGCGCAATTTCAATCCGCCGGACTTCTTTGAATGCGGCCAAACGTGTCAGATAGGTTTTTTTGACAGCAGGGTTTCTCTCCCCTTTTGCCATTGTGGAAAGATA
>JANYBN010000220.1 GCA_025360785.1 Geobacter sp.
ATTTCCGGCATGTCCGGTTCAGGTAAATCTACAGCAGTCAGGGCCTTGGAAGATGAAGGTTATTACTGCATTGATAATCTTCCGGTACGTTTATTTAAACGATTTGTTGATTTGATCGGCAAATCTGGAGAATCATTTAAAGGCATTGTACTGGTAGCTGATATTCGGGGACGGGAGTTTTTTAAGGGGTATGAAAGCGCCTTTCAAAAGATTACCGGCTCCGGGCACACGTTAGAAATATTTTTTTTTGATGCAATGGATGACATTCTGGTCAGGCGCTTTTCTGAAACAAGGCGCCGCCATCCTGCCGATGAACAGTGCACGGTTATTGAAGCTATTCGCATCGAACGGGCTCAGCTGAGCGGTCTTAGGCAGATGGCAACCAGGGTTATCGACACTTCTGAGTTCACAGTACACCAGCTTAAGGAATTCATCCTGAGAATCGTCAGTGGTGAAGAAAAAGAAAATCAGCTGGTAGTCGAAGTTCAGTCTTTTGGATTTAAGTACGGAGTGCCGCTCGAATCAAGTATTGTCATGGATGTTCGCTTTCTTCCGAATCCTTTTTTTGTGCCTGAATTGAAAGAATGTTCAGGTCTTGATGATGATGTTCGTGATTATGTCCTTGACAACGTTGTTACTGCAAAATTTCTTGATCACTTCTTTCCGCTCCTGGATATGCTGTTACCTGCACACCGTCAGGAAGGGAAATCGTATTTAACTATTTCAATCGGCTGTACCGGTGGTCGTCATCGCTCCGTTACCATAGCGCAGGCCACTGGAATGCACTTGCAGGAAAAATGGCCCTCAGTGCGAATTATTCACAGGGATATTGAAAAGGGGTTTAAATGATTGGATTAGTACTTGTTACACACGCCGGACTGGCGACCGCACTTAAGTTGTCGGCGGAGATGATTGTCGGAACCATTGAAACCTGCGCTACTGTGGAGGTTGCCCACGATGAGCGAGCTGATGATATAATGGCCAGAGTTGTTGCAGCGGTTGAATCGGTGCATTCAGACGGGGCAATTATTATGACCGATCTTTTTGGTGGAACGCCGTCTAACATGGCGATGTCGTTTTTAAAAGAAGGATTTGTTGAAGTTGTTACCGGAGTGAATCTGCCGATGCTTATTGAGTTTTCTTCACGTCGTGAACGAATGCCGGTTGCAGAACTTTCATCGGATTTGCAACGATCTGGTCGCGAAGGAATTGTCGTCGCCGGTGAATTACTGAAGTGAACAGTTGAAACCTTACCACCCTTGGCGCCTCTGAAAACATAAGGACTTTAAGCTCCCCGTTTTGATTAAGGATGGATTGTGGGTGGTTGTCTCGTAAGGAAACCTGAACTATGCTCCAGAAAGAATATATAATTGTAAACAAGCTCGGATTACACGCTCGCGCTTCAGCTCTATTCGTGAAGACTTCCAGCCGTTTCAGCTCTAACGTCAAGCTGGCCCGGGACGGTGTCGAGGTTAATGGAAAAAGCATAATGGGAATTATGATGCTGGCGGCTTCCAAGGGATCTTCCGTTAGTCTGACGGTTGACGGCGCAGACGAAGCCGATGCCTTCCAGACCATTAGCGATCTTATTATCAATGGCTTTGGAGAAGAATGACATGCGAATCTTCTCAGGAATCGCGGCTTCGCCCGGGATTGCTATGGGGAGACTGCGCATTATTGATCGTAGCCGGACTGTTGTTACCGAATATCCGATCAACTCAGATTCTGTTTGCCATGAAACGTCCCGTTTGGCTCAGGCGATAGAAGATACCCGGGCTGAGCTTGAGTCGCTTAAATGCAGCCTCGCTGAAAAGAGCGGAGAAGACCACCTCTTTTTTATTGAAACCCATCTGATGATTCTGGAAGATGAACGACTGGTATCGGAAGCAACCGAGATCATCAGGTCCTGCTTGATTAATGCCGAAGGGGCTTTGCGGCGGACGCTGCACCGCTACCGCGAAACGTTTGCCAAAATTGATGACCCTTATCTGCGGGAGCGTTTCAGTGACATAGAAACGGTGATTGAGCGTGTATTGCGCAGCATGAGTGGAGAAGCTGTCGAACCGTTACCCCAGCAGGAAGGCAAAATCATCATATCTGCAAACGATATTACTCCCTCCGATTTGCTTCAGATCAATCGTAATGATGTATTAGCAATAGTAACCGAAATTGGCGGTCAAACTTCACATACTGCCATACTGGCCCGTGCCCTTGATCTTCCGGCGGTTATGGGGGTTGATGGAATAACCGATCTCTTACTGGATGGTGTTGCTGTTATTGTTGATGGTCTGTCCGGTTCTGTGATTGTTAATCCTGATCAAGAAACATTTCAGTCATCGCTCCGCCGCAAGCAGCATTATGAATATGTTGAATATGAACTTCTGAAAACCGCTCATCTGCCTGCAGTTACTCTTGATGGCCACTCGATGTATCTGCGTGGTAACGTCGAGATACCGGAAGAAGGTGCTTCTGTTTTGGGGCACGGAGGTAGTGGCGTCGGCTTGTACCGCACAGAGATACTTTTTATGAATCGCGCCAGCATGCCGGATGAAGAAGAACAGTTGGTGCTGTATAGATCCATGCAGCAGGCGATTGCTCCTCATCTGCTCACTATCAGGACTCTGGATGCAGGTGGAGATAAGCTCCTTGGCGGAATGGACCAGACCGGGGAAGCCAACCCGGCCCTCGGTGTACGAGCGATCCGCTTGTCATTAAGCATGCCGGATGAATTTAAAAAACAGCTGCGGGCAATTCTACGTGTCAGTGCCGATGGACCGGTCAGAATACTGTTCCCGATGATTTCCGGAATGGAGGAAGTTCGCACCGCAAAAACGCTGCTTGAAGAAGCCAAGCGCGAATTAACTTCCTCTGGAATCAAGTTTGACAGCAAGATTCAGGTCGGTGTGATGATTGAGATACCGGCGGCAGTTACTCTGGCCGATCTTCTTGCCCGCGAAGTTGACTATTTTAGCGTAGGCACTAACGATCTGATACAGTATACCCTGGCAATCGATCGCAGTAACGAACAACTGTCTCATCTGTATCAACCGCTTCACCCAGCGGTGCTGAGGTCTCTGCGGCGGATTATTCAGGCCGCTCATGGCGCCGGAATCCCAGCCTGCCTCTGCGGTGAAATGGCTGGAGATCCTCTTTATCTGCCCGTTTTGCTCGGACTCGGTTATGATGAACTGTCAATGGGTGCAGGATCACTATTGCGGGTGAAACAGATTCTTCGTCGTTGCACCCTGAAGCGCGCTGCCAGAATTGCTGAAGGTTGCTTTGCTTTTTCAACCGCTGCGGAAGTCGAGATGTACCTCAAGTCTCAAATTACCCTTGATGTAGCCGAAAGTATCGATTAATGACACCTCAAACTATTTATCCTCTATTCGCGTTAATTCTCGGCATGGTGGTCGGTTCATTCCTGAACGTCTGCATTTGCCGGATGCCTAAGAATGAATCAATTGTATCGCCCCCTTCTCATTGCCCGTACTGTTCCTATCAGATCCGCTGGTATGACAATATACCGCTGTTGAGTTATCTGCTCCTGCGGGGTAAATGCCGGGGGTGCGGAGCCCATATTTCCCTGCAGTACCCGTTGGTTGAACTGCTCAATGGACTTTTGACCATGCAGCTTTTCCTGCGCTTCGGGCCGACATTGGCGTTTGCGGCCCTTTTCCTGTTCTGCTCTGCACTGGTGGTCATCACCTTTATAGATATCGAACATCAGATCATCCCGGACGAAATTTCATTGTCCGGCATTGTAGTCGGTTTTGTTCTGTCCTTTTTTCTGAAAGGTCATACCTGGCTGAATTCACTGCTTGGTATCCTGCTTGGCGGTGGCAGCTTGCTGCTGGTTGCCTACGCGTATCAACGGTTGACCGGCAAAGACGGCATGGGGGGCGGCGATATCAAGCTGCTTGCTATGATGGGTGCTTTTCTGGGTTGGAAAGCGGTGCCGTTTATAATTTTTGCCAGTTCACTGGTCGGTTCGCTGATCGGAGTTTCAATCATGCTGCTTCAGAAAAAAGATTCCAAGCTGGCGATCCCGTTTGGTCCCTATCTCGCCTTTGGTGCGGTGCTGTACATATTCTACGGGAAAACGCTCATCCGTTGGTATCTGGGGCTGAGTGGCTTTCATCAGGGGTAGCATGATCCGTTACCGCCCCAGTCTGACTGCTTCAATCCTGGCCTTTCTGGGACTGCTGCTGGTATTGACCTGGCTCCTCTTCAGTCTGCTGGCATTCAAAACTGCCGCCAACGATCTGTATGCCCAAAAAGGTGAGCATGCCCGCACACTGCTAAAGGCATTTGTCAGTCTGCTTCCAGATTCCATTCCGACTTATCCTGAAGGATTTATTCCTCCTGATTCACAGGCATCTCAATACATTCAAAAGCTCTCCGAAGAGTCTGTCTTTAGTCGTTTGACCCTGCTGGACAGCAACGGCAAGCCGATCTTCAGCGCCGGTCGGGAGGGAAATGATCCGTACTCTCCGTTTCAGGGACTTTTAAAAACTGCAGATGGCAGCTATATCCAGTCAGACGGGAGTGGCATAGTTTACCTGCTCACTGTTCTGCGTGACGGCAAGAAGGTTGGCGTAGCTGGTTTGCTGCTTTCTCTGGCTCCAGAAAAAGCCCGCCTGAACCGGTCACGTCAGATGCTGATGGCTTATTTTGTGCTGGATTTCATTTTATTGCTTGGCCTGGGTTCATTTGTTCTGTCGCGAATTGTTGTCAATCCGATCAATAGATTACTGACAGCAACTGAAAAAATTACCGGCGGGCAGTACGGCCAGCGGCTTAATGTATCCGGAAGTGCCGAACTTGCGAGGCTTGCCGATGCTTTTAATGAAATGTCATTAACTCTGCGCAGCAAAGATCATCAGGTTACCGAGCAGATGACCGCCCTTAAACAGGTAAACTGTGATCTTGATAAGGCCAGGGAAGAGACGCTTCGTACCGAGAAAATGGCTTCTATAGGTCTGCTGGCCGCCGGTATGGCGCATGAAATCGGAACACCGCTCGCATCGATCATGGGGTATGCTGAACTCTCCGCAGGGGAACAGCCGGACAACCCCGCCATCCAGGATTATGCCCGGCGGATCTCGGAAGACTGCTCACGGATTGACAGGATAGTACGCGGTTTGCTTGATTATGCCCGTCCAAGATCGCCAGGCGGAGAGAATGCTGATGTACGGGAAGTTTTACTCGCTACAATTGACCTGATGACGCAGCAGGGTGTCTTCAAACAATTGCAACTCGTTATAGAAACGGATGAGTTGCTGCTACCCGCCAAATGCGATCAGCATCAGCTTCAGCAGGTAGTCATCAATTTACTCCTCAATAGCCGGGATGCCACCCCGGGGGGGGGGACAATAAAGGTCAGAGCCGTACAAGATGCTGCTCATATACGTTTGGATGTCATCGACAGTGGTACCGGCATCACTGATGTTTCCATGAAACACATTTTTGATCCGTTCTTTACCACCAAACCACCCGGCAAGGGAACCGGCCTGGGATTGGCCATTTCCGCACGGATTGTTGAGGGTTTCGGCGGACGCATCACAGCAACCAGCAAAGTTGGTAAAGGCAGTTGTTTTAGTGTCTGGTTGCCTCTGGCGCTAGTGGAAAGGGAGTAGAAGCGTGAATAACAGTCAGCATATTCTTGTCATAGATGACGAGGAAAACATGCGTCATATGTTGTCGGTTATGC
Source organism: Geobacter sp. (assembly GCA_025360785.1). Taxonomy (GTDB): domain Bacteria; phylum Desulfobacterota; class Desulfuromonadia; order Geobacterales; family Pseudopelobacteraceae; genus JACRCG01. Next base: position 5,711 of record JANYBN010000220.1, read on the forward strand.
TTGCTCGTGAGGGGTACCTTGTTGACCTTGCGGCAGATGGCAAGGATGGATTGAGCTTCCTTACGGATAGAGTCTATGACTTTATTCTATGTGACGTCCGGATGCCGGAAATGGATGGTAAAACATTTCTGGTGCAGTCACTGGAGCAGAAAGTCACAGCTCCGGTCATCATGATGTCGGCCTACGGCAGCGTAGAAACTGCCATTGAGTGCATGAAACTGGGTGCATACGACTTTATTTCAAAGCCGTTCAAAAAAGATGAAATAGTAATGGTGCTTAAAAAAGCCGAAGAGCGGGAGCGGCTGAAGCAAGAAAACAGTCAGTTGCGGGATGTTGTAGCCGGGCAGTTCTCATATAGCGGAATTCTCAGCCGCAATATCCGAATGCTGGAGATCTTTGCCCAGATTAAGAAAGTTGCGGATTTAAAAACGACCATTCTTGTGCTTGGTGAATCCGGCACCGGTAAAGAGTTGGTTGCCCGTGCTGTTCATCAAAACGGCAGGCGGCTGCAAAAACCTTTTGTGGCGGTAAACTGCGGCGCTATCCCGGAAAATCTGCTTGAAAGCGAACTGTTTGGTCATGTTCGGGGAGCCTTTACCGATGCGTCCAGTGACAAGGCCGGACTATTTGAACAGGCTGATGGCGGCACACTGTTTTTGGACGAAATCGGCGAGATGCCGCTTGCATTGCAAGTCAAGCTGTTAAGGGTTTTACAGGAAGGAGAAATCAGAAGGGTAGGGGATTCTACTACAAAAAAAGTAGATGTCAGATTGATATCTGCCACGTCACGTGATCTGTCTGCTGATGTCGTGATCGGCCGCTTTCGGGAGGATCTGTATTTCCGGCTTAACGTTTTTTGTCTGCAATTGCCGCCTTTGCGCGAACGTGTGGAAGATATTCCCTTGCTGGCAGAACATTTTTTAAGCCATTATGGCAGTAACAACGATAGTAAATCATTTCGCATCGAGTCGGATGCAATGCGCAGCCTGATGGCACACCGCTGGCCGGGCAATGTGCGCGAACT
>JANYBN010000212.1 GCA_025360785.1 Geobacter sp.
CGCCGGTGATTCGCAGGATATTGGATCATCTGGGGTTGTGGGATATTCCGAAGCGGCAGCCGCAGCGGGGAAGAGGGCCGCCGGTGACAGTGGAAGCAGAACCGCAACTGGTGTACGCCGACAGTCAGGTGATTGAATATGCAGAGGCGTACTACATCCCGGAATATGTGTGAAGCCGGATAACATGCGGCGTTGCAGCAGGGATGCTGTGTGCCTGAAAATGGTAAAAAGTGTTTGTTTTGCCGGCAAACTGTGTTGGTTGCAGGTGATGATGCGGATTGAGCAGGCAGCAGGTCAGAATCTACCCGGACAACTCTCGATTTCCTCGAAAAATACCCGAAAATCCATTGACGCAATCTCATTTCAGGTGGTATACAGTCTGTGCCAAAAAAGCAAATTCCTATCCTTTCCTTTGCCCTCTTTTTTTAGCTGGCTTCTTTGGCTCTTTGATCTTTTTTGCCGGTTTCTCCCGACCTGTGATAGCGGTAGCATCCCGGCTAATGTGTCCAATAAGCTCTCCAGTGAGATAGTCCTTTACCAAAGTGCCATGAACTCGATTGCCAAGATCGCTCTCGGCAAACTCGGAAAAGGCACGAGAGAAGGTGCTTTCTGACGGGACATCATCAAGTGTCATAAATCCGCAGAGACGGCGAAGGTTCTCTGTCGATTTGAGTGCCCGAATCAAATCTCTAGTTGTTGGGTGCCGGTACAAATCCTTGGCTACAAATGACCTGGCCAAGGCTGATCGTTCAAGATTCTTACGACCAAGCCACTGGGTTGAGGCACTTTTGTGAACATGCCTCTCAACCTGAACGATCTCAAGGATCGTAACCAACCGTTTTTCCTGCTCGGTAAGGGGTACATTAAGGCATTCATCAAGATGAGGGAACAAACTCCTCTGTACTGACCCCATCAACCATGATATTTTGTCTTTGAGCTTCATTGGTGTCCTTTCGGTACTGGTTCTCTTCGCAACAGAACAATACCACAAGACACCATGAAGCTCAATTATTACAGCATGTTATGCGTAGAATAAATTGCATTCAAATCCTTGCATATACTTTTGCAAGAGGCTCTAATATAAAACAAAACTCAAAGGAGATGTATCGAGATGTCACAGCACGATAACCGGAATGAGTCTGATGGAGCGTTGATCAATCGTCGGGAGTTTATCAAGAAGACCGCTGTCGGGGTCGGGGTGGCTGCGGCAGCCATGGCCATGCCCGGCTTCATACTGGGCAAAGCCGGAGCCGTTGACGTAACCGATCTGCCGATGAAGTACAAGGACTACAACGTGGTCTTCGTCAGTTTTGATGCACTTCAGGCCGCTCATGTGGGGGCACTGGGGTACCCGGGCAATGTAACCCCGACCATCGATGCCATGGCAAAACAGGGCTTTAACTTCACCAACAATATTTCGGTGGCCTCCTGGACTGTGCCGGCATCAATGACCTGGTTCACCGGCGTTTATCCTTCCGAGCACCGCTTGACCAACAAGTTTTCGGTCTTCAATCCACCCAACAACAATGTCATCTCCAACCTGAAAAAGTTGTCCCCCGAACTGGTAACGCTGGCTGAAGTTCTCAAACAGAATGGTTATGCCACCGGTGGTTTTACCGGCAATGCCGGCGTAAGCGGCGGTTTCGGATATTCCCAGGGATTCGATGAGTATTTCTTTGAGAAGGGCAAGTTTGGCAGTATGGGAGTCAGTATCCCCAAAGGTCTGGAATGGCTGCACAAGAACAAGGACAAGAAGTTTTTCATGTTCCTGCATGGCTATGATATGCACGGCCAGAACATTCCGGTAGAGGGCTTTGATTACCGTTTTGTTGACAAGGGCTATGACAAGAGGTACACCGGTTCGGCTGCAGAGCAGGAAGCGCTGCGCGAAGAGGGGCTGGAAAAGGGCACAGTTGCCCTGCGCGACGAGGATGTTAAATTTTGGCGCGCCATTTACGACGAAAAGATTCAACGCACCGATGCCAGATTCAAGAAATTCCTCGAAGAGTACGAGAAGATGGGCCTGATGGATAAAACAATCTTTGTTCTGACCTCCGACCACGGCACCGAGTTTCACGAGCACAAGCGCTTCGACCACGGCTTCAGCCTCTACGACGAACTGATTCACGTGCCGCTGATCATCAAACTGCCCAAACAGAAAACCGGTAAAGTCATCAAGGATCAAATCAGCAGTATTGATGTCATGCCGACCGTCCTCGACCTTCTGGACGTAAAAATGCCTGACAATGCGAAAAAGCAGCTGCGCGGCGCCAGTCTTGTCGTCGGTTTGAAGGGTAAGGACGTGGCAAAGGACGTGTTCTTTGAAACCGACTACCGCCAATATACTTACAAGCGCGGCATCCAGACAAAAGACGGCTGGAAACTGATCTACACTCTGGAGAACAAGAGCCGTGAACTGTACAATCTGAAGAGTGATCCCCATGAGACCAAAAATCTGGTGGAGCAGGAACCGAGGCGGGCCTATGAACTCGAGCAGCGGGTTTTTGCCCATTTCAAGGCGATCGGTCACGATCTCAATTCCAGGCAGTGGATTCCCGGCTTAAACCCTGTTTACGATTCACAGGCCAAGGGAGTTCAAAAGAAATGATGCGAAGACAGCGCAGTTGTTTCGTTCACATGTTCAATGCTGCAAGTGCTGCGCTGTTCATCTTGATAACCTGTGCAGTAGAGAACATCGGAGCTGCCGAAGTGCCCGCCGTTCCACCGGCGCGTCATGAGAATACCAACGTCATCATGATTTCCCTGGATATCCTGCGCCCCGACCACCTGGGGGCGTATGGCTATCCGAAAGGCACTAGCCCCCAAATTGACCGGCTGGCGAAACAATCCGTGCTGTTTGAAAATTCCATTGCCCAATCCTACCTGACCCCCGTGGCTCATATGAGTGTCATCACCGGTCAGTATCCACGCCAGCATGGCATGGTTTCTTTTGAAGTTACCCGCGACCAGGTTGCCAAACGGACTCTGCCGGAAATTTTGAAGTATTATGGCTATGAAACGGCAGCCGTGGCCAGTTCTCCGGAATTTTTCATGCGCTATGACACCGAGTCCGGCAAGATTGTCAATCCGAAGGACATATTTTCACGTTCATTTGACTTTTACGGCAGAACCATGCCGGACGAGACCGGCAGCACCAGGGTTAATCCGGTGGCCGCACTCAACTGGCTGAAAGCAAACAAGGACAAGAAGTTCTTTCTCTGGATTGAGTCGGGAATGCTGCACCCCCCCTTTTCCCAGACAGTTCCGGCACCTTACAAGACCAGATTCGACCCTCCCGGCTATACCCCCTTTTATGAGCGCTTCCCGATCAGACTTGGACGCGACAACACGGACAGGGGCGTACCGACTGAAGCGCTCTTTCATGTGTACCGGGGTGATTATTACCTGGATTTTGAGCCGATTTACCACCTTGAGCAGAGGGATGTTGATTTCATCCGGGGCCGCTATGACGCCGGCGTCTTTTATACCGATATGTTCATCGGCGAATTGCTGAACACACTCGACGCCCTCAAGCTGACCGGGAAGACCTTGGTGATATTCCACTCGATCCATGGCGAAAGCCTGGGTGAACATGGTTACTTCTTTCACCATGACGTGTATGACACTGAAGTTAAAACGGCCTTGATGTTCAGGTTTCCCGACAGCAACAAGGCTGGCGTCAGGATCGCGCGGCAGACCCAGGGCATTGATATTCTGCCGACCGTGCTGGACTATCTGCAGATCCCGGCCAATCATGAAGCCCAGGGGGCAAGCATGATGCCGCTGATCAACGGTGACGAGGCGGGCTACACCGGGTCGGAGTATGCCTTCATCGATCGGCTCCCCTGGTGGGAATATGTGCTGGGAGGCTGGCATCTGGAGCATCAGTCGGAACGTGAGGCTCAATATACACCACTGGAGATCGGCAAAATGAAGGATTACCGCGCGCTCTTGCAGGAGAAGATCGGCGGTGGCCAGTATCCGCCTCAGTGCATTGCGATCCGCACCAATCAGTGGAAATTGATCCTGCGGGAGAGGAGCGCTCTTCTGGAGCAGATATCATGGTGGAATTTTATTTCCGGCAGAAAGTTCCCGGTTGCTCAGGTTGAGCTCTTTGATTTGTCTCGAGACCCGCTGGAGCAGAAGAACGTCGCCGGCGAACATCCACAGGTGGTGGAGAAGTTGAAGGCAAAGCTGCTTGAGTGGGATGAAAACAACCGCAAAAACCAGGCACTGGCCAAGCCGGCATCAGGACCGGCACTGATCATCCCCTACCCATAACTGGAGATGTACAGGTTGCAACGTATGCCCAAACACATCATCGCCAAATATATGCCATCACTTGCAGCACTTCTGTTAGTGATACTGATGGGTGTGCTGTCTGCAGACTGCGCACACGCCGGCATCCCCATGCCCTACACCGATGAAGCCGTAACCAGGTTGAATGACGCTATCGAGCGCATGAAAGCGCCGCTCCCGACCGAGGAAGCCGGCGAAAATGACCGTAACGTCAGGAACTACATCACCTCTTACCGGCAGATATTTGCGGCAGCGGGCTATGATTACGAAAGCTCCATCATCAAGATCATCAACGATATCCAGTTTGATCGTTACCGCCTGAACCGCGCGACCATTAAACTGAACAATCTTGCGCGCGAGCTGTTGCGGCTGCACGCAAAAACCGGTGTCCATCCAAAAAAGTACCTCAGTAAAGACTGTGCCGCACTATTACTCGAGTTCAGGTCACTCATTCAAAACAATATGGCTAAATACGGCGGCTGCTGATTATACCGTCGTAAAAAGGGACTAGGGATAACAATGAAATTGAGATCTACTGCTGACCATTCGCCCTCAGTTATTATACGTTGCACTGCTTTTGTTCTTCTGGCAGCTTTGTCTCTTGGGGTTGCGGTATCCAACGCCGAGGAAAGCCCGATCCTGCCCGAGCGCTACAAAGATACGAACGTTATCCTCGTGTCATTGCAGTGTCTGCGCCCCGATCATCTCGGAGTTTATGGCTACAAGCGCAATACCAGCCCGAATATCGATCGTCTGGCAAAATCCTCCATCCTCTTCGATAACACCATTGCCCAGGCGAACCTGACCCCGGTGGCGATGATGAGCGTGCTGACCTCCCAGTATCCAAGAGTCAACGGCATGATCGCCTTCGACGCCGCCAAAGATGCGGTCACCAGCAGAACTCTCCCGGAAATCCTCAAGTATTACGGCTACACCACCGCAGCAGTTTCCGGTTCGCCTGAATTCTTCATGCGTTATGACACCGAGTCCGGCACGGAGATCAAGCTCGGCGATGTCTTCTCACGCTCATTCGATTATTTCGGCAGGACCAGAAAAGGCCTCGGTTCTTCGCTCAGGGTTGCTCCGGTTGAGTCGCTGGACTGGATCAGTAAAAACAAGGACAAGAAATTCTTCATGTGGATTGCCAGTGGCGTGATCCATGTTCCCTATGCGGCAGGTGTTCCCCGAGAAGAGCGGACGCTGTATGATCCGCCCGGCTACACCCCGTTCTGGGACAAGTTCCACTCCATCAAGGCCGAAGAAGGCGCCCCTGACGACACCACTTACGATGTGTTGATGCGTATCTATAAGGACGAATATTATCTCGGCTTTAAACCGGTCTACAAACTGACCCCAACAGATTATTCCTACATCGTATCACGTTATGACGCAGCTATTCGCTACACCGATAATTTCATCGGGCAACTGATGGATACGCTTGAAAAGAACAATCTCACCAAAAACACGATCCTGATAATCCATTCGATCCACGGCGAAGATCTTGGCGAACGGGACACCTATGTTCATTATGATCTCTCGGAATCAGCGGTAAAGAGTGCACTGGTTGTCCGGCTGCCAGGCGGTGAACAGGGAGGCAAAAAGATTGCTGATCAGGTGCAGGGTTTGGATATCATGCCAACGGTACTGGACTATCTGGGAATCCCCCGCGACTATAGCCAGCAGGGAGCCAGCCTGCTGCCATTGATCAAAGGTGAGCCAGGTGCCACCGGGACGGAGTTTGCCTATATCGATAGAATCCCATGGTGGGAGCACACCTTAAGCCGGTGGTATCTTGAGTTTAAAAATTCTCAGACCAACTATCCCGAGTCGGAAAAAACGCCGGTCAAGGAGTATGGCGCAATGCTGCGCGCCGCATTCCCTCCCGGTTCATATCCGCCGGGTGACATCGCCATCAGAACGAAACAGTGGAAGATGATCCTGCGCAAGGACCCGCGCCTGCTGGAGAAGGTCTCCTGGTATGGTTACATCACGGGGCAGACACTCCAGTACGGGGATATCGAACTCTATGATATTGTTGCAGATCCAAACGAACGCACCAATGTTGCCGCCAAAAACCCCGAAGTTGCAAGGTCTTTGAAGACAAAACTCATGGAGTGGGATACTTCCGTGGAACGGAAAAAGGCAGTATATGGAGCCGGAGAAAAACGTTTTATCATTCCCTATCCGTAACTTTATCCTGTCAGCCCTGAGTTATTATGCGCATGTAATGGAGATTTAAAATGAACAGTTTCAAACGGCTCGCTCTGTCCTGCCTTGCTTTATTTGTCGCAGCACCGGCTCTTGCCAGTGAGTGCATCGAATGTCATTCTGACATCCTCAAACAGCTGAAAAGCCGGTCTCACCACGTCCAGGGGACCAAAGTCTCCGGAAAACATTGCTATGCCTGCCACTGGGAGGCGACGGCTGAAGGGCAGATCAACGGGCAGTACCACAAGAGCGCTGGCGCAGGAAAAGCCCCGAAGAAGTCCGGCAAGACGATAGATTTGGTCATCTGGGAGCATGGCTCCCGGCCGGAATCCTACAAGACTGGTATCACCGCAGTTCAGTTCCGCCCGTCAACCATCGGCAGTTCAGCCGAGCGGACGAATATTGTCAATGTTACCCGCCATTGCCTTGGTTGCCACAGCGACAGCAGCAATGCCGTGCGTCCCTTTGCCGGAGATAGCAACACGCCACTTGCATATGCCTGGGATGGTCAAAGTGTTGCTTCGCGCTATTCCCAGACCGGCATTACTGCCTGGGGCAAATATTCTTCCGCCAAGGGCAACGGCAAAAGCCGTATTACCAAAGCACTCTCCGCCCATGGCAATGCAGCCGCAACCCAGGGTGGCTGGAGCCCGACATCCGGCTATGATGAAACTATTCCAGTTGCCTGGGGAGGTTCACGCGCAAGAAATGTCGAATGTTTCGATTGCCATAACTCGCACGGATCCACCGTTGCCGGCCTAACCTCAAGTTATCGGACTTTTGACGGCACTCTCAACGGTGGTCTTCTGAAAGAAACCGCCACAGGCAAGGGAGGCTACCGGGTAAACTATCGACCATCGTCCAATCCGGACAAAACCAGCAGAAACCCCTATAACGCCGGTGCAGGACTCTGTTTCGACTGTCACGAAACAGCCAAAGCCGGGACGACACCCTGGGGGTATAACTCCACCTTCGGCGCTTTGAAGCCAATCATGGGCTACAAGGACTCGCCCCATTTCGGTTCTGGCGGCAAAGGTTCGACCTTACGCTATACCAACCGGGAGAGCCGCACCGACATCGTCAGCAGTCACCTGAAGGCCGGAACATTCCTCAATTATTCAGCGGAGGGGCGGATAAACGGGCTTTGCACCCCATGTCACGATCCACACGGAGTCAGCACAACTCTTGGTGACAAGATGCGCTATGCGGTGCCGCTTCTTAAAGGAGCCTGGCTGACTTCACCGTACCGGGAGGATGGTCCGCCGGCAACGTTGGCTGGCAAGGGAGATTTTGCCAAGCGTGATGTCGGCGGCAATCGGGGCGAGGCATGGGAAAAAGGCGATTTCAGCCTGACCAACCGCGAAGCAAATGCCAACTTCGGCATCGGCGGAGTAGGCACCCCCCGCGAGCCGATGGCAGGTATGAAATACTACATCGACAAAAACACCTTCGGCGGAACTGGCCGAATTACTGAGGATGCCGATACTTTTGGCGGTCTCTGCCTTAAATGCCATGCCAAGGAGAAGTCCGGAGGAAATGCGAAATCGGATCAGATTCACCGGGCCGTCAAGGGGTGGGGTAACAACAAGGAGCACTCTTTTCCCTGTTCCAAGTGCCATCAGCCGCATAACTCCGGCTTGCCACGCCTGATGCAGACCAACTGCTTCGTGTCCGGCCCCGCCGGTCTACGCGAGAACAGCGGCATCTCCTGGACGCCCGACAAGAAAGTGGCAACACCTTCCCCAGGAAAGAGCAGCAAACAAGCGCCATCGACAGCAAAGAACAAAAAGAGCGGTAAAGGCGAAGTTGTCGGCTGTCATGTACGGCAGTTCGGCGGCAGCAGCGCCGCAATGCCTGGCAAAAAGACGGATGAGCAATGGCAGGAAAAAACCAAATGGTGAGTTGATTAGCCCGGGTACATCAATGAAAATGCCGTGAGCCCAACTAATGGTCTCACGGCATTTTTGTTACGACAAGGTTCCTGCTAACAAGTTATCGCCCCCCCCTTACCAGCCTGACAAAAAATTTGTACTCCTTACTGTTGCCGTCACTGATCCCGTACGGGAAATATATATTCCAGGCAAATCCGGGATTGGCGTCATAAGGGGTGCTTGACCAGAACGACATGGTCGGCGTAGCCGGAAAGACGATCTCGTTGATGGCGGGCATGGTACATTGGCGCTCCACTATTGAGGCAAGTTCCTTGATGTTCGGCAGCCGCCAGTCCTTTTTTCCGGCAAAGGTGCTGGCGGTTCCCGCTTGCAGTGCCTCCTGCCAGGTGAAGGTTGCCGGCGTTCCGGATTCACAAAGCGTCCCGCTCAACCCTTCGCTGCAGCGTTTCCAGGTCAGTCCGGAAATGCTGTCCGTGATAGTGCCATCGTTGTTGTTGGTAAAACGGCTTACGGGAGTTGATGTCTTGGGCCAATATGAATGGCAGGTCTGGGTCTGTACGGCGCCGGATATTGATGGCAGTGTTCCCACAGCCAGTAAAAGGGTCAACAACAGGATAATTATTTTCATCGACACACTCCTTCCTGCAAATTGCCACCACGGACCAGACGCAGATACAGATTCCAGTTTCTGCTGCAGCTTTCATGGGCGCCATCGTTGAAGTTGATGTTCCAACTGCCGCCCGGATACCCGGCAAAAGGTGTGGACGACCAATAGTTCGAGGTCCGCGTGACCGGGAATATTTCAGCATTGATTGCCGGCATGGTGCACTTGTATTCGATGATCGAATCGAGTTCCTGAATGGTGGGTATCCGCCAGTCTTTTTTACCGGCAAAGACAGCGGCTGAGGCGGCCTTGATGGCGTCAGACCAGGTGTAGGTGATAACCGTCCCGGATTCACATGAATTGCCGACAAGTCCCTCACTGCATCGCTTCCATGTCAGATTGGTAATGGCATCGGTGACCGTCCCATCGCCGTTATTCACAAAGCGTCCGGACGGAGTGGCAGCATTAAGATCACTGCGGCACGTCTGAGTCGCTTGCGCAGACGCTGCGCCAAGAAGTAAGAGCATCAGCAAACCTGCTGCCATCGATTTTGTATTCATGTGAGCAATCCCTTTCAGTTTCACCACCATATTCAGTCCCCCCCCCGCACGAGCCGTACATAATATGCCCAACTCTTAACACAGGAGCCGACATAACCATCATCAAATATCACGATCCAGGCAAAATTAGGATTGGCGGCATAAGGAGAGGCAGTCCAGAAGCCTGCCGGCATGATAAGATCCGGAAAATAATTTTTAGATATTGCCGGCAGAGATGTTCCATAGTTGATGATCGAGTTCAGTTCGTTGACTGTCGGCAGTCGCCAGTCCTTTTGGCCGCACCAGCCGGCAGCATTGACAGCGGAGACAAATTTTTCGGTGTCACATCCGGCTGTGAGGCTGGCCGGATTACCGCACGTCTTATCGCCGGGATCGCCCTCTGTACCTTCACTGCTGCTGTCAGAGTCTGCCCTGGAGTTGTACCAGGTATAGGTATGGGCATTGCCGTGCAAATCATTGCCGAAAGTTTTCACCTCCCAGACAAGTCCGGAACCATTGTCACGGACGCACGACCATGTACCGGCATTGTCAGGAAGATCCTTGCCGGAGGCATCAAGCTTGGTAAAAGAAAAGTCCTTGGGAAAATCAGCGTCCTGACGCGGAAAATCCTGGCGGGACGTTGAAATATGGTTTTGTTTGGCACTGCTCCATGTTGAAACACCGGTAATATTCGGTAGCTGCTCACCAAGATTCCCGGCGATGCAATCAACAGCAGACATCCATACCATGAGGCATAACAGCAGAGACACTTTTTCCATGATTACTCCACAACGCTGATCAGTACTTGATAGTTACCAGCCAGCACTTATATATCATTTCCGGAAGAACATTGTCCATGCCTTCAACATGCTTGGCTGAACATCAAAGTGTTTA
>JANYBN010000010.1 GCA_025360785.1 Geobacter sp.
TACCGCAATCTCGTCCTGGCGCTGCGGGACCGTCACCGCTGCATCGTCCCGGACCATATCGGCTGCGGTTTCTCCGACAAGCCTGGCGATGACCGCTACGAATACACCCTTTCCCGCCGGGTTGATGATCTGGAACAGCTCCTTGAACATCTTGGGGTTACCGAAAACATCACCCTGGTTGTCCACGATTGGGGCGGCATGATCGGCATGGCCTATGCCGTGCGTCACCCCGAACGGATCAAGCGGCTGGTGATTCTCAACACCGGCGCGTTCCACCTCCCGAAAACCAAGCCGTTTCCGCTCGGCCTGCGCATCTGCCGGGACACCCCCGTCGGCACGCTGCTGGTGCGCGGCTTCAACGCTTTCAGCGCCGGCGCCTCATATGTCGGCTGCAAGCGCAACCCGATGAACGCCGAGCTGCGCGCCCTCTACCAACTCCCCTACGATTCATGGCGGAACCGCATCGCCACCCTCCGTTTCGTGCAGGATATCCCACTTTCACCCGGCGATAAAGGCTATGATCTGGTCAGCTCGGTTTCCGACGGCATCGGCCAGTTCAGCACGTTGCCGATGCTAATCTGCTGGGGAGAGCTGGACTTTGTCTTTGACCTCCATTTCCTGGCAGAATGGCAGCAGCGTTTTCCCAACGCCGAACTCCACCGTTACCCTGATTGCGGACATTATATTCTTGAAGATGCCAAAGACGAAGTTGTGCCATTGATCTCGGAGTTCCTTGGCCGGACAGCAGGTATAAAAGCAGGCATTATGGAATAGCATTCAGCTGAACTATCACAACAATTATAGGTAGTTGCATAGAGTGCATTTTATGTTTTTATCTATTGAAAACGAAATATTCCGAAGATGACCAAGCTTGGCAAATAAAGACTTTACTTACTAACGCATTTTCATGTTCACACACTAAATATCCAAAACGGGTAGATGAGCAGTTCACGCGCGCGCCTGAACTGCTCAATAACGAGTTATAGTGCTTTCCGAGTTAACAGCCGCTCCTGAAAGATCGTTGTCCGCATCCGCCAGAGGAAACATAATAGACTTGCGGTGCTGGTTCGGGACAGCGAATCGTGATCGGTGCGACCTGGACAAACTCGATCAGCTTTTCGCCCTTCCAATCCTCCGTTAATCTGCCGTCCGGGTGATAAATGAACTCGTAGATATATGGCAGCACTTCGCTTGGTTCTTCGAGACTCATCTTGAAATGCACTGGCACACCCCGGAACAAATAGGAGTTTGTGGCGCAGACGGGGCAACTTCTCGTAACGCCAGCCCGTCCGAGTTGCTTTTCCAGTGGTGTCGCTTCCAGGGAATTGACAGAGTAGTCTTTTCGCAGCGCCAAGGCTGAAGCGCCAACCGCTTTCACGAACTGCACGAACGCCGCAAAGTCTTCCATATCAGCGTAGTCACGCGGAACAACCTTATTCAACGTCACATCAATATTCAGGGCGTTTGCCATGTCGCAAAGCTCGATCAGTTCGTCTTTTGTCGGCACAGAATCAGTACCAAAAATCGCACGGTTGTCTTTGTCACCGATAGCATGGCGCGAAATGTTGAGGTGTTGCACCACACCAGCCAGCAAAGGCAGCTTCTCTTTCAGTGCTGCCCCGTTTGTGGTCAGCACAATCTTTGTTTCTTGCAGGGGTCGCAGCGCCGCAATGACATCATCAAAAACCGGCGACAGTGTAGGCTCCCCCCCGGTCAGAGAAATCTGCGTGACCTTTGGGCCGAGTGCGGCCAGATACCATGCCAGTTGTTGTGCGAACATAGGGCTTTCCGCCGTGCTTCGCTGCCAGAAACAAAACCCGCACTTTGCGTTGCAATTTCCAGGCAGGATTGCCGATAAATTGGCCGTTTCACCTGATACCTTCTTGAGTTCAAACATGGGTTCCATCCTCCTTAAATGGCGACCGCGCACTATAACCCGTCGCGGCACACAGTCGCTTCGCGCTGGTGCGCTTTGTCGTTGAACAAAAAAAGGAGAAAATATGAAACTGATTATGCTGGTTGTGTGTGTATTGGTGCTGTCAGGTTGTGGCTGGAATCACCCATGTGTTAATCCAAGATCGTATAAATTAGGTGAAGAAATAACAACTCCAGTTGGATCAGCGCTTGTACAATCTGGGTGCTTTGCATACAGATACGATCCGAGAGGGATAACAAGGTCTATTTTTGGAAAAGTTTCCGAAATAGATGAATATTCCCAGCCCAGAATTGACCAAGAAATACTGTATTCAGGGCGGCAAGGGGACACGCTACATGTTACATATCGTGAATATACATATGATGGATATGCACGAGCCCCTTTTTTCCAACAATTGTACTATGATATGGGCAAATCAGACGCTATAGTATTTCAGGATTGGGTAATTACAGTAATTGACTCAAGTAATGAACGAATTAAATTCAAGGTGGTAAAAGAACCGATACGACCTGAAATTGATCCACCAGTGACCAAGCCAACCAAAAAAGAACCTGTAAAGTAAAGTCAGAAAATCGATTTAAAAAAAGGCTACTTTTTTGAAGCATGCTCAAAACTGCTTGTAATTAGGAGGCATTTTGAAAGCCAAGGTATACATCGAAACCTCAGTAATCAGCTATCTTACAGCACGTCCAAGCAACGACATCCGTGCAATGGCCAACCAGAACGTCACTATTGAGTGGTGGGAGACGCAACGGAGCAATTACGATGTATTTATATCGGAGTTTGTAATTGCAGAAGCCAGCCTTGGGCATCCTGATGCAATAAGTCGTCGTCTTGAGGCAATCGCTGATATAATGGAGCTACAAGCTACAGAGGAGGTGCGGACCTTGGGTCAAGAACTTATCCGTCGCCACGCCCTGCCCGCAAACGCCGAAATTGATGCGTATCATGTTGCTGTTGCAACGGTGAACGGTATGGAGTATTTGCTTACTTGGAATTGCACACATATAGCTAATGCTCATACACGGCCAAAAATTGAGGCCACCTGCAGGGCACTTGGTTATGAGCCGCCCATCATCTGCACACCGCAAGAATTAACAGAGGAGGTTTAATGCTATGTGGAAAGATCCTGTTGTCACAGAAACACGCTCACTCAGAGAACAATATGCCAATCAGTTTGGACACAACACTGATGCAATTTTTCAGGACATCCTTCAGAGACAAGCTGCATCCGGCAAAAAACTGGTTTCGTTCCAGCGTCGCGCGCCTGTTCTATCACAAGTAGATAAAAACTAGGGACACTTCCCGTATTTCCTGCAAAAAAAATCGAGGATGAGAAAAAACTGGGGAGTGTCCCTAGTTTTCTCCAACTGGTGTACGCCGACAGCCAGGTGATTGAATATGAAGAGGCGTACTACATCCCGGAATACCTGTGAAGCCGAATAATATATGGCGTTGCAGCAGGGATGGTTTGTGGCGGAATTGGTTAAAATGAGCCGTTTTGCAGGTCAGGCGGTGCTTGTTGCCGATGATGATGCGGATTGAACAGGCAGCAGGTCAGAATCTCCCCGGACAACTCCCGATTTCCCCCAAAAAGTCCCGAAAATCCATTGACGCAGTCTCATTTCCGGTGGTATACAGTCTGCACCGAAAAAACAAATTCCTATCCCTAATTAGGTCAAGGTCTCAATATCGGCGCCACTTCAAATGATTTTTTAAAGTGATATGAAAATAAATATATCTAATATAATTTGGCCAGAAGTAATAATGCCAAACACCATTAACGGGTGGATATATTTTTGCCCGGAGTTCATTTATTTCATTTATGGCTTGGCCTTATTGATTCTGCTGTTGTCTGTGCTTGTTCTAAGAAAAACAAATACTCTGAGAGAGGCAATAAGAAAATCCATCATAATATCCTTTTGTGGTACCGCTGTGTTTTATGCTGCTTCATACGAATTCATTTGGAGTCAATGGCTGCGGGCTGACATTTCACAATTTTATGGCAAAAGCTGTGACGAAAAGCTGGTTGCTCTAAACGGTGATTTTTATAATTTTATTCTGCAATGTAAAAGTTATATTGGAGCTGACAACTACACGTTCTATACTGATCAAAGAACTGACCATTACTCTATTGAAACTGATAAAACTTTTGATCCTGATTTGATTGTAAAATTTAAAACCTTTCAATATTACCTGCTCCCTTCGCGTAATGTGCCAAACTCAAGATATCTGATAGTTTTTTCCAACGGCAATGCTAATTTTGACAAACGCACTGGAGTTCTGTCTGTTGGAGATACAGTAATCAATAATGTCATTTTGTGTAACAAGTATAGTCCAAGTATTGCTTTGTTTAGAGTGGATAGATAATGTTTATATTTTCTATAATATTGCCAACAATATTGGCGTACTTGATTGTAAGTATTTTGTTGAATGATGATAAGCAGGTTAGTGTTTTGGAACGGTTAGCCATTTCCTATCCTCTTGGAATCGGGCTATTAACTACACAAATTATGTTATTAGGTTTTGCAAAAATTCAACTGCGACTTCCTGTAATTGTTTCTCTGATAGTGTTTGAAATCGTTTGTGCATTAATCTGGGTTGTTTATCATAAGATGAATATATTTAGTCAAATTCCACAAATAAAGGAAAAATCAAAGAGCAATAAATACCAGAATATGGCCAGTTATTTTCTGATAACCTGGATTAGTCTGAAACTAGCCACAGTGTTTCTTGAAACATATTTAAGGCCGATTTATACGTTCGATACTTTTACCAACTGGTCGGTGAGGGCAAAGGTTTTCTTTCATTCCAGTAGTTTGCTCTTGGATCCGGCATCTTATGACTTTTTTGGTCGAGGAATCATTCACAGTTCTGCAAACTATCCACCTATGAACCCACTTGCGCAGATGTGGACAGCCCTGTGGTTGGGTAGTTTTGATGAAGTATATGTCAAAATTTGGGTCCCATTTTTTCTTCTATCAGCAACCATTTACTTATATAAAGTTGCGTCAAGGGATACAAATAGACTTACATCACTGACTATTGTTGCCATATTTATCAGTTCGCCATTGATTTCAGCTCATGCCACAGAAACAATGAGTGACTTTCCTTTGGCTGTTTATATACTTTTTGCAGTAAGCGCTTTGCAGAAGGTTGTTAGAGGCAGATGGGCTTTTTTGCCTTTGGCGGGATTGTTTTCAGTATGTGGCATGCTATTAAAGGGCGAAGGTCTTTTTATAGCCATTCCACTATTCATGTCCTGTTGCTACCTTGTCTGGTCGGAAGTTAGAAGCGGAAAGAGGTCTTTGTCTTCACTTATTACTCCTCTGTTACTACCCTATCTTCTCGTGTTGCCATGGTTTGTTTTTAGGTCCATTTATAAGTTGGGCAATGGTGCAGACGATATTTACTTGACGATAGTTTTTCGCCCATTAATGCTAATAGAATATTTTTGGCTGATTATAGGGCTGCAAAACTTTAATGTTGTTTTCGTGTTTATACCAATAATGTTAGCGTGTTACGGAAAATTTGACAGAGAGCTTTATATTGTTATGTTCACGGTCGGATTTTATGTCATGTTCTTCCTCTCATTATATGTGTTTGTTTCATATTATACAGATGGCAGCAAGTTGTCGGAATGTGTATTTAGAAATGCTTTAACATATTATCCGGCTGCATTGTTGATAGTTATCCTTTTAATAAAGCGGCTGTTGGCAAATTTTTACCTGCAGCCTGATTCCAGTAACTTGACAGAGAATATTTAATTATAATGTACTATGGTGAGAATACTGAAAGTATCAAAGATATGACCCATTAAGGGATAAGGGATAGGAATTAGGAGGGATAGGAATTTGCTTTTTCGGTGCAAGGGATAGGAATTTGCTTTTTCGGTGCAGACTATATACCACCGGAAATGAGATTGCGTCAATGGATTACTTACGCAGATGGCTGCCGGATTCTCAAGTTTCCTGCATGGGAGTCATTCCGTGTATGGCTGGTGGTATTTTTATCCGGTGGTCTTTCTGTTGAAAACACCTGTTCCGGTACTGGTACTTTTGCTGGCAGCAACGCTGTATTATCTGAGATATCGGAAAGAGTACTGGTTTGATGCGTTATTTCTCTTTGTGCCGGTAATAGCTCTGTTTATCATATTTATGAGCTCAAACTTCGCAATTGGCGTACGTTACCTTCTTCCGGTGTACCCATTTATATTTGTGATAATCGGCGGGCTTTTGCTTTATGGTGGCAGGGTTAGTTATCTGTTTTGGCCGATGGCCGTCTGGTATATTGGAGCGACCCTGTTTACCGCCCCGCATTACCTGGCTTATTTTAACGAATTAATTGGCGGGCCCGGCAATGGTTACAACTATCTGGTGGATTCAAACCTTGACTGGGGACAGGATCTTAAAGGATTGAAAAAATACATGGACTCAAAAGGTATTAAAAGGATCAGCCTGAGCTATTTTGGCATAGATTCCCCAAAACGATATGGCATAGAATATGACTGGTTGCCGAGTCATTATCTTTATAATCCAACTCCGGAAAAGGCGCTTGAAGCAACAAGGAACCGTTTTGTTGCCATCAGTGTCACGAATCTTCAGGGGGTTTATCTCAACCCCAAAGATATGTATGCATGGTTGCGGAAATATGAACCGGTTGCCAAGATAGGTTTCAGTATTTTCGTGTATGATTTGGAAAGAATAAAGCCTGAGAAACGCTAGAGGATTTGGGTAGATGAAACCGAAGAGTGTTTTGCAAAACATCATGATCATGGTGATAGCGATTGTGCTTGCATTGGCTATTGGCGAATGCGGCATCCGTCTGATAAAGCCGGTATATGATTACGCCGATAGAAGCCTTCTATTCAGCTCTCCAACATTTAAACTATATTCCGGAGGGTCAGTCAGATATTATCCTAATAAAAAAATCAGAGAAATAGCTGTTTATAATGACAAAATAGAGTATGACGTGCTTTATTCAACCAACAACGCAGGGTTGATAGATACGAAAAATTATGAGTATGAATCTATTCCGGGAAAACGTTATTATGCTTTTGTTGGCGATTCATTTACTGCCGGTGTCAATGGTGGCAGTCCCTGGGTTCCGGCTTTGCGTAATAACAAACTGAGTGCGGAAGTATACAATTTTGGTGTTGCCGGTACCGGTTTTGAACATTTTTACAAGCTGTTGCATGACATGAAAGATAAGGTCTCAATAACACATATAATTATTGTGGCGATTACGGATGATTTTTTCAGAATTTGTTGGCATCCATACGTAAGTGAAGGCAAAATAAACTTTTGCAGTTTGGATGGTGCGCATTCACGCTGTCAGGCGGGGCCGATTGCTTCAATTATTCAGATCAACGCTTCCGAAGAAGAGGTCAGGAAAGTTTCAAAAACTAAATATAAAGAAATACGAGCCAAGATAGATGAAATAAATGGTAGAAGAAGTTTGCGAATAAAATTGGAGTCATTATTTTATGATCAGTCGGTAATTTACTATTATACGAAAGTATTGCTTGATACATATAAGCGTACTCATCAACCCAGCAATATTGAATATGCTGTCGAATCAATGCGTAAAATAAGGCTTGAATTTCCTCTGGCTGAAATCCACCTGATTCATTTGCCTCAGAAATATGAAGTAAAGACGAATAACTATTACATCAATATTGCCGAGCAGATTACAGAGCTTGGCATCAAATATTATCCTGCGTTGGACAAGTGTAACTGGAATATTGATATGTTCTTTACCAGGGATGCGCATCCGAATAGATATGGCTATGAAAATATAACAAAATGTGTCTCCGGATATCTTTTTTAGCGCGTGATTATCTCTGACTTCAAAAGGGACGTAATGTGTGCGAAAAATATATAATATGATATTTCCTCTTTCCCTCAGCTCAAAAAGTGCCCGCTATTTTCACCAGTCAGTTAACCAGGCATTTCGTTTTATGGTGCCGGAAGGGAAATCACTACTGTATTACGGGCACTATATTCCAGGATTATTGCCCGATTTAAAGTCATCCCGCTGTGTCATTGTCAGCCACATTTCACCGACGGCGGAAGATATCTCAGCATTGAAGAAGGAACCGAATAAACTACTCCCGCCGCAAGCGGACGGGGTATTGTGGTGTTTAGAACAGCTCTAGCTGCCGATCGCCGTGGAGCTTTTGGTAGGTTTGCCCCTGTTTTTTTACGTAGGCACCTATCATATTTTCGCTTCCATGCTTGCC
>JANYBN010000029.1 GCA_025360785.1 Geobacter sp.
GCCGCCGGGTCGGCGTTGTCCTCCAGGATCCATGCCTATTTGCCGGGAGCATCGAGTTCAACATCTGCCTCGGTGACCAGCAGGCACGGCAGCGCGTCCGGCAGGCAGCGAAGGCGGTCGGGGCTGACCGTTTTATCGACCGGTTGCCGGGAGGGTACGATGAAGAGGTGCGGGAACGGGGGAGCAACTTCTCTGTCGGAGAAAAACAATTAATCTCATTTGCCCGGGCAGTTGCCTTCGATCCGGAGATACTGGTGCTGGACGAGGCTACCGCCAGCATCGACAGCGCTTCGGAACAGATGATTCAGGAAGGGATCAAGGGGATGATGCAGGGACGAACTTCGCTGGTTATTGCCCATCGCCTGTCCACCATCAGAGATGCCGACCGCATCGTCACAATCCAGCATGGTGTGAAGGTCGAAGAGGGTACGCACGAGGAGTTGCTGCGCGCAGGTGGAATCTATGCCAGATTACATCAACTGCAGTTTGGAGAAATGTAAACACAATGCCGAAGCGACTGATATTGCAACTGCAATAAGAACCTGATACTTTTCTTACAATAACGTTCAGGAGTTACCATATGTGCACAACCTGCGGCTGTCCATCTGCCGACCATAATCACGACCACCCGCATTCTCATCAACCTGGCGCTGAATCCGGAAAACGGACAACCATAGCCATCGAAGAAGATATCCTCGGCAAAAATAACCGCCTGGCCGGCTTCAACCGCGCCATGTTCAGGGAAAAGGGCATTTTTGTCCTGAATCTGGTAAGTTCGCCAGGTTCAGGCAAGACAACTCTGCTTGAACGCACCTTGCGTGACCTGTCGCATAAGATCCGTTTTGCCGTCATCGAAGGTGACCAGCAGACCGATAATGATGCCCGGCGCATCGCCGCAACCGGAGTGCCGGTGCGCCAGATCAACACCGGAGCCGGTTGTCATCTGGATGCCCACATGGTCATGCACGGCATCGATAGTTTCGATCTCGACAATCTGGATCTGCTGATGATCGAAAATGTTGGCAATCTGGTCTGTCCGGCCGCTTTTGATCTGGGCGAACACCACAAAGTCGCCGTTCTGTCAGTCACCGAAGGGGAGGACAAGCCGCTCAAATATCCCCAGATGTTCCGGAACTCGACCGTAATGCTGCTGAACAAGACTGACCTGCTACCGCATCTGGATTTTGATGTTGAGAAATGCAAGGAATATGCTCGTAGCGTCAGTCCGGACATTATCATCTTTGAAGTGTCAGCCAAGAGCGGCGAAGGGATGGAGGCATGGTATCAGTGGCTGGACAGCGGAGTACACCGCTGATAAGTCGCCGTCGGCACGCGATTCAAGGCATCGTTCAGGGGGTCGGATTCAGGCCGTTCGTGTACAGACTGGCGCATAAACTGGATTTGACAGGCTGGGTACGCAACACTCCTGCCGGAGTCGAGATCGAGATTCAGGGGAGTACGGTCGGACTCGACACTTTTGAAGATGCACTCCGGAACTCTCTGCCTCCATTGGCGCTCATAACATCTCATAACAGCACAGACATTCCGGTTAGTGATGACAACTCGTTTTTAATACTCCCAAGTGGCTCCGGTTCCGGTCTCGGTGATGCCCGGATCGCCCCCGATTCAGCCCTATGCCCCGACTGTCTGCGGGAACTGTTCGACACGACCGACCGTCGCTACCGCTATCCGTTCATTACCTGCACCAACTGCGGTCCCCGCTTCAGCATCATCACCGGCATCCCTTATGACCGCCCCAAGACAACCATGGCCGCCTTTCCGCTCTGTTCGGAGTGTCAGACTGAATACCAGGACCCGCTCGACCGGCGCTTTCATGCACAGCCGATCGCCTGCCACGTCTGCGGACCTCAGGTTGCCCTTCTTTCTGTGTCAGGAGAAATTATTTCCACGCGCGACGAGGCGATTCTTCAAACCATTCAACTCCTGGAAAATGGCGCCATCGTTGCGATTAAAGGCATTGGCGGCTACCATCTGGCGGTTGATGCGTGCAACCCGGATGCCGTACAGCGCTTGCGGGAAAGGAAGAAGCGCGATGAAAAGCCGTTCGCCGTCATGGCTGCCAGTCTTGAGGCTGCCCGTGAACTGGCGTATATGGATGAGAAGGAAGAGCGTCTGCTCGGTTCCCCGGAAGCGCCTATTGTCATCGTCAGGAAACGTCCTGACACCACGCTTTCGCCGCTGATTGCCCCCAATAACGGCTGGCTTGGCTTGATGTTACCGTATGCGCCGCTGCATCATCTGCTGATACGCGATAATTTCAAGGCGCTGGTCATGACCAGCGGCAATATTTCCGATGAACCGGTGGCCTTTGAAGATCATGATGCGCTGCAGCGTCTGGCAGGAATTGCCGACTATTTTCTGCTCCATGACAGGCCCATTCATATTCGCAGTGATGATTCGGTGATGCGAGTCTTTCAGGGGAGACCGCTCTTTTACCGCCGCTCCAGGGGGTACGCACCGCGGGGTGTCACTCTTCCCCTCACTGTGCCGCCGTTGCTGGCGGTCGGGGCTGAACTGAAGAGCGCCATCTGTCTTGCTAATGGCACTCACGCCGCGCTTAGCCAGCATATCGGCGACCTCCAAAATCAAAGCACTCTGGACTCATTCAGTCATAGCATTACACATCTATCCGATATACTGGCAATCAAGCCGGAAATAATCGTCTGCGATCTGCATCCCGATTATCTTTCAACCCGTTTTGCCGAGGCCTCCGGTCTGCCGCGGCTGCGGGTACAGCACCATCATGCCCATCTTGCTTCCTGCATGGCCGAAAACGGCCTGGATGGCGACGTGATCGGTATCATATTCGACGGTACCGGTCTTGGCCCCGACGGCACGATCTGGGGCGGAGAATTTCTGACGGGCGGATATAATGACTATCTACGCGCAGGACATTTCCGCTACGTGCAGTTGCCTGGCGGCGACACCGCCGTACGTGAACCATGGCGCATGGCGATGGCGTATCTGTTCCAGGCGCTGGGAGGGTCTGTCTTTACGCTCGATCATCAGGTTGCGCGGATTCTCCCCGAAACGGAACGGGTAATATTTGCCCAGATGCTGCGGCGCGGCATCAATTCACCGCTGACCTCGAGCTGCGGTCGGCTGTTTGATGCGGTAGCGGCACTGCTGAATCTACGACATATTGTGTCGTATGATGGTCAGGGAGCTATCGAACTTGAAGCGTTGGCGGAATCTGCTGAAGATATGAACGAAGAAAGCTACTCGTTCACAATCTCATCCAACAAAGCAGTTCCTCTTCAGCTGGACTTTTTCCCGATGTTTACTGAAATATTGAACGATATCAATGCCGGAGTTGGAGCGCCTGCCATCGCCCATCGCTTTCACCGAACTGTCGCTTCGGCCGTGACCGACGTATGTCTGCAAATTGCCGGTTCTACCGGTCTTGACAGAGCCGTTCTTTCAGGCGGCGTTTTTCAGAACCGCCTTTTAACTGAAATGATATATACTGCTCTGACAAGCAGGGGGATAACCGTTTATACCCATCGCCTGGTACCGCCGAATGACGGCGGAATAGCTCTGGGGCAAGCTGCAATCGCAGGAAGGAGAAAGTTCTGATATGTGTCTTGGCGTTCCGATGAAAATTGTGAGTAAAGATGGTGACAACATCGTTGCCGAAGTGGACGGGGTACAGAAGGAAGCCAACGTCATGCTTCTGGGAGAAGAGGTGGCGATCGGTGATTATGTGATCGTGCATGCCGGTTTCGCCATCTCCAGACTGGATGAGGAATATGCGACCGAGACCCTCCGCTTGATGCGGGAAGTTTTTTCAGCTGAGGACATGGCATGAAATTCCAGGATGAATTCAGGGATCGTGAACTGGTGCAGAACATGGCGGGCAATATCCGCCGCATGGCTGAACGCCTGCCTGCACCGGTCAACTTCATGGAGGTCTGCGGCACCCATACCATGTCGATCTACCAGTATGGAATCCGCACGCTGCTTCCCGAAAATGTCCGGCTGGTTTCAGGTCCCGGATGCCCGGTCTGCGTTACCCCGATAGGTTATGTCGATAGGGCGCTGGCCTGCACAGCCGATCCCCGCAACATCGTCGCCACTTTTGGCGATATGCTGCGCGTCCCTGGCAGCCACTCGTCCCTGATGGAACAACGCGCCACTGGCGCCGACATCCGCATCGTCTATTCTCCGCTTGACGCGGTATCACTGGCGAAAAACAATCCGGAGCGCCGGGTAGTGTTTCTGGGAGTCGGATTCGAGACCACCGCTCCGACTATTGCGGTCAGCATCCTCGAAGCCTCCCGCCGGAAACTCACCAACTACTGCGTACTGGCCTCGCACAAAACCATGCCGGTACCGATGGAAATCCTGACTTGCGATCCGGACCTGAACCTCAAGGGGTATCTCTGCCCGGCCCATGTCAGCACCGTTATCGGCGGAGCCGCATACCGGCCGCTGGCGGAGAAGTACCATATCCCCTGCGTGGTAACCGGATTCGAGCCGGCCGATGTCATGCAGGGGATCGAGATGCTTCTGGCCCAGACGCTGCGCGGCGAAGCTAGGGTTGAGATACAGTACAGTCGGGCAGTATCATGGGAAGGGAATCCTAAAGCGCAGGCGATCCTCCACCAGTTCTTTGAACCGTGCGATTCAGTCTGGCGCGGTCTGGGCGTGCTGCCCGGCAGCGGACTGGCAATCAGGGCCGAGTATGCGGAGTTTGACGCAGAGCAGGTTATGACGTTGGATGTCCCGGATGCCGTAGAAAACCCGGCCTGTCTCTGCGGCGAGGTATTGAAAGGGAAGCTGACGCCGTTTGAATGTCCGCTGTTCGGGGAGTTCTGTACACCGGAAGCTCCGGTCGGCGCTTGCATGGTTTCCAGTGAAGGAACCTGCGCGGCAGCATATAAATACGGGAGATAACAATATGTTTACGATGCGGGATTTACGCGACCTGATATCTCTTACCCAAAGAGATCAACAGAAGGTCTAATGGGCTCCTACTCTCACATAACGGCCGGGTTTTTGCTCGGTTTTCAACATCGCCTCGAACTGAGGCGTCTGCTTAGCAGCACCCCGACCGGCACCGGCATACTTAAACTCGATCCAAAACTGTTGATCTCTTCCGGGGTTACGGTGCTGGCGCTAGATTTTGACGGTGTTCTGGCCCATCATGGTGCGCCGGTCCCGCTTCCAGAGGCGGTTGCCTGGATGAAGCGCTGTGAAGCGCTCTTCGGCGGCGACAAGATTTTCATCCTCTCCAACAAGCCGACCGAGGGTCGGAGGAAGTGGTTTGCCGAACATTTCCCTGCAATGCGTTTCATCTCCGGTGTCAGAAAAAAGCCGTACCCAGACGGGCTCAATAAAACTGCGGAACTCGCCGGAGTCCCGATCTCTTCAATCATGATGGTCGATGACCGTCTGCTGACCGGCTGTCTGGCCGCTCTGGTCGCCGGCGCCCGTCCCTGCTATATCCGCCGTCCGTATGCCTGCTTCGCTTTCCGGCCCTTTGCCGAACTGTTTTTCTGGAAGTTGCGGGTTATGGAGCGACTGTTGGTGAGGTTGATTGCTCTTTTCTGAAACCCTCTCAGCAATAAAAAGACGCCTCCCGGTTTCCCGGAGGGCGTCTGTCAAACTTACAGCTTGATTCAAAAAATGAGATGCCGATTGACCTGCCACGAACACAGTCAACTGCGTATCGTCTAGTTCGCGGCCTTCCCCCTGAACACGAACTTTCCGTCAACCCAGAGCAGCACGAAGCCGTCATTTTCCCAGACAGTCATATGTTTGTTGCGATAACGCCCCTCGAAACCGGCAATCTCCTCCGGAAGTACTGTCGCGCTCCCATCCGGCAGTTTCACGATGGCGATGCCGGTTGAGGCGTCATGGACAACCTCCAGGCTCTCGCCAGTGGCGGAGAGGTAGACCGTGGCCTGTCCCAGAAAACGGGTAGCTGAAGGAACAGGTGCGCCCGTCGCTGTGTTTTCAACCGGTACACCGCCGTTCGGCATCGTTGCGCACCCGGCACAGATCAGCATTATTCCCAGGATGAGAATGAAATGAGCCCTGGCAGCCAACGGTTCCGCCGTCATTTCTCCAGTGCCTTCTCAATCCGCTCGCAGAGAGTTTTCAGTACCTTGATGCGGGCGTAATACTTGTCGTTCGCCTCGACCAGCGTCCAGGGGGCAATTTCGGTGCTGGTGCGGTCAATCATGTCGCAGACCGCCAACTCGTACTCGTTCCATTTATCCCGGTTGCGCCAATCGTCATCGGTGATTTTATAGCGCTTGAAACCGATCTTCTCCCGCTCTTTGAAACGTCTGAGCTGTTCATCTTTGGTGATTGAGAGCCAGAACTTCACGACGACGGTCTTGTTGCGTACCATCTGTTCTTCGAAGTCATTAATCTCCCCGTAAGCCCGCATCCAGTCGTGCTGTTCACAGTAACCCTCGACCCGCTCTACCAGAACCCGCCCGTACCAGGTGCGGTCAAAAATCGCAAAACGGCTTTTGCGGGGGATATTGCGCCAGAAACGCCACATGTAGGGCTGGGCACGCTCTTCCTCGGTCGGCGCGGCGACCGGAATAACCCGGTATTGGCGGGCATCGAGCGCCTGGATGATGCGACGTATACTGCCACCCTTGCCGGCGGCGTCGTTCCCTTCGAAGGCCACCACGACTGACAGTTTCTTGAATTCCGGGTTGCGGGTCAGCAGGTTCAGTTTCCCCTGGTATTTTTCCAGTTCGCTTTCGAACTCGGCTTTTTTCAGTTTCTTCGACATGTCCAGCGTTTGCAGAATCAGTAGATTGTCAATGGTCGGCAGGATGGGTGGAATCGGCTCCGTGTGACGGGGCGGTTCCGGGGCGTCAAGGCGCTGCCTCATGGCGGTAAGGATCGACTTGCCGATAGTCAGGTAACGATAGCGGGGATCGGTCCCCTCGACGATTGTCCAAGGGGACTCTGCAGTGCTGGTTGAACGAAGCATCCGTTCGGATACTTTGCGAAATTTGTCATACTGTTTGTAGTGATCCCAGTCGGTGTCTGTGACTCTCCACCGCGTTTTAGAATCTTTCTCCAGCAGTTTAAGGCGCTTTTTCTGTTCATCTTTGGACAGGTGCAGCCAGAATTTGAGAACCAGTGCGCCTTCATCGCAGAGCATCTTCTCGAAGCGGATGATCCGTTCCAGGCGCTGATCCAGCTCTGCGTTTTTGATAGTGCCGTAGACATTTTCGACCAATGGCGCGGAATACCAGGTGCCGATAAACACGCCAACCTTGCCTTGCGGGGGGAGCACCCGCCAGTAGCGCCACATCTGGGGGCGTTCAAGCTCCTCATCGGTCAGGTCGCGTACTGCGTGGGTTTCGATGTGGCGCGGGTCCATCCATTCGTTGAGAAGATTGACCGTTTCGCCCTTGCCGGCACAATCGACACCTGCCACCAGGATGATAACCGGAAACTTCTTCGACTGGGACAGGTCCAGCTGGGCATCAAGCAATCCCTCGCGCAGCCCGGCAATCTCCTTCTTCCAGACAGCTTTGCTGATCTTGTGTCCCAGTTCGGCGGATTCAAACATGATACCCTCCCGGTGCGGCTAGTTAACCCCTCTCACTGATAAGGGGGGGTGGTTTTGAATGTGACGTATTATTTTCCGGCCAGCTCCTTAGATTTGAGACAGGCCGCTTCGACGGCATTCATGACGACGCCGCGAAAACAGCCGTTTTCAAGAGTGTGCAGTCCCGCAATGGTCGTGCCACCAGGTGATGTCACCTTTTCCTTCAGCAGGGCAGGGTGCTCGCCGATCTCTACTACCATACGTGCCGCGCCAAGCACCGTCTGGGCAGCCAATGCTGTCGCTACGTCACGCGGCAGACCGTTCTTGACGCCGGCGTCGGACAGTGCCTCAATGAAGGTGAAAACATAGGCCGGACCACTGCCGGAAAGACCGGTGACGGCATCCATCAGTTTCTCCTCGACAATGACGGCAGTCCCGATCATGGCAAATATCTGTCGGGCAAGATCCAGATCGTCTGCCGAGGCTTTGCGCCCGGCACAGACGGCGGTTGCCCCGGCACCAATCAGTGCGGGTGTGTTGGGCATTGCCCGAATGACACGACAGCCGGGAATCAGATTCTTTTCAATTTTTGAAGTCGGTATGCCGGCCATGATCGAAATCACCAGTTTGTGGGGGGTAATTACCGGTTCGATCAGATCGAGCGCTCCTTCCGCTTGTTGCGGTTTGATCGCAAGAACAATGACTTCACCCCACTGCGCCGCTTCTGCAGCATCACTTACAACACGCACGTTCGGAAAATGTGCTGCCAGTTCGTCCCGCCGCTTTTGATTGATTTCCGCCACGCAGACACCGACGCCGACATCCTCACGCAACAGCCCCCGCGTGATTGCTTCGGCCATGTTGCCGCCGCCGATAAAGGCAATTTTGCGTATATTCAACATCTCGTACCTCCCGATAAATTATTGGATTACACTGCTTCTCGTTACCATGGCAACGCCGACACAGATCAGGCAGATTCCTGCCCAGCGCATGCCGCCGACATGCTCACCAAGATACAACTGCGCCAGAAAGGCGACTACCACATAGCTGAGCGCCTGGAGAGGCAGTGCTACCGAAAGGTCCTCCCAGGACAGCACCGCCAGCCAGAGACCGAAATACACCGCCTGCATCGACGTGCCAAGGATCAGGCGCCAGTTGCTCAAAGCCTTGAATACTGTGTCGAGGATCTGCCGCAGATTCATGGCAGAAATATCGCCGGTGCTCTTCATCCCCTGCGTCAAAAAAATATCACCAATCGCTCCTGCAGATATTGCGACCAGCATGACTAACAACGTCTTCAGCATTTTATCTCTCCACGGTAATTTTGCACTTGAATATGTAACTCGTGCAGCCGCTGTCTGACGGCCGGGCTGGTGATCGCCGCCAGCTCCTCCTGATGGCGGTAACCAGGCATGAGGCGGCTGATTTCGGCATCAGGCAGAATGCCGGGGTGAAAATATATTTCCGTCAGACCTTCTTTCAGTCCGCCAATGATGTTGAGGATATACTCTTCCGTCATCCGCCCCGAATTAAGCACCCCTTTAACTTCATCCGCGTAGCGAATTCCCAACGTGTCAAGCACCGGGCGGGCATGATCGGTCAGGAATCCGAAGATCAGGCTTTCGAGCGTCTTGCCGAATTTTCGGTCGCGATCGAAAGAGAGATTGTGGGAAAGTCTCTCCTGCGCCAGGCGGAAACTGGTAATGCCATGGCGCGGCATCAATTCAGTCAGGATTCTGAATACTGTGGGGTGCAGATGTATGTTCAGGTGACCATCGATGTGCGTCAGTGTGATACCGGCATCAAGCACCTTTTTGATTTGAGCCTCGATCTCCCGTTTCAGCTGGCAGTAGAGGCCACGATCAAAAAAATACCGGAAACCTGCCGCTACCGGATTATCGCTGAAATTACCCTGTGCATCCACCAGATCCGGTAACTCTGCCGGCGGCAGTACGGAACGCCCCTGTACCAGGGTCAGGTGCAGTCCGATCTGGAGCCCAGGATTCCGGCGGGCCATTTTGACCGCCTCGTCAAACGCCGGAGCACCGGGCATGATCGAAGCACAGGTAAGGAGACCGTTCTTCCAGGCCTGCTCGACTGCCCGGTTGACGCCGCTGGAGAGCCCGAAGTCGTCAGAAGTAATAATCAGCTGCTTCATTTGCAATCCGAACAGGATTCTTTCCGTTTCTTCATATATTGCAAATACTGTTTGCCTTCCTTAAGCAGTTTGCGCCGCTCATCGCCGTCAATCAACATCCTGCCGATGCTGCGGGCAATATACCTGGGACGGAAATAAAACTTGTTATAGAACTCTTCGACCGAGTTGAAAATTTCGGTATTGGACAGGTTCGGATAGTTGATGACACACTTCTGGTGGCCGCTGGCGTCGAGAAAGCTGTCCGAAGATATCCACCCCTCCTGCTTGCAGAGAGTATAGAATTCGGTGCCCGGGTACGGCGACGCAAGGGAGGCCTGAATTGAATTCAGATCGAGTTTTTTGGCGAATTCGATAGTCTGGCGGATAGTGTCCTTCGTCTCGCCCGGAAGTCCCATGATGAATGCGCCGTGGATTGACAGTCCCAGTTTTTTACAGTCTTTGGCAAACTGTACCGCCTGGGCAACCGTTACCCCCTTTTTGATGTTCTTCAGGATCTGGTCGTTACCGCTTTCAAAGCCGACTACCACATGGCGCAATCCGGCCTCGCGCAGAGTTTTCAATGTTTCATAATCGGTGTTGGCCCGGGCGTTGATCGTCCATGAGATACCGAGCGGCTTGATCAGTCCGGCAATTTCACGGGCATGTTTGCGGTCGGCGGTAAAGGTGTCGTCATCGAAAGAGAGTTCACGCATTTCAGGGATGTTGTCGACAATCCATTTGATCTCCTCATAGACGTTCTGAGGTGACCTGACCCGCATGGTGCGGCCGGAAAAAGTCTGCGGCCAGAGGCAGTAGATGCAGTGAGAAGGACAGCCGCGACTGGAATAGATTGAAACGTAGGGGTTTTTGAAATGCGGGATGACGTATTCCGCAATCGGCAGGTCCCGTTTATAAATGGGAGCCACAAACGGGAGTGCATCCAGATCTGTTATCGGCGGGCGGTCGGGAGTGTGCACAATCTGCTCATCCTTCGCGAAGCTTATGCCGTCCACCCGATGCCACTCCCGTCCTTCGCAGAGCTCTTTGATTGAATAATCGAACTCACCGCGACAGACGATATCGATAATCCCTTTCCCGGCGCGAAGCGACTCTTCCGGTAGGACGGAGACATGGGGTCCGGTCAACACCGTAACGATACCCGGTTTGATCTCCTTGATGCGGCGAGCGGTCTCGATATCGAGCTGCAGCGTCGGAGTGGAGGTGTACATCACCACCATGTCGAAATCCTTTGCAATAGCCAGACAGTCCGTCAGGTCGAACTTCTGTACCGGTGCATCGACAACCCGGCTTCCCTCGATCATTCCGGCAGGAAAACAGAGCCAGGTCGGATACCAGAAGGAGGTTACTTCACGGGAGGCTTGATATCTGGCGCCGGCACCGCCGTCGAAGTCTTCAAAAGTTGGTGGGTTTAAAAAAAGTGGTTTCATTACAGCTCCTTGACTTAAGTTGGACAGCAAACGAATAGCAGGTATCCATGCGAAAAGTCAAGGTTTACAAGGTCTGGAACACAAAAAAGGGGCTCCGGAATCGGATGCCCCATATGGATTCAGCAGTAATGACATCCGCTATTTCTGCAGCTGCTTGGCGATCAACTTGTCTTTGACCTGCTCATACAGTATTGACGGCACAACTTTTCGCGATTTGAGCTGTGTTTTGTTGGCGTATGGCCGCCCGGCAATTATTTTTGCTGCGTAGGCGTCACCGATTCCGGGAACGGACTTGAGCTCGGCCTCATTGGCACTGTTGATGTCTATAAGCATCGCCTTCGCCGGAGTTTTTGTATCGGCAGCCCTGGCTTTTGCATTTTCTTTAACTGCAGCAGCAGAAGTTTTGGAGCCTGCCTTTACGGCCGCCGGCGCTTTTGTTTCAGCAGCAATGCCCAGACCGGCAGATAGCAGCAGTGAGACAACAACCAGAGCTGATTTAGTAAATATTTTCATCGACAGACCTCCAAAATGAAATGTGGTTGAGGTTCTTCTACAAACAACTTCCGAATAAGTCAATCACGATTTATCGCAGGAGACTATCGACCCGTCAGCCATACTGCAAGATTGGCGGCAAGTTTGCTGTTGTTTTCATCGAGATAACGATTCTGGAAAATAGCATCATCTCCAAATACGACAAAACTGCCGGATCCGAGTGTTCCGGAAACAACAACGTTAAAAGCCCCGATTATGTCGCCCTTGGATAAAACCTTATTGCCATCGAGATCCGCCCAGGCGTCAGTAGAAGTTTGTGCCAGCGTTATCCCGGTCTTACCCGGATCAAGAGCCCATGCACCGTAGACGGAGAACTGCGTCAAACCTGCAAACAGTGAAGAGCTGCCCAGATTGGTGATTCTGAAATTATTGTCCGTATCAATTACGTTGTTCCGCTCATGTAGAACGGCATTGGAACTGTCCAGGTCGAGCTTTTCCAGTAATTCCGTCAATGGAGGGCCGATATGCAGCATTGCCGAAAGTCGCCCGCCTCTTTCAGTAAATCGTACAACCGCATCAACCTCTTCAGGTTGCAAGGATTCAAAAGGGCCGGAGATGACAAGTGCGGTTACATCTTTCAGGGTGTCGTCATTTAACGGCTTCTTTGTCGAAGTCACTTGAATGCCCTTGCCACGCATGATGTCAGCAAGTTTAGACAACTGTAAATCGCCCTTTTCTTCTATGATAAAGCGTTGATTATGCCCCTGATCAAACAGGATTCTTGGCTCATTTTCAACAGCGAGGGCACTGCCTGCCCAGAGCATGCTTCCAACAGCAACCATACGAATACAGAAAGTTTTGCACATTCCGGAATTGCCTCCTAAGAAGATCATTTTTATCTTTTATAGCGATAGCCGTTAGATATTGCAAGAAATTCTTTTCCTTTTCCTTGGTGTTCCGATTATGATAGGTAGACACGTGCCATTGTGACACTCACAATTTCAACAGAACAAAGGAGAATAAAACGATGAGCAGCAAGAAACCTGAACTGACCTTCAAATATGTATTTAATTACGGTTACAACCCGACATACGTAAACGGCGCCCAAGGTGGTTTTTCACCACGCGGCGAAATGGTTATAAACTTCTATCTGGAGCGCCAGCCGCTTCCGGATTCTATTTCACATGAGATTACACCCGAAGGTGCTATCGGCCGGGAAACCAGTGTTGATCCTAAAGACCTGGCCAGCAGCATGGTTCGTTTCATTGATACCGGTGTTGTCATGAGTTACGAAAATGCGAAAGTATTCCATGCCTGGATGGGAGACAAGCTGCGGGAAATCGAAGAAATGCACAAGGCTCGCACTGAGTTTGAACAATCACAGGCCGGCGGCCAGGCGTAACAGCAGGGGGAAGAGGCTTGTGGAAATCATGATGAGACGGTATTGCATGAAAGCTGTGAACGCCACTCTTGTGGTGTTTTTGTTGTTTTATATGGTTGGCCGGGCGGCTGCGTTTCCGATTCCGGAGCGGCTGGAGTTTGATCTTTCTTATACCGGAGTCACAGCTGGTCAAGTTGTCCAGGAGGCCAATCAGGTCGGCAATGAAATTCAGATCGTTTTCACTGCGAAATCCGCAGATTGGTTAAGCCTCTTTTTTCCGGTGAACGACCGGATGGAATCATATCTGATCTCTGGCACCTCTCCTTTGCACATAGGCTATCCGCGGCTTTACCAGGAGCAAAAACATGAGGGGAAGATGTTCACCAATCGTGAAGTGCGGTTCGACCGTCTTAAGCACGAAGCCACAACAATCGATCACCGCAAAAATGAGGAAAAAACACAGACCATCACCAGGCGGACCTACGATGCACTCTCCAGTTTCTTCTATTTCCGCACGATACCGTTGCAGGTCGGTACATCATATTTTATTGATATGTATGACTGTACCAGGCTCTGGAATACGGAAGTAAGTGTGTTGCGCAGGGAAGAGCTCGTCACTCCTTTGGGACGATTTAAAACCATTGTGGTCCACCCGCGTATGAAATCAGAAGGGGGTATTGTCAAGTTGGGAGATATTTTTATCTGGATGACTGATGATGCCCGCAGAATTCCGGTACAGATGAAATTCAAGGTCCCGGTAGGAAGCGTAGTCGCCACCCTGACCGGAGGCAGCTACTGGCCGGGCGGAAAGTGAACCTGTGGCAATATCTTTCCTTTTTCGCAACAACATGCTAGACAGGGGTCATCAATAACATCGTTTTAGTGACAGATCCGGGAGCATAAGCATGATTACTTTCAAAGGCGTGCACAAATGGTTCAAGAGCCTGCATGTACTAAACGATATCAACCTGCATGTAACTCCCGGCGAAGTCCTTGTGGTCTGCGGTCCTTCAGGTTCCGGAAAGTCTACCCTTATCCGCACTATCAATCAGCTGGAACCGATCAGTGAAGGCTCACTGATCGTTGACGGCATGAATCTCTCCGACAGAAAGACCGACATCAACAAACTGCGTGCAGAAGTCGGCTTTGTTTTTCAGCAGTTCAATCTGTACCCACACCTTTCCGTTATCAGCAACATCACCCTGGCTCCTGCCAAAATCCGTAACGTTCCAAAAAAAGAGGCTGAAGAGCAGGCCATGGCTCTGCTTACCAGGGTCGGGTTGTCCGAAAAACGGGACGCATATCCATCGCAGCTCTCCGGCGGCCAGCAACAGCGGGTAGCGATTGCTCGTGCTTTGGCAATGAAACCCCGCATCATGCTGTTCGACGAACCGACGTCGGCCCTCGATCCCGAAATGATCGGCGAAGTTCTTGCAGTCATGAAAGACCTGGCGCTATCCGGCATGACCATGATCGTAGTGACTCACGAGATGGGCTTTGCCAGAGAAGTCGCTCATCGGGTGGCGTTCATGGCCGACGGGGTTATACTGGAAGAGGCACCCCCTGAAGATTTTTTCCTGCGGCCGAAGCACGAACGCGCCAAACAGTTCCTGCGCCAACTATTGACGCCGATGCATGCTGAATGTCCCTGATTCCGGCATAAAGTAAGTTGTTTTCTGCGCTTTTCCGGAAAATCTATCACCATCACACAAGGAGGAAGCACAATGAAAAAACTGGCAACGTTGTTTATGATCATGGCCCTGGCTGCAATCACTGCGAAGAGCGCTCTGGCTGGAGACACCCTGGCTGAGGCAAAGAAGAAAGGGGTGCTGGTGGTTGGGTGCAAGGACTCCCTCCCCCCTTTCGGATACATTGATGAGAAAAGCCGCCAGATCGTCGGCTACGACATCGACTTTGTCAACGCCATCGCCAAGAAGATGGGTGTAAAGGTCGAGCTTAAACCGGTGACCTCCGCCAGTCGTATGCCGCAATTGCAGGAAGGCCACATTGATATAATAGCCGCTACCATGACCAAGAATGCCGAGCGCGCCAAGGTCATCGATTTCAGCCATACCTATTTCTTCACCGGCCAGAAATTCATCACCAAGAAGGGAAGTGTCAAGAGCCTGAAGGACCTTGACGGAAAACGAATCGGCACTGCAAAAGGGTCAACGTCGGAGCAGAACGTCAAGAAAGCCATCCCTACGGCAACCGTGCTTTCATTTGATGATTACCCACAGGCATTCCTGGCCCTGCAGCAGGGTAAAGTTGCCGCAGTCACCACTGACGAAGCGATATTGGCAGGTATCCTCGCCAAAGCCCCGAACAAGGCCCAGTTTGAAATCCCGAACCTCCAGATTTCCGACGAACCTTACGGGCTCGGTATGCGCAAGGGTGACACTAACTTTGTCAACTTTGTCAACAAAACCATCCTTGAAATGGAGAAGAACGGCGAAGCGGCTAAAATCTTCGACAAATGGTTCGGACCTAACACCCAGTTTCATCTGCAGAGAAACTTCAAAATAACAGCTGGCAAATAATAAGAATCCTCAGTGGCACCCGCAAGCGGGTGCCACTCTGTTTGGATCCTTTCCTATGCTCAATTACACATTCGACTGGTCGATCATAACTTCCGGCAAATATTTCGACTGGCTGCTGTCCGGGCTGCTGATGACTCTCAAGCTATCGGCGCTGTCGATCGTACTTGCTTTCCTGTTGGGGCTGCTGATCGCGGTCATGCGCATGTCGCACAACAGGCCGGTGCGTTGGATTGCGCACGCCTACCTGGAGTTTTTCCGGAACACCCCGCTGCTGGTGCAGATTTTCTTCTGGTATTTCGGATCATACAAAATTCTTCCTACCGTCATCAACGACTGGCTTAACGAAACCGGTTTTGAATTCGCCGCAGCCGCCATCGCCCTTACCATCTACACCTCGGCCTTTATTGCCGAAGACATTCGCTCCGGCGTCCTCTCGATCCCGAAAGAGCAGATGGAAGCGGCCCGCAGCGCCGGTTTCTCCTACCTTCGCTCGATGCAGTACATCATTTTGCCGCAGGCGATACGTATCACCATTCCGCCACTGGTCAACCAGTTTCTCAATCTGGCCAAGAACTCGTCGCTGGCCATGACTATCGGCGTCATGGAGATGACCTATCAGGCCCGTCAGGTCGAAAGCTACACTTTCAAAGGCTTTGAGGCCTTCACCGCCGCGACGGTGGTTTATCTGGTTCTCTCGATCGTGATCACCTCATTGGTCAACCTTTACAACGAAAAAGTCTTAAATGTTCACAAGGCCGCCTGATATGGAACCGTTCTTTAATTTTTCGGTCATCACCGACAATTTTACCTACTTCATGATCGGCCGTTTCCCACACGGTCCGCTCGGTGGGGTAGGTCTGACGCTTTATCTGGCGGTTGTTTCCTGCGTCCTCTCCTTCTTCGGCGGATTGATTCTGGGACTTCTCAGCATTTCGCGCTTCCCGGCTGTACGCTATCCGGCCCTGGCCTTCATTAACCTGGTACGCGGCATGCCGCTCCTGATGGTGATCTTCTGGATGTATTTTCTGATGCCGGCCCTGTTCGGCAAGGTCGCGGAAAATGATACCGTCATCATGGCGCTGACACTCTTCACGTCGGCCTACATGTCGCGCATTGTCGTGGCCGGCATCGAGGGGATCCCTAAAGGACAGACCGAAGCGGCCCTCTCTACCGGACTGACGTCCTGGCAGGTCATGCTGTACATCGTACTTCCGCAGGGACTGCGCAACATGATTCCGTCATTCGTCAATCAGTTCGTGTCGCTGATCAAGGACACTTCGCTGGCGTTCATCGTCGGCGTGTCCGAACTGACCCACGTTGCCACCCAGATCAACAACCGCACTATGGCTTTTCCGACCGAGATATTCGTCTTCATCGCCCTCATTTATTTCATTCTATGCTACGCGTTCACCAGTCTCTCTCGCTGGCTGGAGGGACGGCTGTCATGGTCAAAAGCGTTTTAGTACTGAAATCAACCTGCCGTGTCTCCTGAAATTCTCCTACCACTTCTCTTTGGGTCCGCTTTTGTCGCCGGATTGATCGATTCCATCGCCGGTGGCGGCGGACTTATCACCGTCCCGGTACTTATGGGTATCGGCCTACCCCCTCAGGTAGCGCTCGGCACCAACAAGTTCCAGGCATCATTTGGCTCCGGCAGCGCCATGCTGCATTTTGTGCGGGCCGGCACCGTAAAATTGAGCGATTGCTGGAGCGGTATCCTCTGGACAGCTGTTGGAGCCGCGCTTGGCGTTGGGGTGGTACAACTCCTCGATGCATCGATTCTCAAACAACTGATCCCATGGTTGCTGGCTGCGATTGCGATTTATACACTGCTCTCACCTCGTCTGGGCTCGGAAGATTCACATGCCCGGATGAAGTCCGGGATGTTCTACCTGCTGTTCGGTCTCTCCATCGGCTTTTATGACGGTTTTTTCGGTCCCGGAACCGGCTCTTTCTGGACGATGGCGCTGATGATGCTGCTCGGGTACTCAATGATGCGGGCCACCGCCACCACCAAGGTCATGAACTTTACCAGCAACTTTGTGGCGTTGGTCTTTTTCCTGTCAGTCGGTCAGGTGCGGTTCGTTGAGGGGATTGTGATGGGGGTCGGACAGTTTCTGGGGGCGCGGGTCGGTTCGAGACTTGTTATCAAACGAGGCACCGCCTTTATCAGGCCGGTGTTTATTGCGATGGTGCTGGTTCTTGTCGGGCGGATGATTTATCTGAACTTCAAATAATCTTACTTACTATCGGAAAGATACTCTCCAAGCACCCCGCGCGAATGTTCGTCATCATGACAATGGGTGCAGAGATTCTCCCAGTTTGAGCCATCGGGAGGGTTGTTATGGTGATTGCCGTCTTTGTGATGGACGGTCAGAAGATTAAGGCTCGTCTGGTCGAACTCGCGACCGCATTTGGCGCAGATCGGACCGTGGATCTTCAGCGATTTTGTGCGGTAGTTGGAGTTGCTGTCAATCTCTCCACGCATCTTTTTGAGGATCGCAGCGGCTTGATCGGCGCTGGGCAGGATGACGGTTCTAGGACCCTTTGCTCGCATTTTTTGCTCCCTTCCAACACATTCCCTATCTCATTATATAATTGGCCACTGGATTCAACCAGGCTTTCTAACATCCGCTACCATCTTGTCCAGCAGCACCCAATTGCGCTTGTAGTCAAGATGGGTGCCGCCACTCATACGGATCTTATCGCTGATAAAGCTGTTGATGCGTTCCTGATCCGTCTTAAGGATATGAATAAAGCGAAAGCCACATTGCAGTCTCTCATCCACACGCTTTTCCCAGACAGTCTCCGCCAGAGCACAGACCGGCAAGCCTTTTTCCAGTGTGACAAAAAACATGGCGAGCGGCGTAGGACGGTTGTTCGGGTCAACCATAATCCCGATTCCGCCGGCGCTTAGATTGATTTCGGTCTCCTGCAGAACAAGACCCGGAAGCACACCATCGTTGCGCAAATGTTCCATGACCCGCTTCCATTCTTTTTTGAAAAATGCGAGCGGGAAGTTTCCGCGCAGGTGGAAGAATGGTACAGAGAGGTCAACACGAGACACAGAGCGGCGCTGGAACATTTCCATTGTGCCGTGCATCTTGAATTTAAAAACATTATCGGAGACGATGCCGGTCAGGTCCGCCAGTACCTGGATGCCGCTCCCCAAAGCCTCGCTTGTCAGCTTGTAGGTCGCTTTTCCCACTTCAGCATTGTGTGCGCCATGCCCTCCATGGGTGACGCTGAGTTCAATAGTATTTAAACCGCTGGAGGTGACTATGCCGCTCAGCGACTCATAGATGTCGCTGTTACGCTCCTCCGACATGTTGACCAGATAGACCTTCTGTCTCAATGTGAAGTAGCGGCTGTAATCGCTGATGTTTGAATGATTGGACATTTTGGCGGCCTGTGTTGCAGACGTATACCTGACCGTGTCGGCAACAGGTGACTACATAAATTAGATAGCTGATGATATTAACTCAATCCAGCGGAAAAAACCAGATGGCTGATTCATATTTTTATTCAGGACAAAAGGAGGGGAGAGATTTTTATTGATGCGAGCCGAACTATGTTCGTTTCGGTAGCATTTTGCCGTTTCGTTTTGATACGTATCTTAATGGTCTTCAGCGGCCATATGGGAGGCAAGTTCTATCCTGAATTCGGCGCCCCCGTCAATATTCCGCGCTATCAGGAGACCGCCCATGTTCTGCTCTATGATTACTTTTGACATGTATAAGCCGATGCCGGTTCCTTTCCCCACTTCCTTGGTACTGAAGTAAGGATCAAATATCCTGGTAAGGATGTCTTCGTCTATCCCGCCGCCATTATCCCGGATCGTCACTACGGAGCGATCATTCTCGCCGAATGCCCTGATCCTGATGCTTGGGGCAGTCACCATACGCTCCGTAAGAACATCTTTTGCGTTGTTCAGAATGTTAAGTATCACCTGGGAATATTCGTTGGGATATCCCAGTGCTGTAACATTTTCATGCGCCTCTATATTCGTAGAGATATTGAGGTGTTGCAAGTTCGCAGATACCAGAGACAAAGCCCTGTTCACCAGTTCAATAACTGAAATGCTGGTCTTTAGTTTGTCTTCGCGGAAAAAATTGCGGAAATCGTCGATAGTACGTGACATGAATATTATGGTGTCCATCGCCTTATCATTTTCGACTTTCATATCTTCCAGAGTTAGTTCCCCCATCTCATAACTGATCTTGATATTCTGAACGATCAGCCCGAGGTTATTGAGAGGTTGCCGCCACTGGTGGGCGATGCTGTTGATCATTTCGCCCATTGTCGCCTGGCGACTCTGCTGGATCAGCATCTGGTCTTTCTGGCGGATCTCGTGCAGTGATTGAACTATACGATCCTCCAGCGATCCGTTCAGATCCTCAAGCTGCTTTTGCTTGGCCGCCAGCGCCTCTTGCGCATTCTGCCGTTCCGCAACTTCCTGTTCCAGCATGATTGTTTGTTCATGCAAGGATTCCTGTTGGCGGTCCAGAG
Source organism: Geobacter sp. (assembly GCA_025360785.1). Lineage (GTDB taxonomy): Bacteria > Desulfobacterota > Desulfuromonadia > Geobacterales > Pseudopelobacteraceae > JACRCG01. The sequence goes on from JANYBN010000029.1 coordinate 20,054, forward strand.
TGCTCAGCATTGTGTTGAAAGTCGTTGCCATGACTCCGATTTCATCCGAAGTCAGAATCTTGATCTGTCGGTCTCCCGTTGATTTGTTTGGTAGCTGTGCCATATGGCTGGTCACCGCGGCAAGTGGCGCCATCAGGTGTCTCATGATAAACCAGGTGATTAACAGCAGGGCGACTGTGCAGACGACTAACGCGATACCAAAATAATGCTTGGCCATCTCTAGCGGGGCATATGCTTCTGATTTAGGATAGTTAGCCGCCATAAACCAGGAGGCAGTTTTCAGGTGTTTTACTGAGATAAGCATGGGAACACCTAAGGAGGTAACTGTCTCGCCGCTACCCTCGAATCCTTTGAACGCCTGATCGACAAGCTTGTTTACTCCGGGCGGCACCGCAGGCTTCATGATCCTTTTCTTGTCCGGATGCACGATCAGGGTCCGGTTCATGTCGGCAATGAAGATGTACCCGCTCTTGCCGACCCTTGTTTTGGCCAGAACAGCCAGGAAATTTCCTCCCAGAAGGTCAAGGCTTCCGGTCATCATACCGGCCAGGTTCCCGCGCTTGTCAAAGATCGGCACAGTCATTACAATCGCCGGCTGGCCGGGAGTGTGAGTCGAGATGTAAGGCTCGGAGATGTAAGGTTTTTGGCCGGCAATAGTCTTTTTCACCCATTCCCGAAAAGAGAGATCCTTGCCGCGGCGATCCGCTCTGTATGGACTCTCTGCAATCAGTCTCCCCTCCTTGTTTATGAAAAAGATGCCGTTGTCGAAGATAGAGAGCAGACCGACATTTTGGTCGAGAAACCGCTGACCTTTGTCCGGATTGACAAATACTTCGTCGGGCGCGATTGCGGCGACCGCCTTCAGGGAATTCTGCGCAATGCTTAGCTTGTCGTCTATATTGTCGGCAAGACTCGACACGAGAGAGAACTGCTGTGCGGAGATTGATTTTTTGAAGGTGTGTTCAAAGTAAGCGAAGGTGAAATAGGAAGCGGTTGTCACAAACAGGACAAACAGAAAAGAGACTGCAAGTGCGATTTTGGTTTTCAGGCTCATAGTCGCGCACCATACACAAAACTTAAGTCACATTCAAGACAGTATGTAATAAATCCTCATTTATCTAGCCGTTCAGAAGTTTTACCGTCGCCCGCCCGTCGGCATAATAGTCGATGATATTCAGGCAGCCATACGTTTGCTCGATGTTGAACATCCCGGCCAGAGGCGCACCGATGGCGTTTAACAGCACGATGCGGTTGACCCCGCCATGTCCGACCACCAGCACTTCCTGCCCTTTATGGCGCTCCACAATTTCATTGATGACCGGCATAACCCGCGCCTCGACATCCAGAAGATTTTCTCCCTCCGGCACCCGGTAATTGACCAGATCGTCCAGGCGCGCCTGCCACCCGTCCGGCCAGTTTGTGTGGATTTCCTGCCAGGTCAGCCCTTCCCAAACCCCAATGTTCAACTCGCGCAGTTCGCGGCGGGGGGTAGGCTCGATGCCGAATGTCTGACAGATGATGCCGGCGCCGGTTGTGCAGCGCGTCAGGTCGCTCGTATAACATGCCGAAATTTTCGTATCGGCAAGACGATCTTTGAGGCAGTGATACTGTTCTACGCCGTAATCGGTCAGGGAAACGTCGGTCTGTCCGTTGTAACGAGGCTGATCAAAGCCGGCCACCTGGCCGTGGCGTATTAGATAAATGCGGGTATGCGGTGTCATGGGTATTCTCCAGATTTACCTGTGGGGTTCAGGGATGAATCAGAATCTGATCTGAGGCAGCGCTGCAATAACCACCAGCGCCAGGATTTCATTGAGTTCGCTGATACAGCCGATCGTATCGCCGGTCAGCCCGCCAAGCTTGCGCTGGAAGAACATTCGCCCGGCAAACGTCAGCAGACAGACAGCAGCCAGTGGGATGACCACCTTTAAGCCGAGCAGGTACCATCCGGCAGCGGCAGCAGTGGCAAACGCGATAACAAGGGTTGTTGTGCCGGTTCCCTGGGCGATGGCGGCGCCGAGACCGTCCTGTCGGGCGCGGCGGGCTCCGGTCATGGTCAGCACCTGGCCGAAGCGGGCCAGGGCGGGGAAGAACAGCAACGCCTGCCATTTGATTTCAGGCGGCACCGCTGCCAGCGCCTGCCACTTCAGCAGGATCCCGAGCACGAGTCCGACCGCGCCGACCGCGCC
>JANYBN010000067.1 GCA_025360785.1 Geobacter sp.
AACTCCACCGCCGCCATCCTGCTCTGCATGTACATCGCCGTCGCAGAAAAACAGGGCGTATCGGCCGACAAGATCTCCGGCACCATCCAGAACGACATCCTCAAGGAATACATGGCGCGCGGCACCTACATCTATCCGCCAAAAGAATCCATGAGGATCATCACCGACATCTTCGCCTACTGCAAAGACAACGTCCCCAAATGGAACACCATCTCCATCTCCGGCTACCACATCCGTGAAGCCGGCTCCAGCGCCGTACAGGAAGTCGCCTTCACCCTGGCCGACGGCATCGCCTACGTCGATGCCGCCATCAAGGCCGGCCTGGCAGTCGATGAATTCGCCCCGCGCCTCGCCTTCTTCTTCAACGCCCACAACAACCTCTTTGAAGAAGTCGCCAAGTTCCGCGCCGCCCGCCGTATCTGGGCAAAGATCATGAAGGAACGCTTTAACGCCAAAGACCCGAAATCCCTGATGCTCCGCTTTCACACTCAGACCGCCGGCTGCACCCTGACCGCCCAGCAACCGGACAACAACATCATGCGTGTCACCATGCAGGCGTTGGCAGCAGTTCTCGGGGGCACACAGTCACTGCACACCAACTCCCGCGACGAAGCGCTGGCGCTCCCCACCGAAGAATCGGTCCGCATCGCCCTCCGCACCCAGCAGGTCATCGCCTACGAATCCGGCGCAGCCGACTCCATCGACCCACTGGCCGGCTCGTTCCTGGTTGAATCGTTGACCGACCAGATCGAAAAGGCTGCCCTGGAATACATCGACAAGATTGATAAACTGGGGGGAGCTGTAGAAGCGATCTCACGCGGCTTCCAGCAGAAGGAGATTCAGGACTCGGCCTACGCCTATCAGAAATCGATCGAGAAGAACGAACTGATCATCGTCGGCGTCAACAAGTTCACCGTACAGGAACCACCTCCAACCGGCCTGCTGCGGGTCAAGGAAGCGGTGGAAATTTCCCAGAAGAAATCCCTGGGCGAGATGAAGAGCGGGCGGGACAACGCTGCGGTGGCATCAGCACTGGCACAGCTGGAAACAGCCGCCAAAAGCACGGACAATCTGATGCCGTACATCCTGGCTGCGGTCAAGACCTATGCCACGCTGGGTGAGATTGCCGATGTATTCAGGGGAGTATTCGGGAAGCATACCGAGACGGTAGTGCTGTAATTGTTTCATAGAAGTTACGTCTCCGTAACCTGATTTCAATGATATGTGTGTATAACTATGGGGATCTTGATGCTTACAAAAATTAACCACATCGGCATTGCCGTAAAATCACTTGACGATACTATCCCATTCTACCGCGACAACCTCGGTATGGCCCTCGCAGGAACCGAGGAGGTTGCTGAGCAAAAAGTGCGGGTCGCCATGTTGCAAGTAGGTGAATCCATGATAGAACTACTGGAGCCGACTTCCGAAGACAGTCCAGTTGCCAAATTCATTGAAAAAAACGGCACAGGTATTCACCACATAGCTTATGAAGTAACGGATATTGAAGCTGCAATAGCCAAACTAGTTGGCGACGGCGTCCGCATGATTGACGAGAAGCCGCGCCACGGAGCACACGGGACACGTATAGCTTTTATCCATCCGAAAACCAGTAATGGCGTGCTGACGGAATTGTGCCAGGTAGGTCACTAATATTTAATATACATTTAATCAACTGGTATTAGCCTGTGTATACAGGCGGTTAGTGATTTAATGTGAATTTTATATTGACATTGTTTGATTTGTTGTATATTTTCTTCATCCAAATAGAACAGAGACTGAAACAAACGAACCGAAATAGTAGCTAACCGATTATTATTACTGAAATCCAGCATCTGCTGGCAGCGAAGACCGGGAGCGAAACAAACTGTGAGCGTTTCAGAAAGAATTAGCATATTTTTTGTCAGTATTTTACCCTTAAGCATCCAATTATGAACTGGATGCTTAAGGGTATTTGTGTTTAAAGGGTCTTTTAATTCTGATGGCGAAAGTTGTTTGAGAGGTTCAGGCCAAATTTACTCCGAAAGGTGGTGAGCAACGGCATCATACTAATCTGACAGTACGTTAACCGCAGTTGTACAAGCAACTAATCATAAAATTGGAGGAACACACATGAATTTCAAAAAGACAGTAGCAATCGTAACAGCAGCAGGTGCACTAGCCGCGATCTCCGTACCGGCGATGGCGTTGGAGAATGAGTTTCACGGTATGTACCGCGCTTTTGCCTACTTGACTAATGCTACTTCCGGTGGTGGTGGATTCAACCTGGTTAATGGTTCCCAAACTGACAAATACATTGAGCAACGTGCCCGTATCCAGTACATCGCCAAGGCCAGTGACGATCTGAAACTGGTTACTCATTTCGAACTTGACACCAAGTTTGGCGGACAGAATACTTCAGCTGGAGCAGCTGTATCCAATAAGTACCCAATTGGTGACGGAGGAGCTCTGGATGCTGACCGTATTTCCATCGAAACCAAGAACGTTTATCTTGACTTCAACTGCCCGATCACCGGCTCAAATGTAAAGGTTGGTGTACAGCCTTTCAATGATGCCTATCAGGGTACTTTTGGCAACTTTGATGGCTCCGGCGTAGCCATCAGCAAAAAGTTTAACAACTTTACCGGCACTTATGCATATTTTACAACTGCGAATACTGGTTCTGGTACAGCTTTTCCTTCTTACAAAACTGCTACCGATCTGAATGTGCTTGATGCAAAATTTGCTGTAAACAAGGACATCACCGTTGGCGCAAACTATTACAATGTGCTTTCCGGAGCCGATAGTCTGTTCCTCAACATGATTGGTCTTAACGCTGCTGCTAAGATCGGTCCTGCTGCAATATCCGCATCTGCTGGCTATCAGTTCGGTGATTCCGTTACGGTAGGTCGTAAACTCTCTGCATTCGGTGGTGCGGTTGCTGCCAAGGTTGATGCAGGTCCAGGCAAAGTCAATGTCGCCGCCCTCTATCTTTCCGGTGACACTGCTAAAGCTGGTTCAGATAACGAAGGTTGGCAGGCTATCAGGTCTGATGTTACCTATTTCACTCCAGCCAATATGTGGCTGATCACCAGAAATGCTGCCACTATCAACTCCTCTACAGCAATCGGCGGATCCTCAGATATTACTAGAGGCGGACGTGGTATTATCGGCGTCTTTGCTGGTTATGATGGCGCAATGGACAAGATTTTCTACAACGCCAATATCGGCTGGGCGCAGGTTGCCGAAAAACAAGCTGCTGCTGACGCTGCCATCGGTACCGAGCTGAATGCAACTGTCGGTTACAAGCTCTATTCCAGCCTGTCAGTCAGTGCCACAGCTGCTTATGCGATCCTGGGCGACGGCTATGGCAAGACAAATGTTGTTCTTCTGAATGGCGCAAATGTTGCAAAATCTTACGACAACCCATTCCTGACCAACATTCAATTGAACTACACATTCTAATCTAAGTTTCATCAGAAGTTCTGAAGGGCGGGAGAAATCCCGCCCTTTTTTTGACTTGCAAAGAAGTTCATGCAATAATTTGCAAGCCGAATTTTGTAGTGGAGGAAAAATGAAAAAACTGATCATCATGCTGGCCTTACTGATGCTGCCTTTGACAGCTGTTACTGCTTTAGCTGCTCCGTTGCGGGTGTTTGTGGCGGATATCAATGCAACCGGAGTGCAGAACCGGGATGGGATTCAGATGACTCTGCGGACTCTGCTGGCATCGCGTCTGAACAGTGACGGAGTCGTGGTTGTGGGCAGTGCAGCCGAGGCCGATGCTGTGGTGAGCGGTACGTACGTTACCATCGGCAAGATGTTCAGCATTGATGCCGTAGCTCAGGACAAAGCGGCAAAGACATTGACCAGAGCCTTTGTACAGGGGGGGACAGAAGATGAGCTGATTCCGGCCGTGGGGAAACTTGCCGAAAAACTCTCTGCCGAGCTGATAAAAGCTTACATCGCAAACAACAACCTCGCCAAGCCCGGCTCTGGCAGCGATTTGATTAAATCACAAGTGCAGGGATCCGGTGTCGCAGTCGGTTGGCAAAGCAAGCGCCTGACAGGTGCGGCCAACTTGATTTCATGTGGATTAACCCTGCCGGATGGAAGCCGTGAGGTTTTTATGGCGGAGGAACATCGGCTTGTCTATTACCGTCAGGCTGGTGATATGCAGTTGGTTGACGAGGTTGAGCTGCCCTCTACAGAGAAAATAATTTCTTTGGATACTGTTACTGAAACAGATGGCCATCTGGACATCTATGTCACCGTCGTACGTGCCGGCGAACTGGCTTCGCAGGTTTGGCAGGTCAGCGGTAATAAGCTTAAGCTCATCGCCGGGAAGCTGCCGTATTATTTTCGTAGCGTCAGCCTGTTCGGCGGGCCAAAGAAGCTTTACGCCCAGACCATGGGCCGCGGCGATGATTTCTATGGTGATGTTGCAGAGGCTGCACGCAGCGGATCGGCAATCACCCTGAAAAATCCGCTTAAAATGCCCCGTTACGGTACTATATACAGCTTTAATAAGTTCCGTGACCGCGACGGCAAAGCCTTTACCACGGTTATTAATCCGGATGGCTACCTGATTGTATACGATCAGGAGTTGAAGGAGATATGGCGCAGTAATGACAAGTTTGGTGGCTCCGAATTATATTTCCAGAAAGAGGATGATTCCAATCTGAGGATATCCGGCGACAAGTATCGCTGGATATTCATGAACCAGCGTATCCAGGTTTCGCCTGGCGGTGAGATTCTGGTGGGTAAAAATGACGGCTTCTGGGTACTCGGTAACGCACGCTCCTACAAGCGTGGTGCGGTCCATGGCCTGTTCTGGAACGGATCAAGTCTGGAGGAAAAGTGGCGCACTCGCGAAACCCAGAATTATATGGCTGATTACTACTTTGACAATACACGCAACGAGTTGCTGATCCTGCAGACTGTACAAAGGCCTGGCATAGCCACACGTGGGGCATCATCCCTCTCAATAAAAAAAGTGGAGTAAATGATCTGCCCGGACTGCGATTGAAGTGAGCACATGGCAGGATTGCCTTTCCTTTGACGATTGCAGTGAGCTGTGTTACATTCTCGCCACGTAAATCCGGAGGGGGTTTTTCCGGAAGAAATAACCGAAACGTCCACTGAAAAGAGCATAATTCCCTTGAAACCAAAATCCAGAATTATATGTATCGCCAATCAGAAAGGTGGTGTAGGCAAGACGACTACCGCTGTCAATCTGGCCGCATGTCTCGCCGCTTCGGAGCGCCCGACTTTGCTGGTCGATATTGATCCACAGGGTAATGCTACCAGCGGCGTCGGAGTTGACAAAACCTTGCTGAAGCACACCGTTTACGATGCCCTGATAAATGAGGCTGACCCTTGCGGATTGATTGTTGATACGGGACACCCTTTCCTACATATCATCCCCTCCAACTCCGATCTTGCCGGAGCTGAATTGGAGCTGGCCACCGAAATCGGGCGAGAGCATAAACTTAAGTTTGTTCTGGCTGCGCTCGCAGAAAAGTACCGCTACATTATTATCGATTGTCCGCCATCGCTCAGCCTTCTGACCATCAACGCCATGACAGCAGCCGATTCGGTGCTGATACCGCTCCAGTGCGAGTTCTACGCAATGGAGGGCTTTTCCCAGATATTGCATACCATCAAGTTGATCCAGAAAATGATTAATCCACAGTTGACGATTGAAGGAATTCTTCTGACCATGTACGATTCGCGCGGCAATCTCAGCAAAGATGTGGCCGAAGAGATTCGTACGCACTTTCCTGACCAGGTGTTTGAATCGGTTATACCCCGCAACGTCCGTCTGGCTGAAGCACCAAGCCACGGCAAACCGGTTATTTATTATGACATCACTTCGCGCGGGGCTGTTAGTTATCTTCAGCTGGCTCGCGAGATAATCCAGAGGGAGAGTTGAATGGCTAGGATAGGCGGCCTCGGTAAGGGGATGGCAGCACTGTTGCAAGTAACAGAGACGGTTGATGAGTCAAAAAACTATTTTATCTGCCCAATTGAAAAGATCCGTCCAAATCGTAACCAGCCACGCAAATATTTTGCATCGGACAAGTTGGAGGAGTTGGCGGCGTCAATTCGCGAAAAAGGAATTATTCAGCCGCTTGTAGTCACCAGAAAAGATGATCACTATGAGATCATTGCCGGAGAACGTCGCTGGCGGGCGGCACAAAAAGCAGGCCTGCATGAAATCCCGATCGTTATCCGTGAGGCGACTCCGGATGCTGTGATGGAGCTGGCGCTGATCGAGAATATCCAGCGTCAGGACCTGAACGCTATTGAAGAAGCGCAGGCATACCGTTCGCTTGTGGAGCATTTCAGCATATCTCAGGAGGATGTGGCGCGGAGGGTCGGAAAAAATCGTACGACAGTTACCAATGCGCTGCGCTTGCTCAAGTTGCCGGAAGAAATTCAGCGGGATATTGTAGAAGAGAGACTCAGTATGGGCCACGCCCGTGCCTTGTTGTCTTTGGAAGGCGGTGAGCTTGTTGAAAAGGCCCGTCATGAAATATTGCATCGTCAGCTGAGTGTTAGAGCGACAGAAGATCTTATACGCAGGCTTAAGGTCAATCCGCATCCGAAACCGGCCAAGCGTCTGCTGCAGCCTGATCTGTTGATGTCTTCGCTGGAAGAGCAGCTTCAGAGGCGCTTCCAATCAAGAGTTGCGATTCGCAAGGTAGGGTTGAAAGGCGGTCGGCTGGAAATCCATTTCAGCGATTCCGACGAATTAACCCGTATTATTGATCTGTTGGATATGTAAAAATAGAAAAATATTACAGATATTGTGCAATTATCTTGACATCTATTCAGTTATCATGATAGTTAGCCTCTGTTTTACGCCAGTATCTAAGGTATACAGTATACAACTAAGCATACCTGCAAGGGGTAGGTCGTGATTGAATTAAATTTATCATTTGTTATCCAGCTGATCAATTTCGGCATCCTCGTCCTCGTCCTCAATGTCTTTCTCTATAAGCCAATCCGTAAGGTGTTGGCTGATCGCCGTCAGGTAATTGACTCGGCCCGGGAGAAGACCGTTTCGGTTGATGCGGAAGTGCAGAGCAAGATGACTCAGTATGAAGCCCGTCTGCATGCTGCCAAAGCTGAAGCCGGAGCTCTCCGTGCCGAAGCACTGAAGCTTGCTCAGGTTGAAGAAACAGTTGTGCTTGAGAAAGCCCGTAAACAGGCTTCAGAGTCACTGACTTCGATTCGGGGAAGAGTTGCTAAAGAAGCTGGCGAAGCACGCGAGTTACTGAAAAAGCAGGCCGAGATTCTGTCCGGTGATATCTGCGAGAAAATCCTCGGGAGGAGCCTGTAGTTATGAGTATGGTAGCCGATCGCTCCAAAAAAATAATTGTTACTCTGGCATATATCTTTGCCATCGTTCTATTGGCTTCTGTTGGTTTTGCTTCTGAAGGCGGAGGCGGAGCCCATCATCCGGACAGCGGTGCCCAGATGAAGGATTTCGGCTGGAGAGTGCTCAACTTTGTAGTCTTGGCAGGTATAATTATTTGGGCTCTCAAAAAAGCTGACGTAAAGGGATCTCTTGCCGCCCGTCAGGCTGATATCGAGAAGAGCTTGAAAGATGCCGAAGCAGCCCGTGACGCTGCCGAAGCCAAGCTGCGCGAATATAGCATCAAGCTGGATCAGGCATCAAAGGAAATTGATGAGCTTCATGCTGCAATCGTTCGTGAAGGTGAGCAGGAAAAGGGGCGCATTATAGCTGAGGCCAGCAGGGCTGCGGAGAAAATTGTTGCTCAGGCCGCATTATCTGCCGAGCAGGAGACTGTGAAGGCCCGTAATGAACTACGTGCCGAAGCAGCCAGGCTTGCGGTTGAAATCGCGACCGGAAAGCTTGCCGGTGCTATTCAGAAGAACGACCACGACCGATTTGTCGGCGAATATCTTGACAAGGTGGTACAGATCCAGTGATCAATAACTCGCTTGCGAAACGATATGCCAAAGCACTTGTCCAGCTTGGTTCAGAGGGTGGTCTGATTGACAGCTTCCGTAATGAGCTCGCCGTAGTTGACAGACTTTTTAGCGCCAATAGTGAGTTGCGCGCCGCATTTGCGGACCCCGCACTTACTCAGGGTCAGAAGAAGAACATCATGAAAGAGTTGGCCGATAAGACCGCCTGCTCTGAATTGGTAGGCAACTTTCTGATGTTGCTGGTAGACAAAAACCGAGTCGCTTTTCTCGGACAGATTGTGCAGACATATGAAAAATTGGCCGATGAGTTCTCCGGTGTTATCAGGCCGGTAATCACGACCGCTTTTCCGCTCGACGAAAGTCAGGTTGTGGCTATCCAGGGAGCCCTGGAAAAAAAGACCGGCAAGAAGGTTGTGCCGCAGATGATTGTTGATGCCTCACTGCTGGGTGGCGTTGTAACCCAGATAGGCGATATTGCATACGATAACAGTGTCAAGACTCAGCTTAAACAGATTAAAGATATATTACAGAAGGGGTAGGAGCATCCATGGAAATCAGAGCCGAAGAGATCAGCGAGATCATCAAAAAACAGATCAAAGAGTATGGCAAAGAAGTTGAAGTGTCGGAAACCGGCACAATCATCTCTATCGGTGACGGTATTGCCCGTATTCATGGCCTGGCTGGCGCCATGGCCGGAGAGCTGCTGGAGTTTCCAGGTGGCGTTACCGGTATGGTTCTCAACCTTGAAGAAGATAACGTAGGCGCTGCTATTCTCGGCGAATTCTCCGAGATCAAGGAAGGCGATACCGTTAAGCGTACCGGGCGTATCACCGAGGTTCCAGTAGGTGATGCTTTGATCGGTCGCGTTGTCAACGCAATCGGGCAGCCAATCGACGGAAAAGGCGCTATCAATACCAGCAGTTTCAGCAAGGTAGAGATCAAGGCTCCCGGAATTGTTGACCGTAAATCGGTTCATCAGCCGATGGCCACCGGACTCAAAGCCATTGACTCAATGGTTCCAATCGGTCGTGGCCAGCGCGAGCTGATCATCGGTGACCGACAGACCGGCAAGACCGCTGTCGCCATTGACACGATCATTAACCAGAAGGGTGGCGATGTTGTCTGTATTTATGTCGCTATCGGCCAGAAGCGTTCAACTGTTGCCCAGGTTGTTTCCAAGCTGACGGAGCACGGCGCCATGGATTACACCATTGTTGTTGCAGCAACAGCGTCCGAATCAGCACCGCTCCAGTTTATCGCACCTTATACCGGTGTAACAATGGGCGAGTTCTTCCGCGACAGCGGCAAGCACGCGCTGATTATTTATGATGACCTTTCCAAACAGGCTGTTGCCTACCGTCAGCTATCCCTGCTGCTCCGTCGCCCGCCAGGACGCGAAGCATATCCGGGTGACGTTTTCTATCTTCACAGCCGTCTGCTGGAGCGTGCCTGCAAGCTGTCAGATGCACGTGGCGCCGGGTCATTGACTGCCCTGCCGATCATTGAAACACAGGCTGGCGACGTTTCCGCTTACATCCCGACCAACGTAATTTCCATTACTGACGGCCAGATTTATCTTGAATCCGACCTGTTCTTTTCCGGCGTACGTCCGGCGATCAATGTCGGCCTCTCGGTCTCCCGCGTCGGTGGTTCCGCTCAGACCAAATCAATGAAGCAGGTTGCCGGTACACTCCGACTTGACCTTGCCCAGTATCGTGAGATGGCTGCTTTTGCCCAGTTTGGATCTGATCTGGATCGTGCTACTCAGTTGCAGTTGGAGCGTGGAGTGCGTCTTGTTGAAATTCTCAAGCAGCCTCAGTACCGCCCGATTCCCAACGAAAAGCAGGTTCTGATCATCTTTGCCGCCAACAACGGCTTCCTTGATGAGTATCCTGTCTCTGCTCTCAAAAAATATGAGATCGAAATGTACGCATTCTTCGATAATCGTCAGTCTGAACTTCTGGCTGAGTTGCGCGACAAAAAAGCAATTGATGATGATATGAAGGGCAGAATTATTGCCGCTATGGGCCAGTTGAAAAAAGAATTTACCGCGTAATCAAGGACGGTTTGAGATATGGCAAGCCTTAAAAGCATTAAAAAGCGGATCGTATCCGTAAAAAATACTCGCCAGATCACCAAGGCCATGAAAATGGTTTCGGCAGCGAAGCTGCGCCGCGCTCAGGAAAATGTAGTAGCCGCCCGCCCGTATGCAAAAAAGTTGGGTGAAGTGCTACAATCGTTGTCGGCGAACCTTGAGGGTGATATCCACCCGTTGCTGGAGAAGCGCGAGGCCAAAAAACTGCTTCTGATTGTACTTACATCGGATCGTGGCTTGTGCGGCGGCTTCAATACCAACCTGTGCAAGGCTGCTGACCGCTATATCAAGGAAAAAGCCGCTTCATACGAGCAGATCAACGTCATGACGGTTGGTCGCAAAGGGTATGAGTTCCTCAAGAGCCGCTACACGGTTTATAAAAACTTTGCCAATGTTCTGGCAAAACCAAACTACCAGACCGCTGTCATGCTTGCTCAGGAAGTAATTGACGGTTTTGTGACAGAAGAGTATGACCAGGTTGAGCTCCTTTATAACTCTTTCCGTACGGTCATGACCCAGGATATAACCTTCCAGCAGATGTTGCCGGTTGTTCAGGAAGAGACGGGTGCCTCGGACGAAACTCCAGTTGAGTTTATTTATGAGCCGTCTGTAGGTGAGTTGCTTGCGGAAATCCTTCCCAAAAACCTTGAGGTGCAGATTTTTAAAGCCATGCTGGAGACGGTGGCAGGTGAGCATGGCGCACGTATGACCGCCATGGACAGCGCATCCAAGAACGCCAATGAAATGATCGGCAAGCTGACGCTTCAGTATAACCGGGCGCGTCAGGCCGCCATTACAACAGAGTTGATGGAAATTATTTCAGGATCTGAATCGATTAAAGGTTAATGCTTTAAATAACGTAACACTATATGAGGCCGCAGGGCCGCAGGAGGACACCGTTCCATGAGTCAGAACACAGGTAAAATTTCGCAGGTCATCGGCGCTGTTATCGACGTCGAATTTGAGCCCGGCAAACTGCCGGAGATCTACCACGCACTGCGCGTGACAAATCCGTCCATTGATGACCGTGAATACAATCTGGTACTGGAAGTTGCCCAGCATCTCGGTGAGAACTCGGTACGTACCATCGCTATGGACTCCACCGACGGTCTCAAGCGCGGCCAGGTTGTCGTTGATACCGGCAAACAGATCTGTGCCCCTGTCGGTGCCAAAACTCTTGGCCGTATCATGAACGTTATCGGTGAGCCAGTTGATGAAATGGGTCCGATTGGGAATGAAAAAGAGTACGCCATTCACCGCGAGGCTCCTTCATTTGAAGACCAGTCTACCAAGGTAGAAGCGTTTACAACCGGAATCAAGGTTGTCGATCTGCTCGCACCATATGCCAGAGGCGGCAAGATCGGCCTGTTCGGCGGTGCCGGTGTCGGCAAGACCGTTTTGATTATGGAACTGATAAACAATATTGCGCGTCAGCATGGCGGTTATTCTGTCTTTGCCGGCGTAGGTGAGCGCACCCGTGAAGGAAACGACCTCTGGATGGAAATGAAAGAGACCGGCGTTCTGGAAAAAACAGCGTTGGTGTACGGACAGATGAATGAACCTCCAGGTGCCCGTGCCCGTGTTGCACTTACCGCACTATCTGTTGCCGAATATTTCCGTGACGTAGATGGACTGGACGTTCTGCTCTTCATTGACAACATTTTCCGTTTTACCCAGGCTGGTTCCGAGGTTTCCGCGCTTCTTGGTCGTATTCCTTCTGCTGTTGGTTACCAGCCTACGCTTGCTACCGAAATGGGTGAGCTTCAGGAGCGTATTACCTCTACGAAGAAAGGTTCCATCACTTCGGTTCAGGCTATCTATGTACCTGCCGATGACTTGACCGATCCGGCCCCGGCTACTGCTTTTGCTCACTTGGATGCAACGACCGTTCTTTCACGACAGATCGCGGAGCTTGGTATTTATCCGGCCGTTGATCCGCTCGACTCTACTTCACGTATTCTCGATCCTCAGGTTATCGGCGAAGAGCACTACGCCGTTGCCCGTTCCGTTCAGTTTGTTCTGCAAAAATACAAGGATCTTCAGGATATTATTGCCATTCTTGGCATGGACGAATTATCTGAAGAGGATAAGCTCGTTGTTGCTCGTGCCAGAAAAATTCAGCGCTTCCTGTCCCAGCCGTTCTTTGTAGCTGAAGCATTTACCGGCTCACCCGGCAAGTATGTTGAGCTGAAGGACACCATCAAAGGTTTTCAGGAAATTGTTGCCGGAAAGCATGACAGTCTGCCTGAACAGGCTTTCTATATGGTCGGTTCGATCGAAGAGGCTATTGAAAAAGCTGCCAAACTGGCTGCAGTATAATTAACCTTACGGGAGTATCTCCCTTTCAAGGAATGATATATGGCTGAAAAGATGAAGCTGGAAATAGTTACACCATATAAAAAGGTCGTCGATATTGAGGTTGAGGAAGTAACTGCAACCGGTAAGCTCGGTGAATTGGGTATTCTGCCGGGTCATGCGCCATTTCTTACCTCGCTCAAAATCGGTGAACTTGTCTACAAGAACAATGGAGTAACCGAGCATATGTCGCTCAACTGGGGTTATTTCGAGATTTGCGAAGACAAGATTATTGTTCTGGTTGAAACCGCAGAGCTGGCTGCAGATATCGATGTCGAGAGAGCCAAAGCGGCGCTTGGACGTGCCGAGGAGGCTCTCAAGAAGTTGACCTCCGAGGACAAGCAGTTTAAAGTTTATGAAGCTGCTCTGGAACGGGCTATTATCCGCATGCAGGTTGCCGGTAAAAGTGTTCGCAAGTAGATAACCTTAAGTATAAACTATTCAAAAAGAGCGGCAGCGATGCCGCTCTTTTTGTTTATGTGGAAATAGTCTGGTAGTTTTGTTACAAACAGCACGTGGTCATAAACAGATAAGGAGTATTGTATGCCCCAAGCGGACGAACTGAAACGGTATCGCTGTTACGAGATCTTTTCTCAATCTACCGGTGTTGAAATCCGCGCGGCGGTCAAGTCGGGCGAAGAGCATGGGCAGGTCACTGAGCGAAGCGGGAGGATTCACATCCGTTTCTTCAAGCTGACGCCGAAGACGAAGCCGGATGATGTTACACAGATCCGCTTCATCTGCGAACCTGACGAGGCCTTCGGGCTGTCGCTGATGATTAGTCAGGTGGCTGGCTCATCTGTGCCGTGCAAGGAAAAACTTAACCCTCACAAGTTCTCCGCAGGAGAGCAGAGCGAGGAAACAGTGACGACACTTTCCGTGGAAAAATGGGAACGGGGTGGCAAGGGCGGATATGCGTTTACTGTGGGGCGTGGCAAGGACTTTATCAGCGTGCCGGTGCCACTTGCCAAGTTTCTTTTTGCTGGCGAGTTTTTAAGGGTGCTTTCTACAGAGCAGTGTTGGGTGGAGCGGCCTGAAAAGAAGACGCCATTGCCCGTTATCCGCTGATATGTCTCCGGCCAAACGATATAAGACATTCTCTAGTGAACTGAAACAGGTATTCGGCTGCAAGGTGCAACGTATATCGGTAGATGCCGGATTCACCTGCCCCAATCGCGACGGTTCGCTTGATACCGAGGGGTGCATTTTCTGTGGCGGACATGGCTCCGGCTCGTATGGCATCCGACGAGAGCTCGATATTTCCGCTCAACTTGAAGACGGCAAAGAAGTTATGCGGCGCAAGTACCGGGCTTCAAAGTTCATTGCCTATTTCCAGCCATATTCCAATACATATGCTGAGGTGGACCGCTTGCGGAAACTGTTTTCCGAAGCACTCACCGTTTCCGATGTAGTTGGCCTGATCATCGCGAGTCGCCCTGATTGTCTGCCGGATGCGGTACTGGACTATCTTCAGGAGCTTTCCGGTCAAACATACCTATGGTTGGAGTTGGGGATCCAGTCAACATATGACCGAAGTTTGAAACTGATCAATCGGCGGCATGATTACAGCTGCTCAGTTGATTCCATTCTGCGCGCCAGGTCACGTGGATTAAGGTTATGTGCCCACATCATTCTTGGATTGCCGGGGGAAACGCGTGATGAAATGTTGGCTATGGCGAGTGAGCTTAACCGGCAGGAAGTTGACGGTGTCAAACTACACCTGCTGCATGTCATGAAAGGAACGAGGCTAGCCGGGATGTACGGGCGGGGTGAGGTGGCGGTTATGGGCAGAGATGAGTATGCCGGCCTTGTGTGCGATTTTCTTGAGCTTCTTGATCCGCGCATACTTATTCATCGCCTGACCGGCGACGGCGGGCATGATAATCTGATAGCTCCGCTCTGGTCGCTAAAGAAGTTCGAAGTACTTAACCTGATCGATGCAGAGATGGAGCGTCGTGGGATACATCAGGGAATCAGATTTTCCCGATAAAGATCAGTACCAGAAACATGAAGTAGAACGCCCCCCCCACCAGCAAAGTGCCCGGCGTCAGGTGTTTTTTGATTCGGATTTGCAGGTATGCCATGCCGACCGAAGCAAAAGTCAGTCCCACAGTTAAAAGTGCTGCAGTATTGAGATGCCAATCGGTCATCAAGATACCGATGGCGGTAATGATCGATCCCTGAAATACCATAGCGCCGGTAACATTGCCTATCGCCAGGGTATCTTTGCCCTTGCCGATCCAGATAACGCTGTTGAATTTCTCCGGCAGCTCAGTTGCAATCGGGGCGATAATCAGGGCCAGGATGAAGGGTGATATGCCTAGCTGCACGGAAATAATCTGCACTTTTTCCACGAAAATGTAGGATCCCCATACGATCAGCATCAATGAACTCAAAACCTGGAGACCGATAATCGCCATCTTCGGGTCATGAGACTTTGGCGCGAAATAGCAGGGGTCGAGGTCGGCCTCTTCCACGATATGACATGAGTCGTTCTCGCATCGAAGTGTTTTCAGGACATACCCGCCATAGGTCAGAAATAGAGCCATGGCGATGAATGTTTTGACCACCGGGTGTCCGCCCAGAAACGATGCAGCTATCGCAACCGCATACAGCACCATGAAATATTCCATGTCACGCCGCATAACTACCGTATCAACGCGCATGACCGGATAATCGTCACGTTTCTTGCGATTCCAGATTACCGCCAGTCCGCTGATGAAGAAGGCCAGTGTCCCCAGCATGAATGGGGCGCCGATGATGGCACCTACGCCGATCTTGTGGCCCGCCTCGGGTGTGCCGAACATGATAGCCACAATAGGAACCAGGGTCTCCGGAAGGGCGGTGCCGATCGCAGCGAAGATGCTCCCGACCGCGCCGTCCGAAAGGTTCATTTTCTTGCCGAACCACTCCAGGCCGTTGGTAAAAACCGTCGCTCCCAATAGAATAATTCCCAGAGCAACGAGCAATAAAATCCAGTTAAACATATCTACATCTCCACTCTAGTTACTACTCCCTGAAGCTTTGCAGCAGGGAGTTTATTGAATTGTACAAAATTGGGGGTCAGCTTCTTGATGGTTGAGAAAACTTTCCAAAACGGGTTACCGGTTGCAATGTCTTCGATACCATAGAAAATGACCTTCTCAACAATGCCGTTTTCTTTGAGCAGTTGTTCAATGTCTAGCATTACCATATAGCCCGCTTTGATCTCAAAAGCGTCCAGTCCGGTTCCCAAGCCTGGAGTAAGGCAGCTTTCAAGTCCATACGGTTCATCGGTACGCACAATTGAAATCAGTACATTTCGCTCGTATATTATATTCGAGCGTATAGTACAATGTACAAGATAGGGCGGAATTGTATTCCATTCCTTTACGAAGAACAGGCCGGTTCCTGATATATGGCCTTTTTTGTAAATTTGCTCATAACTCATCAGGTAGGTTTCCATATCAAGCGGACGTAATGCTCCATACAGCGCACGTTGCCCTTTGGTCCATATCAAGATAGCCGTAAATGGGATGGATGCGAGGATCAGCGACCAGTATCCACCGTGGGGCAGCTTGTAGAGGTTTGAAACCAGAAAAGCGAAATCTACCAATGTAACAAATAGAGCAATAGGCACCTTCCACTTTTTAGTTGTTCGGGAAAAGATCATTACCATCATGACGCCGGTTATGGTCATCGTGCCTGTGACTGCCAGGCCGTACGCCGCCGCCAGATTCTCTGACTTTTGGAAGATCAGCATGATCATGATCACCAGGCCAAGCAGAATCCAGTTGACTGCACCGATGTAAATCTGGGATTTCAGTTGATGAGAAGTATAATCAACTTTTAAGAGCGGTAGGATGCGGGTTGTAATCCCTTGATATACGATGGAGAAAACCCCGCTGATAAGCGCTTGTGAAGCGATGACAGTTGCCATGATCGTCAGAATCAGGAAGGGTATGTACAGTATGGTCGATTGTGATTGAATCATGCCGAAAAGGATATTTTTTGCATGAGGATGGTTTACTATGAAAGCACCTTGTCCCAAGTAGTTAATTACCAGAGCAACAAAGACCAGATACCAGGCCCTTTTGACCGGTTTGCGCCCAAGGTGCCCCATGTCGGCGTAGAGTGCCTCTCCGCCGGTAGCACACAGGATTACTTCAGAGAGTACGAAGAATCCGGCCATGCCGTTATGTAGCAGGAAATTGACAGCGTAATGTGGGCTGATGGCAGAAAGGATTGCCGGAAAGGAGAAAAGGGCGATAACTCCGGAAAGCGTTAAGGCGGCAAACCAGACCACCATGATCGGTCCGAAAGCTTTTGCAACCTTATCGGTGCCCTTGAATTGAAA
>JANYBN010000106.1 GCA_025360785.1 Geobacter sp.
GGCACTTAACTGGCGATCTTCATCACCGATTCGGATATATGCGCGTCCATAGGCGTAATAAGGATGTTCACTGCCTTCGACCCGAACCTTGATACACTGGTTGCCGTTAATATCCACCTGTTCAACAACGGGATAGATCTTTGGTTCGATATGATCGGCAATTGCCTTCGATACATCACGGATAGTTTTATCGGAAACCTGCTGACCAACAACGGTACCATCCTTTTTGATGCCAAAAATGATCTCGCCCCGCTGGTGCTTGTTCAGCATCGCGACAATAGAGATCACCGCCTCTTTCAGTTCGGAGGTAGATTTCTTCAGTTCAAAGGTTTCATTTTCTTGAAATTTAGTCATTATTTTTCACGAGTTAACCGGATTCAAAAACTTCATATTCATATCAGGATTTATGCCAAATAGCCACCGCAAACCCTCTTCATTAGAGCTGTTATGTGGAATACACCCAGTGCTCGCAGGAGTCCTCATCGTGCTCGGCGCATAAGCTTCCATTGGAGGTTTGATTGGATTCGACCCAGGAACATCTGGGTCGTCGACGGATATTATTGATGTCGTTATCGGAATAGAGATATGCGCGGTTGTTTAATATTAAGTGCTGAGGGAGGCTGCGATTGGGGCTTGCGCGGTCATGATTGCCCAACCAAATTCCAGCGTGGTTGTGGCCGATGCTGGTCTACGGTGTTTTGGCACAGGATGTCCTTTCTGTCACGAAAAGAGCTTTGTGACAGTATAACAACCTATTCGTCACGAAAATCAATATTTGAGACACAAAAAACCGGCAATAGTACGTCGGGGACAGATTTCAAGTGGCTTTGATAATCAAGGAATCGAGCCGGCTCCCCAATTTACGGCCATCCGCATTATTTCCTGTACTAAAATTTAAGGGGCTATTAGATTGGGTTCAGTACACCAAAGTACATCGAAGTACCTCAAAGTACACTGAAGTACACTGAAGTACACCAAGGTACACTACTGGTACACCATTGGTACACCATTGGTGTACCGGATACATGGGTTCGATGGTAAATTTCTTGGGGAAATAGCAATGATATCAATATGTTGCAAGTTCCATGGTGCCCGGTTCAATTCCGTCCCTGGGCACCACTAGAATTTAAGCACTTACGGCTAATCCGTAAGTGCTTTTTTCTTTTCAATTTGTCATGTTTTGTCACACTTTTTGTGACGAGACAGATGCTACATGAAATGCCGGGATGATCTGGGATATAGTGAAGTATCGTGGGCGCATTATCAAGACACTATAACAAGCTACTGCTAGCGCCGCATCCAAGTACCGCACTGCTGCCACGCTGTATTTCAGAGCGTATGGTGATTTTCTTAGGTTGTGGAGCGGAATCAAGATCATCCGCATAAAGATTACCTGATATCGCCATCAATAATACTGTTATTAATATCACCCTTGTCATCACATCCTCCTCCCGCACCACACCACGCGCCCAACTACATTCAGAGTATCAACCACATCAACCTTGATCACGTCACCGTTTGACAGCGTAGGTTCCATGCTATCGCCCTTGACGTTGATCAGTGCCAGGGACTTTACAGGTACGCCCAGAGGTGTCTCAGTTTGAATGTATGTCCTATATTTCAAACTGAGACACTACCGTTTCGCGACCTTGATGTGAAAACAGGGGGTAAATAGATATTGTCACCAGTGGTATTTTATACAACTAATATTATCCAGAAAATCAACGCTTGATATTACATAACTTATTTATTATCATAGACATAATTTATTTTAAATCGTTTCAATATCGTTTCATAAAGTGTGGCAATAATGACTGTAAACACTCAAATGGCAAACAAACTTCTCGCCGTCCTTTATGACAGGCCATTACCAGCAAGAAACCTGAGACAGCTTCTTGGTGATATAAGCCCGGCGACTCTTTCACGATTGACAAAACTTGTCGGGGCTAAAATCGTCTCTTTTGGTCAAGCCAGGGCAAGCACCTATGCTCGTCCCCGCGATCTCCCTGGAATCGGCCATCAATTGCCTGTGTATCGCATAGATGGAAATGGCAACGTAAATTTGGCCGGCACGCTATGGTCATTGTATGGTGGCTTTTGGTGGGCAGGAGAAGTTTGGCCTTCACGTTATTATTCTTCAATCCCTTGGTTCATCTATGACCTGAAACCGGACGGCTTTGTCGGCCGCGCCTTTGCCCAGCGGTTCGGATTTGAGCTTGGGCTTCCTGAACGGCTTACCAGCTGGAAAGAGGATGACGTTCTCGTCGCATTAACCAGACGAGGTGAGGATACCGTCGGAGATGTGATCGTTGGTGAGGAATCACTTTCGAGGTATATGGCAGCTTCACGTCTTCAGCCCGTATTTTATACTGTGGCTGATTACCCCAGACTGGCAGAAGAAGCGATAGCAGGTGACCCTGCAGGTTCATCTGCTGGTGGTGAACAGCCGAAGTTTACCGTTTTGACGGAGCGGGAAGGTTTCCCCGGAAGGGTTTTGGTGAAGTTTTCACCACCGCTGTCTACACCTTCCGGACAACGGTGGTCAGATTTGCTGGTATGCGAACATATTGCGCTCAAAATAGCTGGTGATATGGGGATTTCAGCAGTGGCGTCTTCAATCCATCAAGTTGGCAACAGGACCTTCCTGGAAGTGGAGCGCTTTGACCGCGTTGGTATATTTGGACGAACCCCTGTTAACTCTTTGACTGTTGTAGACGCTGAGTTTATCGGAATTGGAAGTAATTGGACGGCAGCATCTAAGAAACTGCTTTCTGCTAAAATACTTTCACCAGACGAGGCAACAAATCTCTCTAAGCTGGATTTATTCGGCAGCTTGATTGCAAATACGGACCGGCACCATGGCAATATCTCGTTGATTCCGGCAAACCGGGAACGAACCAAATTCAGACTTTCTCCGGTCTATGACATGCTGCCGATGTACTACCGGCCAAGAGACGGCGAAGAGCTATCTGCGGGGACGTATCACCTCCTGGTAACTTTTGAATTGGGTGACGTGTATGAAAATGCCAAAAGGTTTTGGGTAGAGGCTGGAAAAGATTTGCGCATATCCGAGCCGTTCAGGAACTTGTGCGCCGAAAACCATGACATTCTGCTGAAGATGGCCAGTGGACCGCGAATCATTGGACCACATGGATAAAACCAGATTCTGGTTGATCAGATTGCCCCAAGAAGATATGTGCCAAGCGCTCAATATTCCGCCAGGAGTTAGAACCATCGGATGTGGGTAGCAAAAAAACAATGGGTGTGACAACGTGACAAATGTATAGTCCATTTTTGTCAGTAATATCATGGTCTTATGAAGATGCCAAAAGGATTGAAAAACCTCGTGTCGGCTGTTCTATTCCGTACCTGGGCACCACTTATAAAAATCAAGCACTTACGATAAATCGTATGTGCTTTTTTCGTCATCTGAAATCACGATATTCCTTTTGAGCCTTAACGCAATCCTTTCATCAATTAGCTCTTCCTACTCAATAATTAAGAGGATTAACTGTAGTAATGCGGGTGTTATTCTGCTAAAAAATGGACATTTCACACTTTAAAGAAGCTGTACTGAAACAAAAACAAAATGCCTTTCAACTCACTAAAATATTTCCTGTTCCTGCCAATAATATATCTGATCTTCTACTTTGTTGGAGAACGGGCACGTTGGATGGTACTGCTGGCGGCAAGCCTTTTGTTCTATGCTGCCTTGAATGTGCCATGCCTGATGGTTGTGCTGATATTGGTGGCAATGACAACGTACGGCTTCGGTATATGGCTTGATGAAGCAAAATCAGAAAAGTTAAAGCGTGCCTTGTTGTGGGGCGGCATTTCGGCTAATGTTCTGATTCTTGTCGTAATGAAATACCTGCCGGTTTTTTCAGAGAATCTGAATGAATTATCAGCCTTGCTGTCATTAGATGCGCAGATCCAACCAATCAAAGCATTTGTTGCCATTGGGGTCTCCTATTATGTATTCCAGGCTGTCTCATATCTATTTGATATCTATCTTGAAATTGAGAAACCGGAGCGGCACTTTGGATGTTTTGCTCTATATATGGCGTTCTTTCCCAAGTTGCTGCAAGGGCCTATTGAAAGAGCAGGTGATCTGATCCCGCAGCTCAAAAACAAGTATGAGTTCAATTATGACGATGTTCGCTTTGGGATTATGTTGTTCATCTGGGGTCTTTTCAAAAAGGTTGTGATTGCAGACCGACTCGGTTTGTACGTGGATGCTGTTTATGGCGATGTCCACTCCTTCACAGGTTTGCAACTGTTACTTGCAACATATGCCTATGCCTTCCAGATTTACATGGACTTTTCCGGCTATACCGACATGGCACTTGGAAGTGCTCGACTCTTTAATATCAATCTGACTCAAAACTTCAACAGTCCTTATCTTGCCACATCTGTAGCCGATTTCTGGAGACGTTGGCATATTACTTTCTCGCGTTGGATACTCGACTATATCTTCAAGCCGCTTCAGATGCAGTGGCGTAACTGGAAAAACTGGGGCACTGCCGCTGCACTGGTTATCGCATTTATCATTTCAGGAATCTGGCATGGTACAAGCTGGGGATTTGTGATCTGGGGTGGTCTGCATGGCCTGTATATGGCCTGTTCAGTGTTTTACAGGCCATATCAGAAGAAACTGCATAAATCTTTGGGCATAGAAAAAACCAAGTTTCTGAAGGCTTGGCAGATTTTTGTCACGTTTAATTTAGTAAGCCTGGCATGGGTGTTTTTTAGGGCGAGTGGGCTTCAGGATGCATTTTACATATTATCAAATATATTTAATGGTGCAAAGTGGCTCCGATATGATTTTTTATTGTCACAAGGGAAATTGAATTTACTAATATTACTGATTGGTCTTGCAGTATACTTTGCCCAACAAAAAGTTGGCAACATAATGGATTGTAAGTGGAAATTTGTTAGATGGTGTTATTACTACGTGCTGTTTGTCGTAATAGTATTTTTGGGATATCACAAAAGCGCCTCTTTTATATACACCAAATTTTGACATGATAAAATTATTAAAAAATATATTTATCTTTAGTCTTTTATGCTTGGTAACTCTATTCGTTACGGAACGTCTGTTAGTAAAAAGATCGCAATTTACAGATCATAATAGCAAAAAATATGGTGAAATATACAACAACTCCAATAG
>JANYBN010000172.1 GCA_025360785.1 Geobacter sp.
ACTTGACAAACTGACACCAAATGAGGCTTATTTCCAGGGACTCGAACAACTGAAGCTGGCAGCCTGATGCCTGAAACTACAACAAATACGAAACATTGCTTATAAAACCTTCAGGCTGTCTCACTAACCCCGGCCACCTCAGGACGAATGGATATATTTTAGGCCAGACGGATTGATAAAAGGTCTTACGTGGCAGTGGTTGCTTGGGTTTCACAGTGAAAATTCGCTTTTATTGACAAAGCTGATGGCATGGGTGAATTTGAAGCTGTTTGGCTTGGATTTTATGTTGCAGAACATATTTAATCTTTTCATTTACGGAGGATTAATTGTTGCTGTTATTGTATTCAAAAATTTAGTACTAGGCAGAGAAAAATTTACGCTTTTTCCGCTGTTCATAATTTTCCTGTTGTCGACTATTAACTATGAAAATCATCTGTGGGCACTGCAGTCCAATTACCATTTAGTACTGCTGTTTTCTTTACTTACACTTTACCAAGCTTTTGGTCGTGAGCTTACAGACAAAGCTGCATTACTATTTAGTCTCTATGCACTCCTTGCTATGTTAACATACTCGGCAGGGGTGGTGTTTGTTGCAATGTATCTGCTCTGCGTTGCAGTGTATATTGTCGCAGGTATTATGGGGAGCCGGATTGACCGCACGACCGGATTTAGATTTCTCTTGATAGTCTGTTCTGTCAGCGGAGTGAGCCTCTGTCTCTGGTATTTAGGAAACAAAACGTCTACATGGCCTTTTCCAATGGTCTATCCAAGTGATTTCAAGTTCTGGGACTTTTTATTCAATGTTATCAGTTTCGGTTTTGGATTCAAACAGGTGCATATACTACCTGGAATTATATGTTTGTTATTGGTAGTTTTGCCGATGATACTTCTGCTCATAAAAAAAGAAACGCGATGGGAACGATCCACCTGGCTTGTTCTGTCTGCTGTCTTGGGTACACTTGCAGTTCTTGCTGCGATCAGTTTTGGACGTGCATGGATTTATCCATCCAAAACTTCAAGGTATGTTGAAGTTAGTTTCTTGCTGATTCCATACACTGCGTTGGGATGGTGGCTTGTTCTGAAGGAAGGTTCTCAGAGAATTGTTATTCTTTCGTGTTTTTGGATATTTTGCTTTGTTTCTTTTTTTGATGACTGGTCTACAAAAGGCTATGCCTTGTATAAACAGTTTAGTCTGTATGATCTTCAAACTATTGAGGCCAATTATTCAGGCTTAGGAAGTAACAATTACCCGGAGCTTTCCATCCAAACAGATTTGGACATAGCAAAAAAACTTGGCGTTAAATTTACACGGCAATTCACACCGGTTAGCAGTCACGAAATCATCAAGGACAGGTAAAATGTTTTCAAGTGGATTAGGGTCAAGTGAGACAAATTTTCATAGCGTTTCCATAATAATGCCTACCTATAACGAAGCTGGCAATGTAGCCGATTTGATTCGTGAATCTGTCGGCCATGCAAGGGGATTTGGCGTTTCAGATATTGAGGTTATTGTCGTAGACGATGATTCACCTGACCAGACATGGAAGGTTGCCATGGAGACCTGTTGCCCCGACGCCCAGATAAGGGTGATCAGGCGCATGGAAAACCACGGCTTGACTGCATCACTCAACGAAGGGATTGCTGCGGCACGCATGGATATTATTGTCTGGCTGGATTGTGACTTTTCCCAGCCGCCCGAAAAAATACCCCAATTACTATTAATGATTCAACAGGGTTTTGACGTAGTCGTCAATTCGCGCTATGTCCTGGGGGGTGGGGAGGCTCGCTCCGGCAAGGGGGGGGCGCTGCAGTTATTTCTGAGCAAAAAATTGAACGGAGTGCTCCGCTTTTTACTGAAGACTTCGTTTTATGATTATACCAGCGGTTTTGTGGCGGTACGCCGTGAAGTATTCAGAGATATGCAGCTTCGCGGTGATTATGGAGAGTATTTCATCGACTTCATCTATCGCATACTTAGTGACAAACGTTATCACGTATGTGAAT
>JANYBN010000191.1 GCA_025360785.1 Geobacter sp.
CTGAAGCGCTCTATACGAGGCTGCGCGAACTGGAACAACGCCACGGCACCCGTTTCACCCCCGATCCTGGATGGCAGGAGTTACTTTGAATTACGCTAAGCCGTATTGTAACAAATCTTGTTTCACGCAACGACGCAACGAAAGGCTTTTAAACAAATCTTTTTTCTTGGTTTTCGTTGCGTCGTAGCGTCGTTGCGTGAGAAATGTTTTTCAGCTCTTTTGTTAACAGCATTTCTGCAAAAAAAGGGTATCCGATCATGAACCGCCCAAGCGACATCATCACACCCGAAGCAGCAGGTACTCTGGCCGGTCTGTTCCTGGAACGGGTCAAACGGACTCCGGACGCTTGCGCCTATCGCCGCTTCGACCATCAGGGCGGATGCTGCGAATGTACTTCCTGGGGGGAGACGGCTGCACTGGCGGCCGGCTGGCAGGAGGCGCTCCGCAATGAAGGCTTGCAACCGGGCGACCGGGTGGCGGTCATGCTCAAAAACAGCCTGGAGTGGGTACTGTTCGACCTGGCGGCTCTGGGACTCGGCCTGGTGACAGTACCGCTCTATGTCAACGACCGCCCGGATAATTTTGCCATGATTATCGAGGAAACCGGAGCCAGGTTACTGCTGATCGAAGGGGTGGACCAGTGGGAGCGGATTCGAGAGGTCTCCGGGCGGCTCGACAGCCTGACGCGGATCGTATCCTTGACGCGAGCCTGCACACGGGAGTGCGATCTCCGCCTGGCGCTGCTGGCCGACTGGCTGCCGGACAGTGCCGGCGAATACGAGGCGGGATCGTGGTCCCCTGAAACTACGGCCTCGATCGTCTACACCTCCGGCACCACCGGCAGACCCAAGGGAGTTATGCTCTCGCACGCCAACATATTGCACAACACCTACGCCGGAATCAGCCGGGTTCCGGTCTATCCGGACGACCTGTTCCTCTCCTTTTTGCCGTTATCCCACACCCTGGAGCGTACGGCCGGCTACTATGTCCCGATCATGGCCGGCGCCGGCGTAGTTCACGTCCGCTCGCTGGAACAGCTCCCGGAAGATCTGGCCGCAGTCCGGCCGACGGTCATCGTCTCGGTGCCGAGGATCTTCGAACGGATCCACAAGAAAATTACCGGCCGTCTGGCCTCGGGGCCACGCTGGCAGCGGCGGCTGTTCGACCTGACTCTCAACGTCGGCTGGCGCCGCTTTCTTCACAATCAGGGACGGGGCGGTTGGTCCCCCCTCTTCCTGCTCTGGCCGCTGCTGGACCGGCTTGTGGCGCAGCGGGTTCTGGCGGCGCTGGGGGGACGGGTACGCCTGACCATCAGCGGCGGCGCGCCTCTCAGCCCTGAAATTGCCCGTTTTTTCCTCGCCCTGGGCCTCCGCCTGCTCCAGGGGTATGGACTTACCGAAACAAGCCCGGTTGTCGCCGTCAACACAGAAACTGACAACCGCCCCGAGACCGTCGGACTGCCACTGCCAGGCGTAGAAGTGGCGATCGGCGCTGACAGCGAACTGCTGGTAAGGGGGGCCAATGTCATGTCAGGCTACTGGGCCAATCAGGACGCCAGCAGAGCGGTCATCGACCGGGAGTGGTGGCTGCATACCGGCGACCAGGCAAGTATTGCCGACAGCGGCCATATCACCATCACCGGCCGTATCAAGGAGATCATCGTCCTGGCCAACGGCGAAAAAATTGCCCCGGCCGAAATAGAGATAGCCATCAGTACCGACCGCCTCTTTGAGCAGTGCATGGTGGTGGGCGATGGACGGCCGTACCTGACCGCACTGCTGGTGTTCCATCACGACGAATGGCTCAAGCTGGCCGCTTCAATCGGAGTAGATGCCGCACAGAAGGAGGTTTT
The DNA here is from genome assembly GCA_025360785.1 of Geobacter sp. Taxonomy (GTDB): domain Bacteria; phylum Desulfobacterota; class Desulfuromonadia; order Geobacterales; family Pseudopelobacteraceae; genus JACRCG01. Next base: position 1,853 of record JANYBN010000191.1, read on the forward strand.
TGAGAGCAGACTCGTCGAAGAAGCGCTTCTGGAACGTATTGCCCCGAGGCTGGCGCACTTCCCGGGCTACGCTCAGATCCGGCGGGTGCATGCCGGTCTGACACCATGGAATGTCCAGGAGGGCCTGATTACCGCGACCCTCAAACTGCGCCGGGCACAGCTGCTGGAGCGCTACGCGGATGATATCGAGAGGATGTATGAAGGGCATTGATTGTAATTCCCTCCCCATGAGGGAGAGGGTTAGGGTGAGGGGAAACTGTTGGATGCTCCCCCTCATCCGGCCTTCGGCCACCTTCTCCTTTAGGCCCTGCGGGTCCTCAGGGAGAAGGGAAAAAGTTAAGGGCACTGACATGACTGTCTCTACCCACAAAAAACCGCTGCTGATCGCCCATCGTGGCGCCTCACGGGAGGCCCCTGAGAATACTCCGGCCGCCTTTGACCTGGCCTGGGAACAGGGAGCCGACGGCATCGAAGCGGATTTCCGGCTGACGCGGGATGGCCGGGTGGTCTGTATGCATGATGCCACCACCGGACGCACCGCCGGGGTTGATCTCAGTGTGGCCGGGGCGTCTCTGGAGGAGCTGCGGCGGCTCGACATCGGGGCCTGGAAGAGAATACGCTGGCAAGGTGAACGGATTGTGACTCTTGAAGAGGTGTTGGACCGCCTCCCGACCGGCAAAAGGTTCTTTATCGAGCTGAAGTGCGGTGCGGAGATCATTGCGCCGTTGCGACATATTCTGACTGCCGGCATCGTCCCGGCTGAACAGCTCAGCCTGCTTGCCTTTGATGCCCGGCTGATTGCCGGACTGAAGGAACAACTGCCGGGCATCCGGGCCTGTCTGAACGCGGATTACCGCTGGAGCCTGCGGACACGCAGCTGGAGCCCCTCGCGGGAGGATCTTCAGGCAGTTCTGGAAGAATGCGGAGCCGACGGTCTCTCCAGCAGGGCTGTCGGTCTGCTGGACGCGCAGTTCGTAGATGAACTGCACCGGAGCGGTAAAGAGGTTCACGTCTGGACCGTCGATAATGCTCGCAGCGCACGCCATTTCCTTGGTCTGGGGGTCGATTCGATCATGACCAACCGTCCCGGCTGGCTGCGGGAGAGGCTGCTGACGGAAGGAACCGGGGGGGTGATGCGATGATGCGCCACGAACTGCTGCAGCAACTTGATGATCCGGATCAGCTCTGGGACATGATCGTCATCGGCGGCGGGGCAACCGGCCTCGGCACAGCCGTTGATGCCGCCGCCCGCGGCTACCGCACCCTGCTGCTGGAACAGCGGGATTTTGCCTCCGGCACCTCCAGCCGCAGCACCAAGCTGATCCACGGCGGGGTCCGCTACCTGCAGCAGGGCAACCTGACGCTGGTGAGTGAGTCGCTTCACGAGCGGGGCCTGCTGATGCAGAACGCGCCGCACCTGGTACACAATTTCTCCTTCGTTGTCCCGCTCTATGACTGGTGGGAAGGGCCGTTCTACGGGACGGGCCTAAAACTCTACGACCTGTTGGCCGGACGGCTCGGTCTTGGTCCATCGCGACACTTAAGCCGGGAAGAGACTCTGAAACAGTTGCCGACGATCGAACCGAACGGTCTGCGCGGCGGCATCATCTACCACGACGGACAGTTCGACGACGCCCGACTGGCCGTCTGTCTGGCCCGCACCCTGGAAGATCTGGGCGGGGTGCCGCTCAACTACCTGGAAGTCACGGCTCTCGAAAAATCGACGGGAGTGACCACTGGAGTGACGGCGCTGGACCGTGAAAGCGGCCGGGAGTACCGCCTGCGGGGCCGGGTGGTGATCAACGCCACCGGCGTCTACTGCGACACGATCCGCAAGCTGGACAACCCGAAGGCCAAGGATATCATCACCCCCAGCCAGGGTATTCACCTGGTGCTGGAACGGTCGTTTCTGGACAGCGAGAGCGCCATCATGGTTCCACACACCGACGACGGCCGGGTGCTGTTCGCGGTGCCATGGTCAGGACGGGTGTTGATCGGCACTACCGACACGGAAGTATCGAGCATTTCTCCTGAACCGCGCCCGCAGGCTGAGGAGATCGAATTCCTGTTGAAGCACGCCAGCCGTTATCTGACACGCCACCCCCGGCGCAGCGATATCCTGAGCGTTTTTGCGGGCTTAAGACCGCTCTTGACTAACGCCGGCAAGAGTGTAACAGCGGCACTCTCGCGTGATCATGCCATCCTGGTCAGCGAAAGCGGGCTGGTAACCGTCACCGGCGGCAAATGGACAACCTATCGAAAGATGGCACAGGATGCGGTTGATCAGGCCGAGAAGGTGGCCAGCCTGACGGCAAGACCGTCAATCACCGGGCATCTGCATATTCATGGTTGGCTGGCGACGACCGATAACAGCCCGTTTGGCGTGTACGGTTCCGATGTTCCCCGGCTGGAAGAGCTGGCCGGACTGGAGCCGTCGGGCAACGAGCTGCTCCACCCCCGGCTTCCCTACAGGGTCTGTCAGGTGATCTGGTCGATCCGCCACGAATATGCCCGCAGCGTCGAGGATGTGCTGGCCCGCCGCACCAGATCACTCCTGCTCGATGCGGCCGCCAGCATGGAGACCGCGATGCAGGTGGCCGGCTTGATGGCCGAAGAGCTGGGACACAACGATGATTGGCAACAGCAGCAGGTAAGCGACTTCCTCTCTCTGGCACGCGGCTATCTGCCGGTTTGAGAGAACAACCACTAAAGGAGCTTAAGGTGAACCGTCACGCCTATCTTGCAACCGGCCACGCCATCGCCCTGATGGAAGCCCTCTCCAAGGTCAACGTCAACATCCACGGCAGGGAGCATATCCCCGACGGCTCGCTGATCTTTGTCGTCAATCACTTCACCCGCATCGAAACCTTCCTGCTGCCGTACCATATCTATCACCTGACCAAACGGCCGGTCTGGTCACTGGCACACCCCGACATGTTCAGCGGCGCCTTCGGGCAACTGCTGGAGGCAGTAGGAGCCGTCTCTACCCGGTCGCCGGACCGCGACCGGGTCATCGTCAAGAGCCTGCTGACCGGCGAAGCCAACTGGATCATTTTTCCGGAAGGATGCATGGTCAAGGACAAGGTTTTTGTGGAGCATGCCCGCTACGCGGTCTCCTGTGCCGGCGGTCGGCGGCCGCCGCATACCGGCGCGGCTACACTGGCGCTCAGAACCGAATTCTACCGCCGGCGTCTGCGCCGGTTGGCGGACGAGCTGCCCGCCGAGGCTGAGCGACTGCAGCAGCTGTTCGGCATAGACGACCTGACGCCGGTTCTGTCCGGCAAGACCTACCTGGTCCCTGTCAACATCACCTACTACCCCTTGCGGGCCAAGGAAAACGCCCTCAGCCGTCTTGCCGATGTCTTCCTGGCCCCGCTTGCACAGAGATACCACGAAGAACTTCTGACCGAGGGCGCCATGATCCTGAACGGGGTGGACATCGACATCCGCTTCGGCCTCCCGATCGAATCCGGCTCATGCCTTGACTGCGGCCCGATCGAACAGGACATATTTTCGCCGAAGCAGATCGATTTCGATGACCGCCTGCCGTCGCGACAGGCCATGAGGCGCGAGACGTTCCGGCTCATGCAGCGCTACATGAATGCCATTTATGAACATACCACCGTCAATCATGATCACCTCTTTGCCTCGCTGCTCAGAAACCTCCCCTTCAGGAGATTCACGGAAGTTGATTTCCGCCGCAGAGCGTTTCTGCTGGCAAGCAGCGAGGCACTGTCCGGCCTGTATCGGCATCAGAGCCTGGAGTCAGGCCAGGTGTCACTCTTGACGGATGACCGGCACCATAAAATCAGGGCGTTTTTTTCGCTGGCTCTCGATACCGGGGTCATACGACAGGATGGCGCTGGTTTCATCAAGGATCAAGCCAAGTTCTCATCGGCGTTTGATTTTAACCGGGCCAGAATCGACAATCCGATTGGAGTCATAGCCAACGAGGTGCTGCCCCTGAAAGTGCTGCAGAGAGAGGTTTTACTGACCGCCTGGATGCCGGCCCTGATCATCGACACACTGGTCTACAAACGACTTCTGCGCCAGGCGGACCAGGAATTCGAGAAGGATTACAGTACGTTTTTCCGTACGGGCGAAACCAAGGAACGCGACATAGGAAGACCGTATCTGATCAGGGGGAGATCCCGGAAGATGGGGGTAGTGCTGGTTCATGGTTTTCTGGCGGCGCCGCTGGAGGTTGCCGAACTGGCTGACTACCTCGGCAAGCAGGGGCTCTGGGTCGCCGTAGTGCGACTCAAAGGCCATGGCACTTCTCCGGACGACCTTGCGCTGCGGAGTGGTGACGATTGGCGTGAATCTGTGGACAGAGCCTTTGCTGCACTGAGCATGGCATGCAAAAAGGTAGTCCTGGCAGGCTTTTCATTCGGCGGCGGCCTGGCACTCGACTGTGCGGCCCGAAACAGAAATGTCGCCGGTGTGGTTGCGGTCTGCCCGCCGCTGCGGCTGCAGGATTTTTCCTCCCGGTTTGCCCCGTCACTTGATATCTGGAACAAATTGATGTCTGCGGTGCATTATCAGAAAGGGAAGAGGGAATTTGTCGAGATAGCTCCGGAACATCCTGACATTAACTATCACCGGTTGCCGGTGGCAGGACTGGCTGCGATGGAACAGTTCATGAGTGAACTGGAAATGCAGTTGCCGAAGATCAAGGCACCGGCATTGATAATTCAGTCGCAGGGTGATCCGGTTGTCGATCCGGAAGGGTCGCAGCTGCTGTACGAGCTTCTTGGTTCACCGCAAAAGGAGTATCGTCTGTTTGATTTTGAGCGACACGGCATCTTACTGGGAGATGGTGCCGACAAGGTTTTTGCCGCAATCGGCAAGTTTATTGAAAAGATTTAGAGTATCCCGTGGCTAAAGGCTATCCGGTTATCATGGCATCATCATGATCAAATTAATATACCGGATATTGCGGATATTTTTCCTCAACATAAGGATTAGCAGCCAGTCGTGGGAATCCATAGCAGAGTTGCATACCACCCTCCTCGCTTCCCGTTCAAAAATTACCGCAATGTAACTAACCCGTAACATTTCTGTAACATTGGTATGTTACCATCCTGCCACAAATAGATAAAAATATGGGTGAGAAGGGACGGGTACGTGTTCGGATTGATTCCCAAAGAAGAGAAGTTTTTTGCAATGTTTCAGGAGATGGGCAAAATTATCGTCACCGGTGCGGAACGTTTGAAACTGATGCTTGATAATTACGATAACCCGGCGGAAAGCCAACGCGCAATCAAGGATATTGAGCATCAAGGCGATGCTCAGAAAAAAAGTATTATTACAATGTTGAATACCACCTTTATTACCCCTTTTGACCGGGAAGACATTTATGCCCTGGCTACGGTACTGGACAGCATTCTGAATTTAATTGACGCATCTGCACAGCGCTTTGTCATGTACAATATCGACAAACCGACAGTGGAGGCAAAGGAGCTGGCCTTTATCATCGTGCGCTGCAGTCATACTCTAAATAGCGCCTTGATTCATCTGGGCAAACGGCATGATGATATTCATGAACAGTGTGTAGAGCTGAATGCGTTGGAGAATGAGGCTGATGTAGTGTGCCGTGAGGCGATCAGCCGCCTGTTTGACGATGAGAAGGATCCGATTAAGTTGATCAAGTGGAAGGAGATCTACGAGATACTTGAACGCACCACCGACAAATGCGAGGATGCGGCCAATATACTGGAAAGCGTGGTCGTGAAAAATGCTTGATGTCACGCTGGTTCTGCTGATTCTCGTCATTGCAGCCGCATTGGTCTTTGACTATGTCAACGGCTTTCATGACACGGCCAATGCGATCGCGACCTGCGTCTCCACCAGAGCTATCTCGGTTAAAGGCGCGATCTTTATGGCCGCTTTCCTTAATTTTGCCGGTGCCATGGTTTCCACCAAGGTGGCCGGAACGATCGGCAAGGGGATTGTTGACAAGGACAACATTACCCAGCTGGTTGTTCTTGCGGGAATAATCGGAGCTATTATCTGGGATATCGTTACCTGGTATTACGGCCTGCCCTCATCGTCTTCCCACGCCATTATCGGCGGGCTGGTCGGCGCTGTAATGGCTCATGCCGGAATAAACGCCCTGCACTGGGCCGGGCTGAAGAAGATCGTGCTGGCTCTCGTTATCTCACCGATTATCGGCACCATATTCGGTTTCATCTTCATGCTGATCATCATGTGGACTTTTCGCCGCAGTTCACCCGGGCCGCTCAACAAGGGTTTCCGGCGTCTTCAGGTCGCATCTGCCGCTTTCATGGCCTTTTCGCACGGCACCGCTGATGCACAGAAATCTATGGGGGTCATCACCATGGCGCTCCTTGCTTATGGCGCGATCCCCTCTTTTGATGTGCCCACCTGGGTTAAGCTGGCCTGCGCAATATCAATGGGATTGGGGACAGCAGCTGGTGGTTGGCGCATCATCAAAACAATCGGCAGCGATTTCGTCAAGCTGCAACCGGTGCACGGCTTTTGCGTCGAGACCGCTTCAGCAGCCGTAATTCTAGGGGCTTCGTCCATCGGTATGCCGGTTAGTACCACGCATGTTATTACCTCAACCATCCTCGGAGTCGGTCTCACCAGGCGCATTTCGGCAGTCAACTGGAATGTCGCCAAACGGATCTTGATCGCCTGGGTGCTTACCATTCCGGCATCAGCGCTGGTGGCCTATGTTACCTATCAGGTGTTGCTGCCGGTATTTGGGAAATAGCGGAGATCTTACCCAAGCACACTTTGCCGAGCATATCTCGGCATCTAACATCCCGGTGGAGCGGCAGCAATGCCGCTCTTTTTGTTTGTATGGCGTTTGAAGGGTCAATTTGCTATAACTCTCCAATGAATTTTAG
>JANYBN010000216.1 GCA_025360785.1 Geobacter sp.
AAGTGCAGTGGGCGGTAGACCAACTAAATCACAGACCACGTAAAGCTTTAGGATTCAGGTCACCGCATGAGGTGTTATTCGGGGTGGAGATGTGTTACACCAAACCACCACTGGCTGTTGCACTTCGAACTTGAATCCGCCCATGTTAAAAGTTCGCGTTTTATTGGAAACCGACACAGACACAACAAAGCCGCTCCCTCAATGGGAAGCGGCTTTGTTGTGTTCTACTGAGAAAATCCGGAGAACAATGTAATGATTCAGCCACCAGCCACCAAACCTTCGAAATATCGATTGCTGATTGAACAAAACGGATACGGCAACAACATACGGGGCGCAATCAAGCGTGGAGAAGAGTCCGTGTATGGATGGACATCGCATGGCCTGCCGACAGATCTGTCACGCTTTCTGGCGACTCACTATTTCTACGATTCTACAAAGCGATATTTTGAAGTTTTCCAACAGATGACCGGCGGCGCGTATCCGATCGTCTTTCGCAATGCGGACGGCCACGAAACTACACTTGTCTATAAAGGTGACCAACCCTGTACCGCAGGGATCGTTTTCGATATCCGGGCCCATGAAGTCCATATCTCCTGTTCCTTTGCCGACGGCATCCCCCTCCCGACCACCGCAGTTGTTCATGGACAGCTGCTGTTCGATCTCGCATCCGGTATTGTCGTTCCGGTTGTAAACCATGATGCCTGGAAAAGCTGGGAGACTGTTATTGAGGAACTTGATGGGGCGCAAGACAATTTTGATAATGATGAGGAGGATGAGGAGGATGAGGAGGATGAGGCGTCATGGGATGACGAAGACAGCCTTGAACCGGTCGTTGCCATGCCGGGGCTTCGCACCCTGCGCCATACCCTGATTACGCCGCTGGAACTCTTTAACAGTGCGGCCATTCGGCTATCACCGGAAGTGTTAAACGCTCCGGAAACGCATTACTATTTCCAGCTGAATGGTGTTTCTGTAACGCGTAACACCTCAAGTTTACTGACGTACCTGCTCGATATCCCACAAGGCCTGATCGGCGCAACTACTAACCTGATGCCTGTCAGCCAGTACGAACATGAATTATTCCACTTTTCCTATGCTGCGTTCTGGCTGTTCAACCCGAACCAGCGCTCGAATCTATCGACTCAGATGAAGACCAAAAAACGGGTACGGGCGGTCATTGAGGCCTCATTCACTTTGATGGGGGAAGCCAGGTCAACCGCACGAAACTCCATTATCCGCTCTGTCACAGGTTCCACCGATTTTTTGAAAAGAGCTGTGAAACGGGAGGCCAGGCTGCTCATCACCAATCTGGCCGAAACATGGGAGAAGTCAATGCTCATCGCCATGGCGACAGCGGATGGATGGCAATTTCTGCATGATGACCACAATAGTCAGGCGCGTCTGATGAGGATTCTATACGACATGTTCGGACTGGATGCCTTTAGCGATCATGGTGTGCCGGGGGAGATGGAGGTTGCCACCGCCAGACTGTTGAAGGAACTGCCGCTCCTTACGGCACGTCTTCAGGCAGAGGGATTTTCACTGCGCATCGGCAACGAGCCTCTTGCGGCGTCATCGTGGGCGTTCTCTCTTGACGCCACCCACAGCAGTCAGGACTGGTTCGAACTGAAACCGGAGATCCGCTGCAACGGCGAGATTTTGTCCGACGAGGAACTGCGCGGTTTGCTTTCCGGCGACGGCATTCTGCACCGTGACGGCAAGCTGATGTTGCTGGATGAGATCAGCGCCCAGGTGCTGGCCATGTTCGCAGGTGCCATGCCGACAAGCAAAAAGAAGAAAAAGGGGGAGCGGGATCTGGTGCGCGTGCCGCGCCTGCAGATTCTTGATTGGCTGCAGTTGCGCAATCATGGTGTTGAAGTCAGGCTGTCAGATGAGGATGCCCGGATACTGGAGAGTCTGCTCAATTTTTCATCCATACCTGTGCGACCGTTGCCAACGGCACTTAACGCCACACTGCGTCACTATCAGGTCGATGCCTGGCACTGGCTGGCGTTTCTCTATGAGCACCGCTTCGGCGCCTGCCTGGCCGATGACATGGGTTTGGGCAAAACCGTACAGGGGATTACTCTGCTGGCCGGGATCATGTCCGGTGATCTGGCCACAGCCGCCGCACCTGGAACCCCGCACCTGGTCGTTGCGCCGCCGTCACTGCTCTTTAACTGGGAGGCTGAAATAGCCCGGTTTCTTCCGACCGCACGGGTCATGATCTACTCCGGCAGCGGCCGCAGCACCGCTGAATTCGCCAATCATGACATCATCATCACGAGCTATGGCATTGTCCAGCGCGATTGCGACCTCCTGGCCGAACTACGCTTCAATGTGTTGATCTTCGACGAAACCCAGGTGGTTAAAAACCTGCAGGCTGCCACCACCAACGCCGTCCGCAAGCTGAAAGGCGTTTTTTCCCTGGCGCTGACCGGTACGCCGGTGGAAAACCATCTGGGGGAATATTTTGCCATCATGGATCTCTGTCTGCCCGGACTGCTGGGGACACGCGAAGAGTTCAGCCGCAAGCTGAGTCAGGGTGGCGCTGCCGCTACGGCACGTTTGATCGGGCGTACCCGCCCCTTTGTGCTGAGGCGAACCAAACAGCTGATTGCCGATGAGCTGCCGCCGAAGATAGAGATGGACATTCCGCTGGAGTTGACGACGAAACAGCGGGCCTTTTACCAGCGTACCGTGGAAGAGGTACGGGGTAAAGTCAAAGAAGCCTACGAAAGCCATGCGCCGGGTCAGGCCCGCATCATCGCTTTGACCGCGATCCTCCGCCTGCGCCAGATCTGCCTTGCTCCGGCCCTGGCCGCGACTGGAGCAAGCGACGCCTCGCCAAAGCTTGAGTTCCTGACAGAACAGCTGGCCGAACTTCGTGACGAAGGACACAGCGCCCTGGTGTTCTCCCAGTTCACCAGCTACCTTGATCTGATCGAGAAGGGGTTACAGGAACATGGATTCTCCTTCCTGCGTCTGGATGGCTCAACACCCGTTCCACAGCGGAAAAAACTTGTGCAGGCATTCCAGAATTCAGCGGAACCGACTGTCTTTTTGATCAGCCTCAAGGCAGGCGGCAAGGGGCTCAACCTGACCCGTGCCACCTACGTCTACCATATGGATCCATGGTGGAACCCGGCAGTTGAAAATCAGGCCTCCGACCGTGCCCACCGTATTGGTCAGTTGGAACAGGTCACCATCACCCGTCTGATCATGCGCCATACCATTGAGGAAAAAATGATGGCCTTAAAGGCGCAGAAGCTTCAACTGTACAAGGCTATTCTGGAGGATGGGGCCGCTGGCGGAGCTGCGGGGCTGACGCGGGAAGATTTCGACTTTCTGCTGGGGTAATTTTCCGGCGCGAATTGCTAAGAATTCAGCGGATGTTTGAAAATGAAGGTCGTGCCGGCCTCCATTGAGGAGCTGAATGTGACTTTCCCGTAAAATAGACATGGATTTACCATTCATTATTTCCGCTGCTACTCATCTCAGACTTCTATCCTGAATTCTGCACCATTGTCGATGTTGCGTGCGCTCAGGGTGCCGCCCATATTATTTTCGATGATTATTTTAGACATGTACAGACCGACTCCCGTGCCCTTGTCCGGCCCCTTTGTGGTGAAATACGGGTCGAAGATCTTGTCTATGATCTCCTCCGGAATACCACCGGCGTTGTCGGTAATGGTCACAACGCTCTTCCCCTCTTCCGTAAACAGATTGATTTTGACCTTGGGGCTCCCGGTTTTGCGGCTTGAAAATGCATCCTTAGCATTGACCAGTATGTTAAGGAGAGCTTGAGCGTATTCATTGGGGTGACCAAAGGTGACGGATTCGCCCGTATGATTTACTTCAATATTGATCCGGTACTCGTTGAAAATCACTTCGGTAAGGGTGAGTGTCTTTGATATTTCCTGATGCACGTTAAACGAGCTCTTCTCCTTGTCCGGCCTGAAAAAGCTCGTGAAATCTCCGATGGTCCGGGACATGTACTCTATTAGTTCCATGCTGACTGTGACATTCTCATCCAGGTTCTCCTTGCAGAATCTACCTTCTTCGCAGGTAAACTGAAAACTCTGGATTATGAGCGCCAGTGTGTTCAACGGCTGCCGCCATTGATGGGCAATATTGCCGATCATCTCCCCCATGGCCGCATGACGGCTCTGATGCATGAATTGTTGTTCTTTCTTGTGGAGGGCTTCCACCAGTCGCAGGCGCTCCGAGGTTTCCGCGTGCAAGGCCCGCTCCGCGTCCCGGTAGCGGACAGCATGACCGAGGTTGTCAAGAGCGAAGGAAATGTCCAGTGCCATCTGCTTCAGCAGTTCGATCATCTGGGTGCAGAAATAGTTAGGCTCATCAGAGTAGATGGTCAGGGCGCCGATCACTTTATTATTCACCGTCAGCGCGATGGACGCTGAGGAATGGAAGCCACGCTCCCGTCCTTGTTCATGCCAGAGGAGTGTGCGCGGGTCGTGGATGAAATCATTGCAGATGTAATAGCTGCCGTTGCGGATAGCCGATCCGGTAGGTCCCATACCTTCAGGTTCCTTCCGGACAGAAATCCGGATATCGTCAAGATAGCCGTTATTGGCGCCGTGCCAGCAGACAGGTTTGACCATGCCGGATTCATCGTCTATGAGTCCGATCCAGACCATCTTGAAGCCGCCATGCTCGACCGTACCCCGGCAGATATTGCTGAACAGCGTGTCGCGGTCGTTTGTACGCACGATGGCATGGTTGGTCACGCTCAGCACCGCATACATACGATTAATACGCCGTATCTCGGCTTCCCTCTTGGTGATCACGAATTCTAAAGCCTTGTTTGTCTCAAGCAGCTCTGCCGTTCGTTCCCGAACTCTCAGCTCCAGCTCATCGTGCGCCTTGCCCAACTCATCTTCTGTCTCTCGAAGCATATTTCCCGCAGCCTCCTAACAGTAGGTTTTTTCAACAACTACGTGTTTGATGAGCGGTCAGATTCAACGCGTTCAGGATTCGTGTATAAGCGCAAATTTATATTTGTGAACGTATTGTATACACTGAAATTCGATTGAAATTAAGTCAGCAAACTATGTTAATGGTGTAGGTGGTCATGAGTTTTTAGTGTAGGGAATGGACTACGCGAGGAGGCCTGCAATATTGCAGGGAAGATGTCAGCCGATATTTACCATGTTGTGTCTGATGGCATAGTTTATCAGTTCGGCATTTGTTTTCATATTCATCTTATTGAGGATTCGGGAGCGATAGGTACTGATGGTTTTGTCACTGAGCATAAGTTCGCGCGCGATCTCTTTAAGGGGCTTGCCGGACGCGATCAGGCAGGCGACATGGTATTCACGGTTTGAGAGTGTCAGGTGAGGCGCCTCACCGGTCGTTTTTTCGTTTCTCAACTCAGACAGGAGCATTTCGGAACAATAAGGGCTTATGTATTTCTTTCCCTGCAGAATTTTGCTGACTGCGACCTGGAGTTCCTCCGGTGCGCTTTCTTTCGTAATATAGCCGGATGCACCCGCCTTGTATGAACGCATGGCGAACTGATCCTCCGGATGCATGCTCAGCACCAGAACGGGCAGATTCGGCTTTTCGGCTTTGATGACCTTCAGTGTGTCCAGCCCGTTTCTCCCCGGCATTGATATATCAAGCAGGACAAGATCATAGTTATTGCATGCAGTTTTCTGAAGTACCTCCTGGCCGCTTGCGGCCTCATCGAAACCGATATCTTTAGAGACGGTTTCCTGTATTATCTCACGTAAGCCCCTGCGCACCACGGCGTGGTCGTCCACAATCAGTATGTTGAGCATGCTTTTTTCCTCTCTAAATCGGAATAGATAACGATATAGTTGTACCGTTTCCCGGAATTCCATTAATTGCGATAGCTCCGCCACATAAACGCGCACGCTCCTCCATTCCAAGAATACCGAACGAAGTATGTGCTGATATCTCCTGTTCGCATATTCCCGCGCCGTTATCCGTTATCTGCAGGACAAGCTGCTGTCCGGACTTCGCCAACGAAACGGTAACGCTGGTGGCTCCGGAATGCCGCATGACATTGGATAAAGACTCCTGGAGTATTCGATACACGTTTATGGCATTGTCCTGGCCGAGTTGCGCTATCGCGGTGTCGATTTTCAGAATGCACGAAATTCCGGAACGTTTTTCAAATTCTTTTACCTGCCATTCAACCGTTGCAGCAAGCCCCTGTTCGTCAAGAAGCGACGGCCTCAGTTCCGAGGTTATCCGCTGTACGGTCCTGGTGCATTCGTGAATAAGCCCATCCATGGAGATGATCCGCTCAACAACCGTCTTGTCATCGCTGGGGTGATTCCGTTTCAGCCAGGCAAGATCGAACTTAAGCAATGTCAGGGATGTTCCCAGTTCGTCGTGCACCTTGCGCGCAAAAGCCATTCGTCCGCGCTCCCTGGTCAGATTGAGGTGTGCCGTGAGTTTCCGGAGTTTGTGGTGTGATTCCGTTAATTCGGCTTCAATCCGCTTTCGTTCAGTGATGTTTTCAGAGACGGCGACAAAGAATCCCTTTCCAGTACAGTATACCGACATGGAGCGCCACAGGGACAACCTTTTCGAGAAAATTTCAAATTTTTCCGGCTGACCCGTTGATGCGACCCGTCCATAGATCTCAAGCAACTCAGGGTCGGACTCCTTAAACCCGGGCAGCAGCTCGCTGACCTTTTTACCGACAACGTCATGAAACCCGGTCAACTCCGAAAATGCACTGTTGACGTCGAGATACATGAAATCGTCCGGACAGCCGTTCTCATCGTACAACATCCTGCAGTACGCTACCCCTTCCAGCATGTGTTCAAACAGCGAACGAAAGCGCTTTTCACTTTCCAGCAGCAGCTCGCTTTTCAATAAGGCTTTCTCGGCTCGTTTGCGCTCGGTGATGTCGTTGAGGAGGATTAAAAGGAACCGCTCACCCTTGATCTCGATAACTTCCGCCGAGAGCAGCCCAATAATGAGCTCACCGCATTTACTGCGGAACCTGGCCTCAAGTTCGCGCACCTTGCCTTCCTCCTGCAACGTCTGGAGAAAGCTTGCACGCGTCTCCGGGGTTTCCCAGATGTTGAGTTCGACAGAGGTGCGTCCGATGACTTCCTCTCGAAGTAAGCCTGTGACCCGTAGGAAGGCATCATTGACCTCGATGTATCTTCCTTCCGCAATTGTGCTGATGGTGAGGATCGACGGGGTGGCGCTGAAGGATTTGGCGAATTTTTCTTCCGACTCACGCAGCGCCTCCTCCGCCCGATTGCGCTCGACAAGGGCCTTAGCCAGCCGGATGTTCCTGTAGCTCAGTTCGGCAACCATCTGGGCAAGGTGCGAATAAAACTCCATCACGTTCTGGACCGTCTCCTTGCTCCGGCGCGGGATACGGTCCAGGGCAGCCAGGTACTCCTTTTTGTCGAAGCCGTAGGCCTCCGCCTGCCGGGTGAAAGTCTTCCGGTCGGGCACTTCGTCTTCAAAGAAGAACTGCCCCAGGAAAAGATTGGCGATGTGTTTCCCCGCCACGGTGATCGGAGTCGCGATGTCCCACATGTTGTTCTTGCATTTGTAAATCTTGCAGTTCTCTTCCTCCAAGCCCTCCTGGGACAGGTAAACATCACTTTCGATGCAGTTTGCCAGGGTTTGGGGATGCAGGCGGTGGAATTTAGTGCAGATATCCTGATACCCGGTGGCGACGAGGATATTCCCCTTGAGATCTACGAGCCCAATAGTGATCCGGGTCACCTTGTAGAAACTGTTCATCAGTTCCTGGGTCTGCTGGAAATCGATGATCTGCCGCACTTCTTCGCCGCTGACATCCTCATCGGGGGACAAAAGGGTGTCGAGCTTCGCCTGCAGCTCATCTTCCCGCTCCCTGCCCCTCTCTTCCGCATGCTTGTGCTCGGATACGTCTCTGACAACTGCCAGATAGCATTGCTCTCCCTCAATTTCAAGGCAGCGCAGCGTCATCAGGATGGGGGAGAGCCTGCCGTCCTTGCACAGTATTTGTGTCTCGAGGTCGCGTATTTCCCCGCCTGCATTCAGCGTCCGGCACACCTCTCTCCATTGATCCGGGTCGAGCCGGCAGCCAAGTTGTGTGATTTTCCTGCCAACCACCTCATCGCGAAGGTATCCGGTCAAATGCTCGAAGGCCTCATTGACGTCGAGGAGAAAGCCGTCGCTGGCGCGCGTCAGGGTTACGACATCGGGAAAAAAGCGGAAGATACCTGCATAATGCCCGCTGTTCGCTCCCATCGCCCGGTTTTTGTTGGAGAGTGTCAAGACTGTTCCTTTTGCGGAGGCTGCCCGGAGCAGCAGGCTTTGATTGTAATGATGGAAAATATGAGTGAAAACAACCGGTTCAACTTAAGAACCATGACAAAAAAATAAACCGCAAAGTGAGTCAATGCACCACAAAACAGTGCGAAAAGTCAAGCGGATATCTCTACTGACGTCCTGTTGAACAATGGTTTATTGGCGTAGCTTTTATTATAAAAGTAATGCAAAAATTTGACCTGTGTCATGTATGATGATGAAGATATGAACGATTATCACAACCATGAAAACAATTACTAAACAGCAATCAAAAGACATCAAGCTGATTGGGAAGTTTGTCGAGGTCTACTGCGCCGGGAAACACCGCGGCGCCGAACGTACCCCGTTTGCCCTCCCTGCAGGCGTGGGTGAACGCAACCTCTGCCCTGAATGCGCATCGTTTCTGGGATATGCAGTTACCAGACGGCTGAAATGCCCGCTGGAAGCCGAAAAGCCGAGCTGCAAGCATTGCCGCACCCACTGTTATGCCAAACCACAATTGGCGAAGGTCAAGGAGATCATGGCGTACTCCGGTCGCAAGCTGATGATGCGCGGCAGGCTGGATTACATCTGGCACTACTTTTTTTAACTCATACACAAACCGAACAAAAGGAGATCTACCATGCTAAGAAAAATCATAACAATCGACCCGAACAAATGTGACGGCTGCGGTCTCTGCGTCCCCTCCTGTGCCGAAGGCGCCATCAAGTTGATCAACGGCAAGGCGGTGTTATCTGCCGATAATCTCTGCGACGGACTGGGCGCCTGCCTTGGTGAGTGTCCGCGTGATGCCATCCATATCGAGGAGCGCGAGGCGGACGAGTTTGACGAAGTTGCGGTGGAGAAACATCTGGCAGCCCAGGGGAAACCTGCCCCGGTTCACCAGCACACACCTCAGGCACCGGCGGCGGCTCATCACCATGGTGGCGGTTGTCCCGGCTCCCGCGCCATGAGTTTTGCTCCGCCAGAGGCGGCATCCGAAACCGCCCCGTGCGGCAGCCGTCAGAGCCAGCTTGGACAATGGCCGGTACAGCTCCACCTGGTTTCCACCACAGCCCCCTATTTTCAAGGGGCTGATCTGCTGATCACCGCCGACTGCGTACCGGTTGCGTACGCCGGTTATCACGAGGACTTTCTCAAGGGAAAAGCGGTCGTGATGGGGTGCCCGAAGCTTGACGACAACAACTTCTACACCCAGAAACTGACCGAACTGTTCAGCAAATCGGACATCAAGAGTGTTACCGTACTGAAGATGGAGGTTCCCTGCTGCGGAGGAATTGCCGCGGCGGCCCGTCAGGCGCTGGCGGCATCCGGCAAGCAGATCGCATACAGCGAGGTTACGATCGGGATTCAGGGGCAGATCAAGGGGTAGGTTTACTACAAACTCCCCTGTTTATGACAACTCGTCGATACAGGGGAGTTCTTCTGATTGCTAGATTCGATAACCCTCATATTTACTTAAGACCATCGCCATTTCTGACCTTATTTCATGCCGCAAGGATTCAGGCTCAAGCAGTTCGGCTTCCGGGCCGAAGGAGAAAATCCAGCGCTTAACTTCAAACTTGCCCGAAGTTGACATGGCCAGTTCAATAGAACCATCTTCGCGATGTGTTATCTCCTGGTTGGCACTCCAGCGTCGCTCCTCAAAATAGCGTGACTTATCGGCGCTGAACCAAATCCGGTAACACGTCGGCTCGTCAAAAATGAGTCCGAACGCCCCTTCCAGCATGTCATCCGGATCAAAATCCTCTGGTTCATCGAACCGGTCTTCCTTCATTGTAATAGTTTTTATCCGTTCCACCGCCAACAGTCGAATGCTGCCGTATTATTCCGATGAGCCAGGGAGCCAGACTTACCCATCTCAGCTGGATAATATATATCCCAATACCGGAAATTTCATCGGCTTCGTTGCAAACATGGCCTCCAGGCTACTGAAGAATAGTGCGAAAGCCTTTCAAAAAACCAGTTTCTTTCCTCTGGTAGCTGTTGCCGCTCCGGAATCCATTATGGGTGTAGATTCGTTCGATCAATTGTCATTCTGGCAGGAAGGGTATCATACCATCATGGTCACCGACACCGTGTTTCTTCGTTATCCGCTCTATCACCTGCCTAGCGATACACCCGACAAACTGGATTACATCAGGATGGCAGAGGTGGTCAGTAGGATAGGACGAATGCTGGAAACTCTTTTTGTTTGAAGGGTTGGATAATATATGCCGTCCTCATTCAGGAAAAAGCTGTTCTGCCGATGGCTAAAAAACAACCGCCAGCTATTCAATGTCACCCCATACATTTGAAAAAGTCAGGAAAAACCATTTCATTATAAAATTTACAGGGGTGACCGGCCAGATACATTGTAATATTGGGCGTTGGCAGATGGAGGTGTGGGTGCAATACCAGGGAGATCCGGAATTGCGCGACATTTTGGCGGAGTTCGACCTTAGTGAGCCTCGGAATGCTTTCGGGCAATATTACTGCAAACTATGTCTTGACACGAAATGCTACGATTCCCGAGAGGAACTTTGGATAGAACATTCTTTCAAGCCGCTGACGGAGTGGGTCAATAAAAAGCTGACCGATTCATCCATGCTGTGTTTTTTCCAGATGCCCTGCAAGTCCTGTAGGGTCGAACTTGTGCAGGAGGAAAAAGTTGAAGAATCGGCTGAAGGAATATTTCATTGCCGCCGTCCCGGCATTAAAACGAAAATCCAAAATTATGAGGTGATACATGCCATATCCAGGGTTTTGGGAAAGATGGGCGGAGAATTTTTGATTCATAAGAATAAACATAATTCACAATGTAGTTGAAATTAACGCTTCTGAATTGTCTAGAAATGTCACAACCTCAGAATAGTGTTGAAATGGTTATTCCTACATGGGAGGTGCGCATTATGGGCAATAAAAGTTGGAACCCCGAAAAGACTATCTTCCTGCAAATAAATAACCTCGATCTCAAGGCTCAAATCAATCTATGGGCGGCAGATCACGGATTCGGCGTATTTACAGGAAGCGGCTGTGACTTGATCGCCGTAGGGTTTCTTTTCGCAATTATTGAAATAAGAGAGATAGGCGATAAGGTCTGGAGTGACTACCTTGATTATCTCCGCGAATCTGAAGACCGCACACCATGTGTTGTCATTGACGTTAACATGAATGAAACAACAAAAGATATCTCCAGTCTCCACTTTGCATCTGAACATTGTTTCTCCGATTTGAACCGGTTTCTGGATGGGCTGCTACAGGAGGGTCCCAATGTTCGAGGTGTCTGAATAATCACGAAAGGGGTTAACGTGAAAAAATGATGATGCCTTTTTGGTGATGTTGCTATCCAGCGGGGTGGCTTATGCTGATTGTTCTGGGACATTCAGGCAAGTAAGCGGCCCGTTGCCACACAGTTGTGACAGCGGGCCGTTTTTGTTTTTTCGGGAATTTGCCGAACCAGCCGGGATCTTTCAGGTATCGGTACAGAAGAACCGCCGGCAGACATCCGGACGCGCTTCGTAGATGGAGCAGCGTCCAGCTGTCAGATTCGCATCCATAGTCGATCTCCAGCCGGTGCGGCCCGTAGAGCGACAGCTGCAGGCGCCTGGCGCCCAACCTCTGAAGCCGCTCGTACTCGTCCCAGCCGATTTCAACGGCGGCAAACGAGCTGCAGCAGGCGCCGCCGCACTCCCGACAGCGATCATCACCACCCCGGGGTGCATCGAGAAGTATTCCGCGGTATCTTTTCTTTCTGAGGAGCGGGAAGAGCATCGGCGTCTCTCCTTCTCGCCGCAGCCAGTGGAATCCCTGCTGCGGTCACTGGAAATGGTGAATTAATTGAAGTATACTAGCGGTACACAACGATTCAATCATCTGTTTTGCGGAGGAAACCATGCCTGCGACCATCGAGATTATCCAGACCGATATCACGACACTGGCAGTGGATGCCATCGTCAACGCGGCCAACAATA
>JANYBN010000047.1 GCA_025360785.1 Geobacter sp.
AAACTTTTGAGGTTGCACGCTCACAAGGATATACTGACTGAATAGGACACACCCGATCCAAATTCAACATCGGCCCCGAAGGAAATGACGCCTTCAATAGGATAGAGAGAAACTACACAGAAGCAATCTCCGATCTTCCCATAAAGCTTACGATTGGTTTATTGCTCTGTTTTACGGCCTGGCTTGTACCGATGGCCGTTCTGTACAGCATCGGCTTCGTAATGGATTGGATTAAGCGGGGTGTCCGTGACATCCAGGCTCAATAAATGTGGTGGGTGCTGTTTATGCAGTTGTTTGTGCGAATTATGTTTTAGTGGCCAACTTCAGGGTTTTCACCCGTTTTGTTGGGAACATGCGCTTTATCGAAGTTGACCTCATTATAGTCACCGTTCTGCATCAATTGACCTTGTGGGTCCCGAAAATACATCCAGGCAACGTAGTGCTCTTCTCCCAATACTATAGCTGTCTCCCTACGCTCATAGTATCTTGGATGTCCTTCCATACTGTCCAATGTCTTCAGTGTATCATCATCAATAGCAAACAGTTCTCCAACAATCTGATAGCGAGTACCTGAACTCGTTACATATGGATAACCGCTTATGAGATACATTGAATAACTGGCTTCAGTACAGCCGGTACCATAACAATAGGCTTCCTTCAATAGATGATTATTGCTATGACCATTACGAAGTGTGCCGTACACAAAAACCAAGTGTTTTTGTTCCATTATAGATTGACCTCTTTGCTATGTCGAATTACCCACCATTTGGGAGATCCGTATATGCTTTTAAATTTGATGAATTCGCTTACGCAGGTACGGTGCATTGCGGGATTACTTTATGCATTAGTCACATTGCTCATAACATAAAGTTACTATAATTTTTATTATATTAACATCGGTATTTTAGACAGTAAATTTACAGCAGGTTATTTGTCATAAACAATGCTCATAAGATCTTTTGCCCTGATTATAATACCCCCGGAATTTCGGACAGGAGGTTAAGTTTAGTTGGCTCATGATTGCGGAGGTAGTTTATGATGGCAAGCATGAGAACCAAACGGAGTCCTGAATTCAAAGCCAAGGTAGCCTTGGCTGCCCTCCGGGGAGAACAGACAGTAAACGAACTGGCTGCGCAGTTCAGCGTTCACCCAAACCAGATCACGTCATGGAAGCGTCTGGCTCAAGATCACCTGGTTGCGGTCTTTGACAGCAAGAAATCACATTCCTCCAAAGCTGATGAAAAGCTGAAGGAAGAACTCTACCGTCAGATAGGCCAGCTCAAGGTTGAACTTGACTGGCTCAAAAAAAAATCTGGTCTGTAGCGCTGTCAAGAAGCGAGAACTGATCGACTGGGGGCACAAACAAATCAGCATCGCCAGGCAGTGTCAACTGCTTGGTGTCAGCCGATCAGGCCTGTATTACCAGCCGGTTCCGGTGTCTCAAGAGAACCTCGACATGATGCGGCTTCTTGACGAGGAGTACACCAGACATCCGTTTCTGGGCGTTATCAAGATGACCAACTGGCTCAGAGGACAGGGCTACCATCGGGTTGGCGAAGACCGTGTACGTCGCCTGCTGCGCACGATGGGGCTCATGGCCATCTATCCCGGCAGGAATCTGAGCCGTCCAGCACCGGGGCATAAAATATACCCGTATCTGCTGCGTAACGTCGCCATTGAACGAGTCAATCAGGTCTGGAGTGCCGACATCACCTATATCAGGCTAAAGACAGGTTTTGTCTACCTGGTGGCGGTTGTTGACTGGTTCAGCCGGTATATTCTCGGTTTCGGTATCAGCATTACTCTGGAAGCTGATTTTTGCATTGAGACGCTACAAAGAGCGCTTGTCAGAGCAACCCCTGAAATCTTCAACAGCGATCAGGGGGCACAATTCACCAGCCCTCGCCACACTGAGATTCTACATCTTGCAGGTGTCCGAATCAGCATGGACGGCAGGGGTCGGGCAATTGACAACATATTCATCGAAAGGTTCTGGCGCTCACTAAAATACGAGGAAGTCTATCTCCATGACTACGAGTCAGTTCAGGAGGCGAGAACCGGCATCAGGAGATATTTCGATTACTACAACAATGAACGGCAGCATCAGTCACTTGATTACAAGACCCCTGCTGAAGTCTATTTCAAGGGGATCGAAGAACAACTCAACCTGTCAAAGAACAGGGGACTAACTGAGCATGACCAAACTTAATTTTGATGTTTTGCTGTCTTGACAACCGGGAGTAGCTTAGGCGCTCGGTTAACAAATATTGCTTTTACTAAATAGATTTTCATTTCTTGCTCCGCAGTTAATTCAGAATTTTAAGTGTTCAACAATAAGCGGCATCTCCTGTAAAAGCATGCGGGTCTGTTCCGCTGCCGTGGCACGGGCCTCCGGAGTCATCTTCGCTCGTAACACGCTGTAGGGCTTTGCCATGATTTTTA
>JANYBN010000091.1 GCA_025360785.1 Geobacter sp.
CGATTGCGTTCATACATGGGCAGTGCCAAATTGAATCCAGAAAGGACACAATAATGGTAGCAGGAAATAACTATTTTATGCAGATTGATTTATTTTCTTAGTCGGCCAGCGACGAATATTTCTTCTAGGCGACAAAAAAACAGCTGCACATGAAGATAATTACTTCACTACAGCAATATTTTGAAACTGATCGCCTAAAAAGGAAGGTTTTTCAAAGTAAAAACATCCGGGCAAGGGGGGTGCCCATTTTTTTACACATTTTTCAAAACAGTATCTAAATACCTGATTTGCAACGCGTTTCAAATGTGCAAAAAAATGCCCCCCCCCTCGTTTTTCTCCTCAAATAACCTCTTGCGCAACTCGATATCCTGCCTGACAATCTTCTCCAAAGCAGCATCAAGATACTCCCTGCGGCAATCGATGCCGTCAATAGCCCCTGTTTGAAGCCGTTGCAGGAAGCGGCAACCACCGAAACAGAGCGGCAGATAGGGGCAATCCAGGCATTCCTCGCACTTCCAGACGTCCATATTGTGCGATGCCCGGTAATTGGTGAGTATGCCAAAACCTGGATGAATCGGGTTCTACCGACTATTACGTCGCAGTCAAAACTGAAACTGTATGAATCGGTTTTGAATTCCAGGATTTTGCCATACTTCAAACGGATGAGCTTCTACAAGATCACCAGTACGGAGTTGCAAAACTTCATTGCCAGCATGAAGAAAAAATCAGGGCCGGACAAGGGACAGCCACTTTCCCGCGTACGCATCCAGAATATCTTCATTCCGTTCCGTCGCATCTGGGAGGATGCCGCCGATCAGCATCGTTGGAATTTACGGAATCCATTCGAGACGATCAATAAGCATTTGCCGTCAAAGATTCGCAAAAGAAACGGCAAGGTGTTCCGTTATGAAGAATGGAAGGATTTCATTGCCTGCGCTCCGGTGTTTTTCAGGCCACATCTGGAATTTCTGATAATGACCGGTTTGTCAGCTAGCGAGCTGGCCGGACTTCGGAAAGAGGATGTTTCAGACAAGGCGATCACGCTGAACCGTTTATCGTCCTGGAACATGAAAAAGAACGACTCAAGAATGATTTTCGTTACCGGCGTATTCCCATGACGGAAGCAATCAAAAGTCTGGTGAACAAAATGAACCAGCAATGCCCAAATACTCCGCAGTTGTTCCCAATGGAAAACGGCAAACCATTCGACGGCAATTCATTCAGGAAAATTGTCTGGAACAAGGCGCTGGAAGAGTCACAGATTGCCTACAAGACGCCGTACAGCACACGGCACACCTTACACGCCTGGGCGCTTACTATCGGCATGAATCCTATGAAACTGGTTAATTTGATGGGTCATTCAAGTAAGCAGATGGTGTATCAGGTGTACGGGGACTACGTGGAAGACCTGGAAGATGATGTGGATGATATCATCCGCTATTTTGGGAGGGACTTTCTGATCAAACCAGGCAAAAAGATATCCCCACTACTGACTTATGGGGACAGTGTGGGGACAGTTGGTACATTGACTCATATAAGTTACTGAATCAATTATGTTTTTTTGGAGCGGGAAACGAGATTCGAACTCGCGACTTCAACCTTGGCAAGGTTGCACTCTACCACTGAGTTATTCCCGCTTGCGAGACCAGTTTTATAGCAAATTGATTTTGGGGTGTCAATGTTTTTTAGCTACCGATGCAATTTTTCATTCTGAAAGAGTGTCCTGCATCAATTGTATGCATCCTTCGTTAGATGGGACCAGTTGCTTTGATCCGGTATGCTGGATTGTCTCCTGATCCTTCTTTCTCTGATCGGCCACGCGAGAAAGAGAATATATCCACTATTTCTGCCAGCTAAGGAAAATCTCGCTTGTTAAACATATCCAAGTCACAACTAATATCATTTCATGTTGTTTGGAATATAGAAGGATGCGCCTCTTAACGCTGTTTTGTAGTCATAAAATCTACCAGCATGCGTGATTCAATATTTTCAGGATTTTTTTCAAGATAATGAGAATAATGTGCAAAAGCCTCTGCATGCCGTCCCAGTCTTAACGATGACCGACCAAGCGCTAGATAAACCTTTGTCCTCTTTGGGTTGTCCTGAAGCAGTCTAGCTGCTTCGGCATGCATTGTTTCATATACACTTACAGATGGTATGGCAAATTTTTCCCAGATTTTTCTATATGTCTCATCTTTTCTGAGAAAGATAACAGCTATATCATCTCGATAGATAAGTGCCCAATCCGGGTCTTTGGCGAGAGTATCGACTAGTGGAATCGGCCCTCCAGAATCATAATAACAGGTACGGCTTATAACTGAATTCACACCGTAACGCTTGAAATCTTCGCGCCAACCATTCCAACTGTTATCAATCCTGTTGGAAGCTTCAAGTACCTCTGCGCTCGTGTTTCTGCCGTCAATAAATACCTGATACTGAGGATACAGTTTCCACATCAGGTAGCCGCCCCAATCGTAAAAATTATAAACCGTCGTTGGCAACTTATTTTGTATAAGAAATTGTGTGGCGGCGGAAGGATAGCTGACGGGACTAAGACCCCATCCCCAGGAAGTACGGCTTACATTCTGTGACAGAAATACCGCCAAGGCTATAATAGTACCATAACGACAGATATTTCTATATAAAGGCCCTTTTTTTTGTGCAGGCAAATACCGGCGTACAACACCTTGCACTGAAACCGGCAGATAGAAACCGGCCAGAAGCGGCACAAAGACCGAATGGCGAACCTGGCTTGTACCCATATACAGAAATGCACAGAAGAAAACAACTTCAACCGGATCGTTCTTTTTCCACTTTGCGAGGATAAAACACCCCCACAATATAAAAACCACATAAAACAGCGAAAGCTGCTCGGATGATGGAGGTAGCCACTCCATTATTACCTGTTGCCCGGAATTTATATTGGTTAAATTCAAATGGGCCAGCACTTGCATCGGAATTCTTTTCCCATATGGATTTATGAATGCAATACCAAAGGTAGAAAGACCTATGCCGGCAAGAACAAAGAGGCTTTTCCAGGTAGTCCCTTTTAATATCAGTCGTATAATCTCTCCGACGAAAAAGAAACCAATAAGTACGAACCCAAAAATACAGCCCGCATGGAGATTAGCCCAAATCAACATGATCGGAACAAGCAATAACCAGGCTTTCCAACTCCGTTCACGGCCTTCGTGTAAAATTTGGAGGTATAGAATTGAGAAAAGAAAAGTCCATAACTGGGGACGCTCAAACCAGGAGTCTATGGATGCGACGAGACAAATAATCAAGAGCGGTATTACGAGAAAAGGTTCCCCGCCCCGACGGACATTGTAACGATACAGGAGTAATCCGCACGATGTTATAATTACCGTTTTCAGGAGAGAGAGAAGTTTGTAACCACCTGCCAGATAGTGCAGATAAAAGATAATATCCGAAAGCCAGCAATGTTCGAGACGGGAGGCATCCGGGGTAATGCTGAAGGTATCGCGATACAGAAAATGTCCCGTTTCCAGGATGTATTTCCCGCTTTGAAGTTGCCAGAAGGTGTCATAATCTTCAATTTGGCGAAGTGCTACGATGAAAACGACAATACCAAACAGCCAAATCGGCCATTGGTTTATCTGCTTACGCCATAAGGCCATTATTGATTAGACCTTTTCGGCATCAGTGTTGATACTATCCAGAACGGTATAGATCGGCTTACCTTGTGATTCAAAGTAAGTCCTGGCATTCAACTCACCCAACAGCCCCAATACAATGAACTGAATCCCCATAAACAGTAGAAATGCAGTCAATATCAGTAGTGGGTTGCGATTCATGCTAAGGTGTTCAAACAATTTCATGTATACAGCCATGGAACCGGTAAGCATTCCAAATGCTATTGTATAAATACCCCATTTTCCGAACAACTGAATTGGCTTGGTAGAATAGGCCAGCAGAAACTTGACCGTTATCAAATCCAGTACAACTCTAAGTGTGCGGGAGATGCCATATTTACTGACTCCATGCAAGCGTGGAAAGTGATTAACCGGCAACTCGGCAACCTTCGCTCCATACTGGGATGCCAAAGCCGGAACAAATCGATGCATTTCGCCGTAAAGATTGATTCCGTCCAGCACTTCACGACGATAGGCTTTAAGCGTGCAGCCGTAATCATGCAAATGAACACCGGTCAGACGTGAAATCAGAGCATTTGCAAGCAAAGAAGGAATCTTGCGTGTAATAAACGTGTCTTTACGGTCACTCCGCCATCCTGAAACGACGTCATAGCCTTCGTGTATTTTTTCAACAAGGCGAGGTATATCGGCAGGATCATTTTGCAGGTCGCCATCCATCGGAATTATGATGTCACCTTTTGCATAATCAAAGCCGGCTGACATTGCAGCGGTCTGACCGAAGTTCCTGCGGAACCGGACGACTTTAAGATTGGGATCTTTTGCCGCAAGTCCCTTCAGCACGCTATATGAGCCGTCAGAAGAGCCATCATCAACCATGACAATTTCATACGAGCAGCCCATCGCCTGCAGTGAAGCACTTATCGCGGAATATACCGCATTTACATTGTCCTGCTCATTGTATACCGGCACTACAATACTTATATCCAAAGCTGGGTCACCCCTCTTAGTCACAATCATATTATTAATTAAGCTTCAACAATGGTCACTATTCAGCAGAAGTTTTTTTGCTGCTCTCATAGACATTTTGCTTGTATTCGGGGAGTTATATAAAAACTTACCATATCTATAATAGAAAACTGAACTGCTATCAACATAAAGAAGATGACGGGACACAATGAAAACAAGACATGGATGTTTATGTCATTATGGCTGGTCAACCGAGTTCTTTTTTGTCTCATTTTCTACATATATATCATAGATGTCTTAACATATTAAGTCAGCCCTACTGATTTCTGTTTAAATAAGATTCGATATTTTTTGCTCGGGGTGGATTTATATATCTAAGTTTGTTGAGAGCTTCGGCTGCCTTCAGATTATTACCATTCTGCGCAGACAAAAAGGCAAGATTAAGCCAGGCCATTTCCTCACCCGGGGCGAGACCTGCTGCTTCCTCATAGTATTTGAGCGCTTTTGCCAGGTCACCATTGAGTTCATGCACCAGCCCAATATTGTTGCGGGTATTGGCGTACCACAGGGTAATCAAGCGTATATCAACACTTTTATCTTCCTTTAGGAATTTAGTGCCGTTGTTATAGCGGCCCTTGGCTTGCGGAATCTGATCGAGGAGCAGTCCTATATTGTTCAAACTTTCTGTGGAGCCAGGCTCGCGATCCAATGCGCGTAAAAGTGGAGCAGCAGCTTTTTCCGGTTTATGCTTGTTGAGATAGGATGTGGCCAGATTATTGAGAACCCTTGGTTTATAGGGAGATTTGCTGGCGGTATCCTCCCAGAGCCGTAATTCATCATTCCAGACTGTATTGCGGCGAATAGTTGCCGTGGTCAGAACAAGACAGATAATGGAGAGTGTAATCCAGGCTCTTTTCCGAGTCGATTCGCTTTGGGCAAAATAACCGACGGAAGCTGAAGCAACCGCCAGAATAAATCCAATCGACGGAAGGTACAGACGATGCTCAAATATGACATCGACAATAGGTATGATACTAGACTCGACCAACAGCGTGGTATAGAACCATGCAATTCCAAACGAACAGAGTCTAAAGCATACCCACTTAATATGACGGTCCTTGAGATACACTCGTGACTTAAAGAACATAAAAGCTGCCGATGACAGCATGAATATGTGAAATATCAGCGAGGAAATAACAGGCAGTGTAAAGAAAGCCTTCTGAAGCGGATAATCATAGTCAAGATTCTGATTTACTGGCAACAGCAGGAGTCTTATATAAGTTACGACAACCCGGAACTGCGTCAGAAGATAATCCACCCTTGAATAGGTTAGTTCCTCTCTGGTTCCCCTGTCGATACCATAAATCAGGTCATTAATACCGGGGTTTCCATGGCAAAGTATTTGCTGCGCCGGAATGATCATCAATAAAACTGCCAATCCTGCCAAAAAGGTCTTGCTACGCAGCAGGCGGCCATGAAAAACAAACATTTCTACTATTATCAGCATGAGCGGCAGGGTAAAGGCGATCTCTTTGCAGCGCATGGCCAGCAGTCCCGAAATGGCCGATACTATGCCGGCAAGTAAGACATGAACCCTGCTTGAGCCGTTTACATGGCAGATTCTTGCATTGAGATACATCAGCATTGAAAGTAGGTAAAAAAGTGTCGCCAGTGAAGTATATCGTTGCACTATGTAAGTTACAGCCTGAGTCTGTACCGGGTGACAGACAAAAATAAGTGCAGATGCAAATGGTATAAATTGCTGTATAAAACGTGACTCCTCTGATTCAGCGAGTTCGTCCCCGACAAGAGCATGAATGGAAGCGGAAATCAGAAAATACATTATCACGGCGCAGCAAAGGTGAATCATCAAATTCAGCAGATGGAAACCGAGTACGTTATTACCGTGAATGTAATGGTTCAGAAGAAAACTGGAGTCAGTCACTTGGCGTGCCGTTTTTGAATATACCGAATATAATCTGTTAAGCACTTGAGTTTTGTTCGAAATGCCTCGGTCATCAAACTGGAATGGTACATTCAGTGAGTTGGCATAAGCAACCATCCCGGTCAGAAGAACAATCGCAAGCAGAAAAATATGCTTATGATTACGGTTGAAAACTTTGTACAAGAATCTATCCTTCAGCCTGTTCAATCCAGTTATCCTCATCAGTATCTACTGCTCACAATTTTTTCAGGAAACGGCTCCCCAAACCCCTTTATTTTTCTTATCACTATGGAGTCGTCATGAACCGGTTCCGGTTTTCCGTTTATCAATCCCCACAATAGGCCTGCCCCATTTGCAGCATGCATAAGTGGATAAATACCGATCAAGAGTACAGAGAATAACCTTCCAGTTCGACGCAACACCAAAAGAGAACTCACAAACGCCGCACAAAGGTAAACTAAAAGGGGTAATAACAGGAAAACATGCTTAATACAAATCAGTGCGAAAATCAAATATGCGACAAAAGCCAGCGGAATGAAACTTGTTACTGAATATGATGCAGTGATCAGTGTCTGCTGTCCCCTGCCTCGTCCATAATTAAACATCTGACGGATAAAAGCCTGCAATGTCGCGCGTTGACTGCGTAATATATACATGGCAGGACAATGAAGCAGCTTGTATCCAGCTGACACGACTCTTTCTAAAAATTCATTTTCTTCGTTTGGATATAAACATTCATTAAAGCCGTCAAGCTCAATGAATACCGAGCGGCGGACTGCAAGGTTACACAGAATCAGCTCTTTATCTGTTGTCGGCCTGGTTTCACCATTCGAGCGATACCGGTTACTTACAGGACCTGATCCAAATACGGAGGCCAGCGCATACCCAAAGAGCAGTTGCAACCGGCTATCATCAGCAAGTGTAATAGAGGGGCCACCGACAACCGCAACCGCCTGATCACTCATTTCATCAGAGCAGAGATCGATATTTTCCGGATTGACAAGAGAATCATCATCAAGGAAATACAAGATTTCACCGCAAGCCAGCAGCGCCGCACGGTTGCGCTGCTGGCTCGGCGCACTCCCTTCAGCCAGAAGAATTTCATAACGGGTGTCATTTAACATGACCTTTTCGAGATGCCGGCAGGCGGCCACATAGCCGCCGGGTTTTACAGGAATAATTATTGAAAAGGTAGGCACACTGCACTCTCTGAACTGCTCGATTATCACTGGCGCATATTATTAACAGCTCTCGGCATTATTGCAGCAATTCGACGTTCGGTATCATTGTAACAGGCATCATCTCCAGTCTCTTTGCATACAACTGAGAGATTGGAAAGAGCGTCCAGATGCGAAGGATCCAACTTCACGGCTTCGGAAAAGGCCAGACGGGCACCCGGCATGTCATTGATTCTATAGCGAACAATACCAAGATTAAACCATGCCGGAACATAATTGCGATTGGCAGTAAGGGCTTTATTCAATACCAGTTCAGCCTCTGAAAATTTTTTGGCACGCTCATAAGTTACGCCCAGATTTGTATTAGCTTCAAAGTAGTCCGGTCGGAGCTTCAAGGCCGCTTTGAACGAGTCTACAGCCTGCACGGTTTTTCCAAGTTCATCATACACAGAGCCAAGATTATTGTGCACTTCTGCTGATAGCGGGTTCTTTTTTTGAGCCAGCAGCAATAATTCAAGCGCTTCATTCAATTTATTGTGCACAAAATTAATGTTGCCCAAAACCATATACGGTCGGCTATCTGTAAAATCTCTATTCATGGCCATCTTTGCATATGAGGCGGACATATCGTAGTTTTTTGCAGAGTAATATGCATTTGAAAGTCCGATCATCGCTTCGAGCGAGCGGGGACTGACCTTCAACATTTGTGTATGTAAGCTCATTTCGTTGTGCCAGACAAGAGACTGCTTCCATGTAAGAATTGTGCATATACATACAACAAATAACCAGCCAAAAACAAAATATCGCCGAATGCCACCCAGCGTCTGCTCTGCGACGAGTACGACCAGTATGCATAGACCTGCCGATGGTGCATACATATATCTATCTGCTGCAAAATAAGAAAAATGCCAGAGGATATTTGCTGTCGGCAGCCAAAGTATCGAACTGAAAACCAGTAGAAAAAATAACCGTGGTGACGTTTTTCTCCACCGGAATAATATAGCACTAAATGCTGAAAGCAGGAACAGAGCAGAAACCACCCATGGATCAAGAATAGACTTCGGCACTTCATATATGTATTCCATTGAAAGATTCAAAGGGTAAATAAGCTTAAAAAACATGAACACATAGGACTTCAACACCATAAATAAATAAACTGATGTCGAAAAACTGGCAAGGCTTTCATTCTTAACAAACGCGGCTATTACAGTAAATTTAAACGAAGGCAATGTTGATATATAAAAATACCAACCGATCAAACCAATAAATGACAATACACAAATAAATGGAACCATGTTCTTCCATCTAACAAGTATCCTGGTGTCTTCCGGAACCAGCGCATATTCGTATGCTATGAGTATAGCAGGAAAAACTAGTGAATTGCCTTTCGCGAAAAAGGCCGTGATCCAGAGAGCTAACGAACAACACAAATAGAATAAACGCCGTGAAGTCAAATTATGCTCAAATATTTTCATATAAGACAGAAACGCCATAAGCATAAATGCGAGCGCAAGACTGTCTTTTCGGTGTGATGAGTTGGCTACAACTTCAACATGAATAGGATGAACAAGAAACAAAAGGGAGGATATCAGGGCAACCGTTGTACTCAATTTGAGCCTTATGGCCAAACGGTAAACAAACCAACTATTCAGAGCATGCCAGAATATATTCTGGAAATGATAGCCCCAGGGTTCAAGATCAAATAGCGAGTAATCAAACATATATGAGATTTCACGCAGAGGACGTCCAGGGAAACTATTTACGAGAAAGTTCGCAAATGACCTTATATCTGGATTGTTGACGATGACTGGATAATCATCCATCAGCCATGTTCCACTAAAGGTTTGCTCGTACAACAGAAGCGAATATGTCAGCAATACAATTGGAACTAACCAAGGAGAGTATAATCTGACGAGCAACTTCACGGAAATCCTGTACATACACTAGAGAGCATACAATCGATTAAAAAGATTTACGAATATTGCCGGTAAGCTTATTTTCACGGAGTTTATCAGAGGTTCGTATGCCACTGACATAGTCAACCGAAGCCTGTATAAGCCTGAAATCCATCACAGCAGAAGCATTCCATATCAGGGAATAGTCATTCATTGATGTGGAATATGAATACCCCGCCCCGCCGGCAAGCGTTAGTCGACGGATTGGATAGTATCTGAATCCAAGGCTAAGAGAGTTGCTTGTTGGAAAAGCAGATTTTGGCGTACCGAATGTACTCGTAAAATTTTCGTAAATTTCAAGTAACTTGCGGGTTTGTCCATTTGTTGTGTAGTAGCTATAGTTTAGACCCTGAGCAAAACTAGTGGAGTCGGAACTTTCTCCTTTAGAGGAGGATGAAGCCCCGTATGAGGCACTGACTGTAGCATTAAGGTTGCGACTATGAACATATTTCAAAGAGGCGTTGTTCGAAAAGTTACTTGTATTAAAGTTATCTAAGCTGTAACTTAAACTATAATTTACGTCCCAGGCTTCCCTTGAAAAAGAAAGCGCTGACTGAACCGCAGTCGAGTAAATTTTCGACTGAACCGTAGATTTATAAATATCCTCACTTAAGGCAAAGCTAATATTGAGACGCGGCTTCGGGTGCCATGCTATAGAGAGAGTTGAAATGGATTGGTAACTCTCTGATCCAAGGTCACCGGACAAGAGATGTCCTTGACTGTCATATTGAGACAACTGGGTTTGAGAGTTACTTGTTGTTGTGTCGATCTGATTGAGTTTCCCTTGAGTAAAAGAGTTGCTTTGTTTCACATTAAATCTAAGAGTATTGCTCGGTGCATAGCCCGCGTTCAAGTCAAAATTATGTGCTGTAAAGTTTGATGATGAGGATCCAGAAGAGTTCGAGTTTGTCGTATTTCTGATACTGTAAGATGCACCAACCGAACTATTCTTCGAAAAAAGAGCAGTGCTGTTTGATGTGATCCCCCCGGAAAAAGTAACAGATTTAGATGAGTTTTCATCTACTGACTCAACATCAAAAAACTGGCTGAGTACAAAAGGGGCACGTTTGAATGCCTCCACTCGGTATCCGGCCAACATATCGGAAAAGTCAGATCTGGCGCCTGAACGATCAATATCCTGATTTTCACGTAAAGAGGTACGAGCATTCCATGATAAATCCTGATTGATAACTCCGGAAACATAGAGAGGAAGATTCGTCTGATAGGAAATTTTATTATGCTCATCCAACTGACGACTAAACGAGGAGAATGTCTGCGCAGACCACTTCGTACGCTCTGCTGCAACAAACAGGTTAAGGTTAATATCCTGGTTTGAATTAACCATGCCTACACTTTTTCGCTTGGTTAACTCTATATCAGTAGAGACTCTAATCCAGTTGGTAAAATCGATCCAGCGACGTGCCATAAATTGGTCAACAGTTCCCAACTGGATCTGATTCTCCTCATAATTGTTTTTTGAATTAAGGTAATCCTGGTACTGAGTATGACGGTAATGAAACCAGTTATCTTTCTTGTTCAAACTCACAAACGCCAATCTGGTAAGACGATCGTCAAACTGGCTTGTAGAACTCAAATCACGATTTATTGAATCCTTAAAGTCGATGAGGATCATCGGGAAATGGCGGAGATATTCGTTATAACCATTAGTCATGCCGTTTTTAACACCCGCAATCAGAGTAGCTCCACTTTCTATGTGAAGACCATTGCTCATATTGGTCGGTTGGTCACTCCCGCCTATCATCGATTCATATCTATTATAGACTCTTCCATTGGAAGTTGTTGTGACGACGCCGGACAGATCACGACTATAAGCATTTAATCTAAACGGTATCTCTTTAGGATCGATTTTGATTTCACCCAAATACGTAAAGTGCCCGCGATTTTGATTGTAGCTCTCTTCAAAATCAGGGGAAGTAGGTGAGTTTTTTGTTAAACTAGATGGGGTGGATGACTTAAATGTCGTATCAAAGGCAGACCAGCTGTATCCTAGAGAAACATTATAGCTTCCTATTCTGGAGTTGTAGATAACGCCATTTGTGGTATACATAAGCGAATATTTCTGAATCAGGGAGCTTGAAGACGCACTACTCTGGGCATTAGTTGCGTCATACTTGCTATAAGAAAGAGAAGCATCACCATTCATTCGGGCAGAGACAACAGAAGAAAGCGAGAATAGCAAAAAAAATATCGTGGCAACAGGCAGGCAAAAGTGGGCGCCCAATATTGAGCACAACTGCGAGCACAAAAGTCTGTATTTAAAATATAATTTCACGAATACATTAATGCAATAATTACGCCAGCCTATATTTCTAATTAAATTCAAGCTTCTTAGTTATGTTACATCCGTCCAGATCCAAGTCCAACCAGACATCACGCCAAATCACGACTATATTGCAACATACATGCGCGATAAAACAGTTCATTTTAGCAATTTTGAAGCAAGTCAAGACTAAAGACACTGGAGAAAACTTCATGTGATTATTGAGTAACAATTGATTCACATGCAAGTATTTCAGTTCAATGGCAATTTGGTGCGTCGAAGATATTCTTCAGAATAGTATTGAAACACCTGCACCCTGGCATTCATCTGATCGACTACGTAGATTTTGTCAGTAGAGTCTATATCAATGCCAATGGGAACCGAAAAACCACCGGGAACAAGCTTTCCTGTCTCGGCAGAAGCGTAGAATCCTCCGACAATAAGAAGTAAGTCACCCATTTCATTAAATATTGATATATTATGCGCCCGCCCGTCGACAACATAGATATTATCAGAGGAATCAATCGCCAAAGACTTAATAAGCTGAAAATCGCCAGGAGAGTCCCCCCGTCTGCCAAATTTAGAAAGGTAGCGACCAGTCGCATCAAACATCTGGATCTTGGCATTGAATGCATCAGCAACGACCAGATTACCTTTGGAATTCAGCGCCATCGCAATCGGAAGAATGAACTGTCCGTCACCATCACCAGGGCCACCAAAATCCCTGATGAATCCACCGAGTTGATCGATTACAACAATTTTACGAGTTTCAGCATCTGAAACATAAATCACTCTATTCTTCTTATCCACGATCATTGATGTTGGACTCTTGACCGACATCGGTCTGAGACTGATTGATCTCTGAAACTTCTCATCTCGATCATACACATGAATTTTGGCTAAACGCCGCTCCAGAACATAAATAGAGCCGTCACTATCGAGTGCAATAGACAGAGGCAACGGCAGCGATGGCGCTCCATCCGAATTCCCCAGTGTACGCAACTCATGTTTGGCAGAATCAAAAACAATAACCGCTGCACGGCCAATATCAGAAACATAAAATGTATTCTGCTCTATGTTGGACTTGACTTCTACAGGCTTGAGAAGATTTTTAGGATCGTCGTCACCAGCTATAGCCGCCCAGAATTTCTGAATAGAATTTTTTTCAATATTTAGTTGGCTACTATACGTTTTAAGCCATTCAATTCGCGCAATATCAGGTGGGGGAGGCCAGACAAAACGTTCTTTGATAATAGTTTGAGGAGCCGCACAAGCAGCACAAAGGAGAGACAGAAATATTAGAAAAAGTATCTTAGCCATACAGTTCCGATCAGATAATTTAGGAAACTGTATATTATGTAATATAGATCAAAATGTCAATAGCAGCAAATTTTTTTATTTCGCCACTCGAGCTTAATTTTTTCGACGCAAACAGGAAAGGCGAGGATTACATAAAAAAGGGACGGATTGCTCCGTCCCTTCGATACAATAAATTTACTACCGGATTACTTGTTGTGGCATGCGAGGCAGAGGGTACTGCCGGAATTGGTTGTACGCAGGAATGGTACATTAGAATTGTCATGAACCAAGTGGCAGGAAGAACACTCCATAGTGCTCTTAGCTGAGCCAAAGAACGCACTTCCTGCGCCTACACCAAGATTGGTGTTAGCGGTGCTCAGAGCCCTGATGCCAGCATCTACGGATTGCGCTGTAGCATAGTCGAAACCGATTGGATGGTCATTGGTGAGATCGCTACCAAGCATGGCGCCTCCGGTTGCAAAAGTTGCAGTAGAGTCTTTCATGGTTATAGTACCACCTGTTTCATCAGGCTTGGCAACGACACGGCTGCCTAGCTGACCAACAGTACCATCATGGCAACTGAGGCAGAGCAGCGAGATGCTTTTTGCATCCAGTTTGGCAGCCTTGGTTGCAGGAGTCAGAGTAGCACTACTTGTGTAGAGCTTGAAGGAGGTATTCAGCGGATTGCTTCTGTTCCAGAGTGGTACATTTACGGTTGCATTATGCGGGGTGTGACAGAAGGCACAAATCTGGCTGTTATTTGTAGACCGAACTGAAGCGGTACTACTACTTGAAAGGTCATGCTTGGTGTTTGTGATGCCTGCAAATGCTGCGGTGGAAGCGAGTGTTGTTATTGCTACTGCCAGTAGAATTTTTTTCATCTTTACTCTCCTTTAAATTTTTAGCTACCTGGATTATTTAATCAAACTCCATCCAAACTATAAAACCGGTACGACTAAATTGCGCACCTAAGTCTCCTTTCTATAAATTTGAATACTACATTTCAAATTTGTATATCAGCAAGACTCGGGCCAAAACGGACTTTACAAAAAAACAATGCAATATTGATCGGTTAAGCGCATGGCATGACCTTAATTAAAACCAGGCAGCAGAAAAACGCGTACAACAAATCAAAGCCCCGCTATTTAACGTCTTTACCCACCACGCCTGATACGGGAAATTCTGAAAGATAACGGTTATTCATAAATTGAAATACCTGAAAGCGTTTGTTAAGCTGATCAGCTACGTATATCCTGTCATTCTGGTCGATATAAACACCCTGTGGCACCATAAAACCTCCGGCGGCAGTCCTTGACCCTGTAATCTGCGCGAACAAACCGCCAATGGCTATCAAAAATTCACCCTTAGGGGTGAATACCGATAAACGATGATCTTTACCATCGGTAACATAAATATGGCCTTCGCTGTCAACAGCCACACCCTTAATAAGGGAAAAGTCACCTGGACTATCGCCCCGTTTTCCGAATTTACTCACAAATACTCCATTTGTAGTAAAGCGCTGAATTCGGGCATTTAATGAATCACCTACAACAATGCCGCCGTCCTTTTCAATAGCAACTGCGGTAGGCAAGTTAAACTGTCCGTCATCAGTCCCTTTTGATCCGAATGTTTTTATGTGTTTTCCATCCATATCTGTAACAACAATCTGGTGTTTTTTTAAATCCGTGAGTACTAAGCGACCATTGAGGTTATCGATAGCAATCCGGCCTATATGAGTTACCAACCCGGAAACATCAATCACCTTGAGTGGCAAGTTTTCAGGGGTAACAACGTATATCTTGCGTTTGACACTATCAGAAGCGTAAGCGTTACCAGCAGCATCCACAGCTATACCGTTCACCTGTTGAAATATCGCGCTATAAGCATTCCCGCCAAATTTATAGACAGTCTTGGAATTAAAATCAAATACGTAGACAGCAGACCCTTCAGAATCTGTTACATAGACTTTTCCCCTCCCGTCACTGGCAACAGATAAAGGGCGCGTTAACGAGACAGATGAATCCTCACCAATCAGCATACTTAAAAAAGATTTAGATTGGTTGTCCGTCAAATCCAGATCTGTTGAATATTGGCCAACCCATTCAATCTTGGGCACGTCCGGAGGTGGTGGCCAGAATATCCGTGTCTGCTGTACTTTAATTGGTGCGGCACAAGAGCATAATGACAGAACAGAAACTACTAAAATCACTTTGTACATTAACCGGTTCATAAGTTGATTCTCCTCTTTGACACAATCAATATTGGATAGATGATCTATTATCCAAACAGTTTTGGAACGTGCTTGGGCTTGCCTCTATTTGTTATGGCACATCTGACACAGGGCCATACGATCATCGGCGTTGTTGGTGAAGTAGTAGCGTACATCTCCGCCGTGCGGCAAGTGGCATGATATACAACTCATTTGTCTGCCACTCCCCTTCTTTGACGGATCATTTATCCCACTTAACGGGTGTCCTTCTCCAGTGGTAACTCTGACTACATGCTTCTGCTTGCGGATATGCCCATGACATGACAGGCACAACTCATTGATAGGCTGCAGCAACTGAGCTTCATACTGGCTGCCGTGCGGATCGTGACAGACGTCACACATTCCCGCCTCAACAGGTCCATGAATATACTTCTTTTTCTTGAGTTGAATGGACATATCTGAATGACACTCAAAACAAAGAGCGGAGCCCCGCTTGGGAACAGCGTGCTTCGGGTTACCCTTGCTGGCATGACAATAACCACACGAATAGGAGCCGGCCGGGCCATGTATGTATTTTACTGCCAACATCTTCTTGTGGCAGATAAAACAGGGATTTTTGTTTTCAAAAGTACTGTTCATCTGAGCCGGGGTCGGATTCATTATATGACAGGACTGGCAGAGAAGCTCATTTTCAGGACGGTGCATGGTAATTGGAGAATATTCCGGCAAAACTTTTTGATTGCTGTCTGCAGGAGCATAAAAAATATACATCTCTGCAGACTCAATTTTTTGAGCACCATTATACAAATCGATAACGAGTTTATTAACTCCGAGGTCCCACAAGGACTGGGCAATAAAATAATCCTGAAACAATTTGCGATATTCCGGCGAGCCCACATCCACCGGATCGCTCACAAGCCCGTTATGAGTTATGCGTAGCGTAGATGTTTCAACTTGATTGAGCCTGAAAATAAAATGACCTGAAGAAGTTACGACAGCATTTGGCGATGGGTAGATAAAATTAATAGCCCCCCAGGCCTCCGACATAGAAAAAACCACTATTACTGAAATATATACCATCAACCGCTTCAGCACGGACTCTCCCTACGGATTCTCAATCGGATTGATCCGGTCATACGACTTTTGTTTATGACAGCCCACAACGCACGTTCCGCCGACATTAGTGTTGGTATATCGAATTGGAATTCGCCAGCGGCCGAATCCAGCTATTTTACTTGATATGAGATGGGGCTGACCGGCAGCATGTGGATCATGACAGATTTTGCATGAGCGCCCTTTTTCAGCTTTATTGACATGCACATAATGAAGATTAAACATGCCGTTACGGAAGTTTGTTTCGGTGTCAGTTTGCTCGCTATCGGCCAGAGTATTGACATGGCAGCTAAAGCAGAGTTCAAAGTTTGACTTGTTGAACGATTGATACATTCCATCTGGAACTAGGTGTTTTAGCAGATGGTGCAGTTGCGTTCCATGTGGTGCGTGGCACGCAGCGCAGTCACCGGTTGCTACCGGTGCATGAACCGATTTCCCGGCAAACTTGGCCTTGTCATGGCAGGTTGTACAGAGATCCGCACCCGCAAACTTAAGCAGATACTTTTGATCAGACTGATGCGGATCATGGCAAGACAAACACTTTCCCTCTGCAATTGGTTTGTGGGGGAATGCTCGATCAAGTTTACTTTTTTCGTGACAGTTGTAACAGAGTGACGCACCCGCACCTTTTAGCTGAAACTTGTTATTACTCTGATGCGGATCATGGCAATCCTGACAATCACCTGAAGCAACCGGGGGATGTATATGTTTTTTGGTATCCTTGCGTTCATGACATTCGTTGCACAGCCCGGCTTTTCCTTTATCCGTCAGAGAAAATGCCTCTTTTTTAAATCTGGGGTGATTTTGCCCGGATGGTTTATGACATGACAAGCAGTCACCATTTTTGACAGGTATGTGGATGAACGGTTTTATTGTTTTATTACTATGGCACAAGCAATTATCAACATCAGCCGCTTCTGCTGCACGCCCATTGACAAAAAGCGATATTGCAGCAATCCCCATCAGAATTGAAACACACAGACAGATAATTTTGTTGGCTGAAGATTTCACGCAGAGAATGTACCTTGATTATTTTGAAGTTACATTTACCCGCCTCAATCCCCTTTTAAAAAGGGGTAGCAGAAAACTCTCCCCTGACAAGAGTAGCGGAGAGTGGTTAATTTTTCTATCTTGCACCACCGCCGTAACTATGAAGTCCGGACAGGAAGAGATTGACGCCCAGATAGCAGAAGATGGTGGCGGCAAAACCGATAACAGAGAGCCATGCAGCACGTTTTCCAACCCAACCCTTGGTGATGCGGGCGTGAAGAAAGGCGGCATAAACGAACCAGACTATCAACGACCATGTTTCCTTGGGATCCCAGCTCCAATAAGTACCCCAGGCATAGTTGGCCCAGGCGGCACCTGTGATGATGCCAAGCGTCAAGAGCGGAAACCCGATCATGATCGAGCGGTAGTTCAGGTCATCCAACACTTTCAGGGGGGGGAACATTGACATGAGTCCGCCGGCAGACGCAGACGAATCAGTTCCTTCAGCGACAGTTTTGATAAGATACATGATTGAAATGCCACAGGCGACGGCAAAAGCCGCATAACCAAGGAAGCAGGTAATAACGTGGTACAGCAACCAGTTGCTCTGCAGCGCAGGGACGAGCGGCTCGATGCCAGTATTCATGCCAAGCTGTGCCCAAGACATCCCGAGCAATGCAAACGGCATGACAAATGCGCCGATAACCCGATATTTATAACGAATGTCGATATAGGCAAACAGCAGAACAATAGTCCATGAAAAGAAGACGATCGATTCGTACAGGTTGGACATCGGTGCATGACCGACACCCATATCGTAAGATTCTTTCCAACGAAGAGCAACAGCCACCGTCTGGATAGCAAGACCGGAGTATGCAATCAAACTGCCGGCCAGGCCAACCGACTTGTTCTTGCTAGCCAGGAAAGCAAAGAAAACTATTGTTGAAATCAGGTATGTGAACGTTGTGATGTTAAAAAGCATCGAGCTGGTCATAAGTATAATACCTCCGTTATATTTTAATTTCCTGGAACTTTTCAGAAATATCTTCAAACTGCATCTGAAATGCCGCCTGATTTTTGCTGGCATTGCCATACATACGGACATGTCCTTTTGATACGACCACCCAGATCCGCTTGTGCGACATGAAAAAAGCTATACAAATACCGACCACCATCAACGTGCATCCCAACCAGACTACCCAGACGCCGGGATCTTTAGCGACCTGCAGACCGGTATATTGTTTGGCATCGGTCCCGGTAAAAATAAATACAAGACTGTCGCCACGCATGTCATCCATGGTGGGATAGTTCTTTAAGACCTTGAAGTATTTTGGTTCTCCACCTTTTTCGCTCACCCCGATTACTGCTGCCATCCCCTCACCTGGGTTATCAGTCAAATCAACAATAGTAGCTGTGCGACCATCGGGCAAACTGGTCAGGTTTTTCGGGCGCAGAGCAATCTGCTCCGTCTTGCCGGTGGCACGTTGCTTGACCGAGAAGAAAAATGTACTGGGATCATTCGCCTGTCCATAACTGGACTGATAAAACGTTATACCTTTGTAGGTCATGGGCTTATTGACTATAACCTTCACCTGTGAATAGCCAGGAACCGGTTTGCCATTTTCCAGGACAGTCAGGGTACTCCTGAATTCCTTGGGCGAACCGTTAGCGTATTTCTCCACATTGAACTTTTCGCAAAGCACTTCGTATCCAAGTGGC
Organism: Geobacter sp.; assembly: GCA_025360785.1. GTDB lineage: Bacteria > Desulfobacterota > Desulfuromonadia > Geobacterales > Pseudopelobacteraceae > JACRCG01. The sequence continues at coordinate 19,273 of JANYBN010000091.1, forward strand.
ATCTGCTGTCCATCTCGCCCCTCAAACGCATTGATACTGGTTCCTTCGACAATAGTGGCATACCCCTTGTATCCGGCCAATGACCCGATGATTGCCCCAACAAAGATCACCAATATACTGAGGTGAACGACATAGACGCCCAAGCGGCACCATGCCGTTTTCTGCGCAAACAGGTGGTATTCACCGTTATGTTCAGTGATTACAGGTGTAGAAAACTCTTTCACCAAAAATTCCAATAGGCGCTCTTTCCCTTTTTCGATGGGTCCTGAATACGACATCTCTTGTTTTAACGAAAAAGAGTTCCGTTGCCCCTCACCCAGGACCAGGGTCGGTTCGCTGATGAACTTGAATACGTGAGGAAGCCGTTTGATAGAGCAGGAGACAAGATTCAGACTAAAAACATACAGCAACGCAATGAACCACCAGGAGTGGTACATGTCAAAGAAGCCTAGTTTGGTGTATATCTGAAGCTTAGTGGAACTGATCTGGGCAACATATTCAGGTGGTAGTGCACCCTGCGGCAAAACTGTGCCTATTATCGATGTCAATGCCAATGAAATCAGCAGAAAAAGGGTCAGTTTAAGTGAACAGAAAAAATCCCATACGTTGGTAATAAAGCTTCGTTCAGTAGTTGCCAATGAAATCTCCTGACTGATTATGTATATTAAATATCTGAGTTACAAAATCGCATTTTATTTAACTAGTTTCTGTCCGACAAGGGCTTATTTGAAATCAGATGACATTTTTAGTCACGTTATTTAAAGCAACAAACTGTAAAACACAGCGGTGAACATAGCCAAAGCCATTATAATCGCGTCCAGAGCCATTTTAGAGCGTACTT
>JANYBN010000021.1 GCA_025360785.1 Geobacter sp.
GCTTCGAGAGAGCAACAGGCGGCACTGTCTTCCTTGACGAAATCGGGGAGTTGCCGCCCCAAGCTCAGGTTCGGCTTTTGCGTGTACTTCAAAATAAAGAGATTGAAAGGGTAGGAGGAGACAGGCCCATCTCTGTTGATATCAGGGTAATTGCAGCCACCCATCGCAACCTGGAGAGCATGGTTTCGGAAAACAGGTTTCGGGAAGACTTGTGGTTCAGGTTGAATGTGTTTCCGATCATCATCCCGCCATTAAGGCAGCGCAAGGACGACGTACCGGCTCTTACACGCCACTTTGTGGAACAGAAATGCAGAGAGTTGGGGATTGCCACTCCTCCATCCATTGCCCCCGGTGCTTTGGAGAGGCTGATGAATTACAGCTGGCCGGGGAATGTGCGAGAGCTGGAAAACCTTGTGGAGAGGGAACTGATCCGGCAGCGGGAGGGACAACTGAGGTTTGATTCTCTGTTACCAAGTGGAAGCAGCAGCGAAACGCAATCCGTCACGGAAAGAATAGACAGTGGTCCATTAAATCTTGATGAAGCGATGTCGTTGCAAATTAGCAAGGTAATTAAAATGACCAAAGGGAAGATTCATGGTCCGGGTGGAGCGGCGGAATTGCTCGGCATCAACCCGAATACACTTAGAGGGCGAATGAGCAAGCTTGGTATAATATATGGACGTAAGACGGAGTAAATACTTTTCATTGTGCAAAGAGGCCTGTAAAGAATTTTGTGTAAATGGTTTTCCGGGTTTCAAAGATGCTCTCCTGCAAAGCGAGGAGCTTGATGTTGGTAAAGTTAATTTTATTAATCCTTTATTCTTGTAGCCCCTGGTTTGACTGAGGGAAGACCTCGGTAACTCCAGCGATGCCATTGATTTCAACCTCTTAATAGTGGCAAACAAAAAAATAGATTGCACCATAATAGGTAGCATGCTATCTATTTGTCATGAATAAATCAGATAAAAAAATTAATCGCGATAATCTTCTCTACCATCTTGGCCTCCTGGCCCGCCGCTGGCGCCAGCTTCTTGATGCCGAGTTCCAGGCCGTTGGTCTGACTGACGCCACTTGGCGTCCTCTTCTGCATCTGCACCTGCTTGGAGATGGCGTCCGTCAAAAGGATCTGGCGGCATCGGTTGGCATCACAGGCCCTTCTCTTGTTCACCTCCTTGACACCCTCGTGTCCAAGAAATTGCTCCTTCGCTCTGAAGATGGTACTGACCGACGTGCGAAACTCCTATTTCTGACGGAAGAAGGACAGCAGCTTGTCGCTCAGATTCAGGACATCATTGTACCTCTCGAAAACCAGCTTCTCAGTAAGTATAGCAACGGCGAAGTTACCCGTTTCGGGCAGTTCATCCTGGCCCTTGAAGCAAGTGTCAGTGAGGTGCGGCAACGCGGAAAACAATGAAAATAGGGCGCATATTATATCGTGAGCGACACCGCATCTTGCTTGCCGCTCGGGGAACCATTGCCGCCTTGATCGCCGTGACAGTGGCGGTTGAGCTGAAACTGGAATGCCCCTTTTGGGCAGCAATGACGGCACTAATTGTGATTCAGCCGACGAGAGGCTTGTTACTGGAAAAGAGCTATTATCGCCTGATCGGTACCGCCGTTGGCTCAACAGCCGGATTAGCGATGCTGCTCACTTCCCAGTCACCTGCGGGGCTAACGATCATGCTTTCCTTTTGGCTTGCAGGATGCGTCGGTGCAGGCAACTTGGTATACGGTCTCCGCTCCTATGGTGCCATGGTGGCCGGCTGTACAGGCGCCGTTGTTGCCATGGCCGGTTACAGCAATCCACCACACCTTCATAACCTCGTGTTTGGAAGAATAGCCTGCATTGTCATTGGGATTATCGTTTCTACGACGGTTACTCTTTTCTTCACCCATCGCCGGTCAAAGAGTGAGCTATTGGATCGCCTGCGGGCGGCCGCTGTAGCGCATATTCAGTGGGTAGCGCTGCTCGTACGCGGCGGTGAAAAATTCGAATCGAGTGAGCTGCGCCAGGATATCCTGATGGAAATTTCAGATATCGAGGGGGCTCTTGATGCCGCCTGGGCCGGGTCAATAGATCTCAAGCGAAGGAAACGTCACATCAGTGGCCTGATCGTCTCGCTACTTTCTCTGTTGGAAGCCGGCACACTGGCGGAAGGGACCTTGAGCCGCTGCAACCCCGAAGACAATCACTGGCGTGAATCTTTGGCCAACCATCTGGAAGAGGTTGCTCAACATCTGGAGGAACATGGTACTACCATGCCGGAGGCCGCTGACGTTGAGGCGGTGATGGCTGAGACTGAGATGCATGTTCCCCTCCTGGGTGAAACGCTGGGGGAATTGATGAGAACCCTGCAGCTTGTCATTGATGAATGGGACACAACGTCACCTGATACCGAGAAAGCAGTCAGCAAAACATTCATTAGGCATCGTGACTGGCTGGAAGCAGGGCGGTCGGCACTGCGGGCCGGAGCGGCAATTGCTGCTGTTGGTACGGTGTGGTGTGGTGCCGGATGGGCAGAAGGGCCGTTGATGCTGATGGCGGCGTCAATTATGGTCAGTTTTTTTTCCACCCATGATCGCCCGTCGGTCATGCTTTCCCATATTTTCTGCGGTGCATCAGTTGGTGTTGCGATTGCGTTTTTCTACCGGTTAGTCCTGCTGTCACGGACCAGCGATCTGATTCTGCAAGAACTTCTCTGCGTCCCCGTTCTGATGGTCGGCATAGTTGCCTTGACACATCGCCGGACAGCCCTGGGCGCCATGGATTTCATGCTGTTTTTCCTGTTTGTCATGCAGCCGGGTGTGCCTTCAGTCCCGCCTCCCGCTACCTACGTGACCGGTGGATTGGCATGCCTCGGAGGGATTGCCGTCGCGATCATCTTCTTCCGCTTCCTGCTGCCGATCGACCCCGCACGGCGTCTGCGATCAATTCTGATTGCCATTGTCAATGATTTAAACGCCATGTCTTCAGCTGATTCGCTCCTGAAGGTTGAAAAGAGCCGGGTAAGGATGCATCACAGAGTCCTGCGCATGCTCGCCAATGCCCGGAAACTGGATGATGTGCTTGGCGCAATTATTGAGGGAGGACTTGCGGCCCTGGCAGTTGGAAAGTATCTCCAACGGGCACGGGAAACAGCGATAAACGGAGATAATTCCCGTGTAGTTTCAGAAGCAATTCGTGACATCGCGTTCAAGCTTGCTACAGTAGCAAAGAATCCGGAAGAAATAGTGCCCCTGTTGACGGACGCTTCCATCAAGCTCAGATGTGCCATGGAAGCACATGCGACAATTTCACAATCATCGGTCCAGCAAGAGATATCCGCAGAAAATAGTTCACAGCGCTCTCCCCTGAGGCCTTTTTTACTGTGAGACAGGTCAGGCAGTGCCATATTTAAGATTCAAGGAATTTGACGAGGAGTTTCTGCGCCGGGAACAAGGGCTGTTTATCGATGAATTTTCCCGGATCGCTGCTGTACCAAGGGAAATTGTAAAAGTCGAGCGGCTATAAAGAGCCGCGTTACCTTTTTGGGTAAGACGCGGCTCTTTATAGCCATATTATGGTTTTTTACTCTGCCAACTTATGCCTTTAGTGACAGCAGGATGCGGCGTCGGCACGGGAAATCATGAAGCAGATAACGTGCGCTGAATAGACAGGCTGAAGACTGCGGATACACTGGAAGCTTCCGGTTCAATCGACTCGCTGCGTCATGCCTAACGCGACGCCGGAGTTTTTTGAAACCGAAGGGAGATTGGCCAAAAAAGGTGGATCGGAATGCCAGAGGGCATGCTGATCCTTGTAACATCTGCTGCCCCAGGGATTTGTCACTTCGAGGCTGCCGACCATGGTACGCCACACGCTGAAATGCAGGTGAGGCCGCAAAGAGTTTCCCGAACTGCCGACACGGGCGATCTGATCTCCCTGGTGGACGTTCTGGCCGCCACTGACCGTAATGGATCCTTTCTGGAGGTGGGCATACAGCGTGAAAGCAATGCCACGGATATCGTCATGCCGCACCAGCACGAAATTGCCGGCATTAAACCCCCACAGACAGTCGCATGCGTTGCCGTTGCAGGAAAGAGTGGTGTCCGGCCCCCAGGAACCGGCCGATCCGGAACAGATCGGCGTAATCCTCGGTTTGCAATCCGGTTCGTCCTGGTTGGGGCAACGGTCAAACTTGCCGTCTTCCACCCACATGACCTGCCCGTTGGCGGCAGACATTACCGGGACGTTGCTGTCAACGGAGTCAACGAAGATATCGGTGCCGGTGTGTCCCTTGTATGCCGGAGTATGGCACCGTAAAGTTTCGTCGTTCACCCCGATGTCGGGGTAGCCGATGCCGCTGTCCCTGGGTTCTTCAAGGCAACTCAACCCCGGGACGCACGCGATCGGCCAGGAGAGCGGTCCCTCAGCAATGGCCATCTCATTGGAACAAATCACCATAGTAAATAATAGTATCAGTAAGGCTCGCTTCATACCCGTCCCCGCTCACTGCACGCTTACCATCCCGGCTTGCATGGCATGACTACTAAACCAGGAACTCCCCTGCATTGATAATAACTTGCTCGCTCCCATCCGCCATAAGCGCAGTCAGAGTCGGCTGATAAAATACGTAGTCTTCGTGAAACGGCGCGCTGACCGTGCCTCCAAAGCCGGTATTGTCGCCGAGGGCGATGTGAATCGTGCCGAGAATCTTCTCCGCTTCCAGCACGTTGTCGGGACGACTGGCCTTCTCATTGGTGCCAATGCCCAGCTCGGCAATATTTCGGCAGTTAGCGGTTTCGGCAAATCGGGCCTCCAGCTTGACCCTATGGCAGTCATTACCTTCTATACGCACGACCACGCCGTTTTCTACTGTCAGGCGGAGCGGTTCGTCCAGCTTGCGGGTCGGTCCCCACTCAATCACCATCACCCCGTGGCTCTTCCCCTCCAGCGGCGCCAGATAGGCTTCGCCGGCCGGCAGATTGCCGAAGCTACCCGGCGCGGTCAGCAGACCGTCGTCCCCTTCGGCCCGCCGCCCCTGTTTGCAGATGTTCATGTCGGTGCCGTTAGGAGTGGTGACGCGAATCCATTCGGCTCTGTTGACCGCTTCCACAAGACGGGCGGTACGCGCTGCCAGGACGCTCCAGTCCACGGTCATTGACGTGTGGAACATGTCGGGGTCGAAATGCGGCAGACTGGCAAAACGGCATCCGGCAGCGCAGGCAAGCGCACGATAACGGGTGTGACTGGTGGAGTTATTTGCCAGGGCGATAATGATCCCGGCAACATCCTTCCGGTGCTCCAGAACTATTTCTCTGGCGCAGGCGATCTCTTCAGTCGTGGCCGCCTTGGCAAGCAGTTTTGCCAGTAACCCCTCCCTCTTCAATCTCGCAATGATGCTATCGCCGAAGGTTGCAAGCCATAGATCTTCCGGCGGCTCAACCCCCGATGCCGAGGTAGCGGGGAAATCCGTAAAAGCACCGCTGCCATACACCCTTGCAGCGAATCCGGCCGCCGCACGTGCGGTAGCATTCAGCCGTGTCCGTCTGTCAAGATCGGATGCAGTCAGGGTCTCGTCAGAGCGGATGACGTCGCTGAACACCAGTATCCGCTCCCCCTGTGATATTCCCATATTAGTTTCAAAGAGAGAGCGGAATGCTTCATCAAGATTTTGGTTGTCTGCCATAAGATTTAATTCTCCTTAAATAAGGATCAAAAACAAACATGCGCATAAGCCGTATAACACATCTCGGACAAAAGGCAAAACCAGTTGATAGAAAACTACGATAAGCCTTTCAGTTTTTTCCTTGATTTATAGGGTGTTATTGTGATAATCATGCATACTGTATACAATTCTAAAAATGTATTTTATCCAATAATTGCAAGCACTTGACTCTGTAAACAGGGTTGGTTGGTGGAGGTTTTTGTGGCACAGGTCGTCTTTTCCACGTGGGGCGGAAATGCAGTCGATAACAGGAATGTTTCCGGGGAACCGCAGGCAGTCAGCTACCGGTTGCCGGTCGCATTTGATGCAGAGCAACCGTTACGGGCATTTATGGGATGGGACGGCATCATCCTTTTCGACAAGGATGTCGATGTACCGGGCATGACTGCAGAATATATGAAGAGAGTCCAGACCCTCTACTGTTGCGGCAGATGTACTCCCGGCAAGAAGGGCACCAAGGTATTAATGGACTTGTTCCAGAATGTACTGACAGGAAAGGCGACTGAGGCGGATCTGGATACTGTCGGTGACCTGGCCGAGCTTCTTAAAAACTGCAAGTGCACACTTTGCCAGAGTGCCACGGTGCCGGTTTTCGATGCAGTAAAACACTACCGTGCCGACTTTGTGGCCCGTCTTAAAGAAAGACGCGCCGTCGAAAAGGGGGGGCGCTACATCCACAAAATCACCGCCCCCTGCATGGACAAATGCCCGGCTCATATCGATATTCCCAAATATATCGAGGAGATCAAGAATTATCAGTACGGTGCCGCTCTGGCCACCATCCGCGAGAATATGCCGATGCCGGCTGTCTGCGGCCGGGTCTGCCCACATCCATGTGAGACCGCCTGCCGTCGCAAGAACGTCGATGAATCAGTCAACATCATGGTTCTGAAGCGCACCGCCTCGGATTACGAGTGGCAGCACAATATCACCCCGCCAATAAAGACCAAACCGGCAAAAAACAAAAAAGTGGCCATCGTCGGTGCGGGCCCTGCCGGACTTGCCTGCGCCTACTACCTGGGGCTGGAAGGGTATAAATCCACTATCTACGAGGCACTGCCCAAAGGGTACGGCGGCGGCATGATTGCCGTCGGCATTCCCGCATATCGTATGCCGCGGCACATCCTGCAGCGCGACGTTGATATTATCGAATCGGTCGGCTCCGAGATCAAATACGATATGCGGGTCGGCAAAGACATCACACTGCCGGAGCTGAAACAGCAGTATGATGCCGTGTTCCTGGCACCCGGTGCACACCGCTCCAAGCCGATGGGTGTCGAAGGCGAGGATAAGGGTTACAAGGGCTTCCTCTCCGGAGGTATCGATTTCCTGCGCGAGGCTTATCTGGGGCGTCCGACCGGCATGGGCAAGAAGGTCTGTGTGGTCGGCGGCGGCAACACCGCTATCGACTGTGTCCGGGTTGCGCTGCGTGAAGGCGCTGAAGAATCTATCCTTCTCTATCGCCGTTCCCGCAAGGAGATGCCGGCCGACGTGTGGGAGGTTGACGGCGCCGATGAGGAAGGGGTCCGCTTTGAATTCCAGGTACTCCCGACCAGAGTCGTAGTTGACGCCAACGAGCAGGTGACCGGCGTCGAATGCGTCCGCATGGCGATGGGTGAGCCTGATGCTTCCGGCCGCCGCCGTCCCGAACCGGTGCCGGGCAGTGAGTTTATCGTCGAATGCGACACTATCATTCCTGCCATCGGTCAGGATCCGGATCTGGGCTTTATTCCTCCGGACATGGGCATTGATATCACCAAATGGAACACGATCGTAACCAAGTATCTGCCACTGAAGGATGCCGACGGCAAGGATCTGAAAGACGGTATGGGTAATATGTTATCCCGTTCGCTGATCACCGACTGCGATGGCGTGTTTGCCGGGGGTGACGCAGAAATCGGGCCGTTGACGGTTGTTGCCTGCATCGGCAATGCCCACCGCGCCGCTCTGGTCATCCAGCGCTGGCTGGAAGAAGGCAAGGCTTATCTTTCGGAGCAGGACATCTTCGATGACCTGCTGACCTATCTGGGTGTCTATGACAAAGGCGAAAAAGTTGCCTGGCTGGACTCCTGTGATCGCGCCGGCCAGAAAGAGGTGCATGGCAAAGAACGTGCGGCCAAAGGCAATTACCGGGAGGTCGAACTTGGTTTCAGCGACACCACGGCACAAGTCGAGGCTGATCGCTGTCTCAGATGTTACCGGATGGCGATGGTAACCCTGTAGCTTTTCATATAGTACGTATCTAAGCAATTTATTGGAGATATAAGGCATGGCACATACAGAGTCCAGCGACAAGAAGACGACGGCAACATTGACCATTGACGGCAAACAGGTAACGGTGCCTGTCGGTGCAACAATCCTTGAGGCGGCGGCAGAGTTGGGTATCAAGATCCCGACACTTTGCTGGCTGAAGAAGGTTTCCACTACCGGAGCCTGCCGGATTTGCGTGGTCAAGGTTGAAGGTGTCGAACGCTTCATGACCGCCTGCAACACTCCGGTCAAGGACGGCATTACGGTCACCACAACATCACCGGAACTTGAGTCCGACCGCAAGAAGACCCTGGAGCTGATGCTCGTCAATCATCCGCTGGACTGTCCGGTCTGCGACGCTGCCGGAGAATGCGATCTGCAGGACGCTTGTTATTCCCTCAAGGTCGACAAAAACAGCTATGCGGCCGATCTGGAACGCCTGCCGATCCGTTATGACTGGAAGCTGCTGGAGAGCGACCCTAACCGCTGTATCCTCTGTGAAAAATGCGTCAAGGCCTGCCGTGAAGTTGTCGGGCGCGAAGCGATTGAGATTGTCGATCGCGGTGACAATACAATCATCGACACCATGACCCGTGAACCGCTCGACTGCGATTTCTGCGGCAACTGCATAAACGTCTGTCCCACCGGCACCCTGATCAGCAAACCCTCCAAATTCAAGGGGCGCCCATGGGCATTTGAAGTGACCCCCGGCATCTGCGCATTCTGCTCCTCCGGCTGCGAAATCGAATATCATGCCAAGGATGGCAGGGTCGAGCGGGTAACCAGTTCCGATGACGGCTTTAATCGCGGCAATCTCTGCGTCAACGGCCGTTTCGGATATGCCGCTTTCAATGCAGCGGCTCGCATAACATCGCCCATGGTGAAAAACAGTACCGGTGGACTAAAAAAAGCAACCTGGGATCAGGCGCTTGGAGCTGCGGCTGCGAGTCTCAAGGATATCGCCGGAGCCTCGGGCGGGAGTGCCGTTGCCGGCATCGGCTCGCCGCGGGTAACCAACGAAGAAAGTTATCTCTTCCAGAAGTTCCTGCGCGAAGCGCTGGGTAGCAACAATATCGACTCCGAAGCTCGTCTCGGGTATCTCCCTGCGCAGGTGATCCAGTGGGAAATGCTCGGCTACAGCGGCGGCACCTTCGGAATGGATACAATTGAAAAGGCTACAGCAATCGTTGTAATCGGAGCTGACCTCAAGGCCGAATCCGCCGGGTTCGCTTATCGTGTCATTCAGGCGGCCACTAAAAACGATGCCAAACTGGTGCTGGCCGGCAGCCGCGCCGGTTCGATGAACAAGTTAGCCAACGCCTTCCTGCAGTGCCGTCCAGGCAGTGAAGCCTGGCTGGTTGCCGGCCTTAACAAGGCCGTACTGGCAGAGGGGCTTGCAACAACTGCGAATCTGAAGGAACTTGAAAAGTTGAAAGCTGCGCTTGACGCGATCACTTTCGAGAGCATCAGCGAGCTTTCAGGAATCACCGAAACTCAGTTACGTCAAGCTGCCGCTCTGATCTGTTCAGGTGGTCGCACTGCAGTTATCTATGGTGCCGACGTCATCAGATCAGCAGACTACAAAAACGCCGTCACCGGCACTGTTGACCTGGCGCTGCTTACCGGTGCTGTCACCGAGGCAGGAGCCGGAATTTATCCGCTGGATGAAAAGAACAATACCCAGGGAATGCTGGACATGGGTGTCTGCCCCGAGTATCTCCCTGGTTATCATACCTACGAGCGTGCCGCAGCAGCCTTCGGCACCGCCTGGAATACCACTGTTCCTGCAATTCCAGGCAAAGATCTCTTCCAGATCATTGATGCGATCGAATCCGGCCAGATCAAGGCGCTATATGTCATGGGAAGTGACCCGCTCCATTTCCTGCCGAATCGTACACGCACCATGGCGGCTCTCCAAAAATTGGAACTGCTGGTGGTTCAGGACATCTTCCTGACCGAAACTGCCAAGCTGGCACATGTCTTCCTTCCGGCCGCAACCGGAGCAGAAAAAGCCGGTTCGTTTACTTCTATCGACAATCGGGTACAGTGCTTCAGTGCCGCAGTAAAAACGGCAGGAGATGCGCGCACCGATGCTGATATTCTGCTCACCCTGCACAGCATGATTTCTCCGCAGGGAATCGAAGCTACGTTGTCGCTTGATGCCCTGCACCATGAAATCACAACCCTGACCGGTCTCTACAGTGAAGTCTGCGATCATGAAGGATGCCGGATGGGGCGTATCAAAAACCGTATTACTACTGCGATCTGCGCGCCGCTGACCCCGACAGTTCCTGCGCCAGCCGCAGCAAACCGTCCTTATGCCCTGACAGTCGGACCGGTTCTGCACCATAACGGCTCGATAACAACCTTTTCCGACAATAATATGCTGGTTGCCGGTGAAGCTTATATTGAGCTTTCGGAAACAGATGCCACAGCAATAGGTGTCTCTGCCGGAGACGCCCTTACAATCACTTCGGATACCGGTAGCGTCACTCTGAATGCCAGACTGTCAAAGCAACTCCTGCGCGGCGCCCTGTTTGCACCGGCCCATTTCAGGGACGCGGCTTTTAGCGTTCTGACCGGCTCCGCCTCATTTCCACAGTACGTTTCGCTCTCAAAAGCCTGAGTAACTCCCACAATACAGAATTGAAAACGCCGCTGCTTGCGGCGTTTTTTATTAGGTTCTTTAAATCAGTCGCAATAAACACCGCGATAAAGGGTCAATATTAATATGAAAATAAGTTGCATGCTATTTTGTGTTCTGCTTGCTGCCTGCGCGTCAGATCAGCTTCAGCCAGAGCCTTCCATTTCCAATAATGAACAAGCCGTGAGCAGGCTACAATATTCTTATGAATCATCGATTCAGTGCAGTGGATGCCATACGGATCAATATCGCCAATATGAGGAGTCAATGCATGCAAAAGCATTCACAAACCCTCTTTTCAATGCTCAGTACTTCAACGATGTTGTTCCGCGAGCCCAATTAGATGCTGCACTTATCCCTGAAGCACGCAAATGCATAGCATGCCATGCTCCGATAGTTTTCATGAACTATACCGGACTTGTCACCACGCCAGCCCAGGCGAATCGATTTGAAACCGGCGTGACCTGCGACTTTTGTCATACATTGGAAGGACAAGCCGAAAACGGCGATTACAAGCAGGTCCGATCCGGAAAGAAACAGGGACCTTACCTGGAAGAAGGGTCAGTGGACCACCATTCCGAATACTCCGGTTTTATGCAGCTCGCCGAATATTGCGGCAACTGTCATAATGCCACCAATCATATCGGCCTCGCAGTGAAATCCACCTATGATGAATGGCGTGAGAGCAGCTACGGGATCAGCGGTAACACGAGCAGTTTTACATGTCAGGAATGCCATATGAGTAAAGACGGATTTCTGAGTAAAGGAGTCGCCGATTTTGCCCGAGGTGAAGCTGCCTACGTGAATATCGGGTTTGTTGTCAATAAACAGAAAGAGCATGATAAATTATATAACCACTCTTTTCCGGGAGCGCACAGCATAATCCAGCAGCAGGACGCCCTGCTGCTGGATTTCAGGGTCGGATCCCAAGCTCTTGATTCGGGCGGCCTGTTTCCATTTGCAGTCCTGGTTAACAACGAACGGACGGGGCACAAAATGCCGAGCGGAAGCTCAGACCTTCGCTTCATGTGGCTTGTAGTAACGGCAACCGCGGCTGATGGGACAAAGATCCCGTTTTTGCCGCACACAGCAGTACCCGGCAGCTCAGACTATTATTCAATAGCAGGGGCTTCACCTGATGATGCCGCCATCCTTGCAAACGATGTACCGGCAGGGTCACGCCTGTACCGGTCAGTAATGGTAAACGCCGCTGGGCGTCAGTCGCTCTTTCAGTACGATGCAGTAGAAATTGCCTTTGACAACCGCTTAAGAGCTACCGAGATTCGCAATGAGATGTATTATCTCAAGCTTCCTGCTGATTTTTCAGGTAAGGTGACGCTCGAAGCTAACCTGTATTACAAAGGGGCACCAAGCTCCTTTACCAAGCGCATCATGGTCCCGGATATCAGACCGGTGCTGGTCGCTTCCAGAAAAAGTGAGATTTCAATTGAAGTTGCTAAAGCATCAGAAAAAAAATAATTGTGCCTATTTGTCGCATAAAACTTACAATATAGCGGTCTGGCTGCCATGAGCAACAGTATCCGTAGTAAATACAGGGCTTTGTTCCAGTCAGAGACCCATCTGCACCCGCACGGCCGAGTGGGCCAGCTTTCCATATGTCTCGTTTCCCCAAGCCGCTATCAAACCGGCATGAGCAGCCTTGGCTTTCAGACGGTGTATTCGCTGTTGGCCGACTCAACCGATATCCGCTGTGAACGTGCCTTTCTTCCCGATCATGAGGAGCTGGAGGAATACCGACGCAGTGGCACGCCGCTGCTATCGCTGGAGTCTTCGACCTCCCTTAATGATTTTGATGTAGTCGCTTTTTCCACCTCGTTTGAGCCGGATTATCTTAATATCCCCCTGATCCTCAATCTGGCGCGAATTCCACTACTCTCCAGCACGCGCAACCAGTCCGATCCGCTGATCATAGCCGGCGGCGCCGCCTTCTTTATCAACCCCGAGCCGGTCGCGGATTTCTTCGACGCCATCTGCATCGGAGAGGGTGAAGATGTCATACCCGCCATAATTGCAACGCTGCTGTCTCCGGTCGATAGCGGCAGACGCGGGTTGCTGCTAGCGTTATCCGCAATTTCCGGCGTATACATCCCGGCTTTTTATGAGCCCAGATATCATTCAGGAACACTAATCGGGTACGTTTCAGAATCCGGCGCCCCGTTGCCGGTAGAGCGCGAACCGGTCTGCCTGGAACAGCACGAACCCTCCGCATCACAGATCCTGACCGAAAACACCGAATTCGGAGACATGTTCCTCGTTGAAGTCAGCCGGGGGTGCCCACGCGGCTGTCGTTTCTGCAGTTCCGGTTTTATCTATGGCGCCTTTCGCCAACAACCCTTCGATAACATTGTCGCCCGGATCGACCAGGGGCTTGTCCATCGCCGCAAAGTGGGGCTGGTGGGTGCGGCGGTATCCGACTTTGCCGAGATCGGTCGGCTCTGCCGATATATCGTAGCAAAAGGCGCCAAAGTCTCGGTCTCATCCCTGCGCGTTGACCGGATTGATCATGACATGCTGGATGCACTGATTGCCAGCGGCCATAAAACGATTTCACTGGCCCCGGAAGGGGGCTCGCAGCGGATGCGTGACGTGATACGCAAGAACCTGACCGAGGCTCAGATTCTGGAATCTTGCGGAATGTTGATCGAACGTGACATCCTTAATCTGAAGCTGTACTTCATCATCGGCCTGCCGGGCGAAACTGATGCAGACCTTGACGAACTGGTATGGTTGGTAGAAACAATCCGGGAGCGGGTCATCGAACGCGGGCGCGCCAACAAAAGGCTGGGCGAAATTACCGTGTCAGTCAACCCCTTCATTCCCAAACCGTTTACCCCCTTTCAATGGTGCGGCATGGAGCCGCTCCCCTCGCTAGAGCGCAAGGTCAAGCTGCTGGAGACTCGTCTGCGCCGCCTCTCCAATGTCAAACTAAAGGTAGAAAGCCTGCGTGAATCCTATTTGCAAGCACTCCTGTCGCGCGGAGATCGCCGCTTGTCAGCACTGCTCATCGCAATGGCTGAGGGAGCTAACCTTAAAAAGGCCGCCAGATCCTGTGGCATCGATACTGACGGATATGTGCAGCGCATGATTGCAGATGATGAATTCCTGCCCTGGAGCATTATCGGCACAGATGAGCTGGACATGCTGCGCCGTGAATACGACCGGGCGCTTGCAATAATAGCTGGTCTGCCATGAAGTGCTGCTCAATGTGCGGAAAGGAATTTGATGAGACCGCAGCCCGGTCCCTCTATGCCGAGGCAGGAGAATGGCTGGCCGCAGAAGTGTGGAAGGATGCCGGGGAATTATGCCCGCTCTGTCTCGAAAACCGGGCCACGTTAGTGATGATGTACGGTCACGAGATTAACAGTTAATAAAGCTTGTAATCGTGCAATATTAATTCTTATTGCTTGTTTTTAGGCAACTTACAGGAAACTCCAGCCAATAACTAAACCCGTTGTTAATGAAATGCTGAAATAGAGGTCTTATGAGCAAATATATATTCGTAATCGGACTTTTTCTTTTTTTTGCTTCCAGTGCCTTTGCTAATGGCAACTGCGCACAGAATAACGCCGGTAAAATCGTATGTGCTCCTCCTGGCGGGACTATTACAAAAGACAAAAACGACGAGGTAGTTTGTGGTCTTGGTGAATGTGTTGTTACCATGACCGGTACGATATTGTGTTCATCGCAACGGGGCGGTTCTGCAATCATCAATAATCATGGAAAAGCCGAATGCACCGGAGTGTGTGTGTCAGCATCACGGAATACATGCAAAGGCGCGCGATAGCCAAAAGGTGCTTAATTAAGCCATATTCCATCTTTAGTTGCGAGCTCTGACCCTTCCTTGTCTATTCGTCACACCAGACTCAACAGCATCTTGGTTCCCATCACGATCAGCAACAGGGCAAAGATCCTCTTCAATTTGTCAATCGGCAGGTTGTGCGCCAGCTTCGCGCCGAGCGGGGCGGTGATGATACTGGCGGCAGCGATGCCAATCAGAGCGGGGAGATAAACGAAGCCGAGACTGTGCGGCGGAAGCGGAGCCGACAGGCCGTTGACCACATAGCCGACCGACCCGGCCAGAGCGATGGGGAAACCGATGGCGGCGGAGGTGCCGATGGCACGGTGAATGGCGACGTTGCACCAGGTCAGAAAGGGGACCGACAGGCTGCCGCCTCCGATGCCGACCAGGCTGGATACTCCGCCGATCACCCCGCCGACGCCGAACATAGCGGCATATCCGGGGAGCTGCCGATGCGGCTTGGGCTTGATGTTGAGCAACATCTGTGTGGCGACGTAATAGAGGAATACAACGAAAAAGCCTTTAAGTAAACGGGTGGAAAGCTGGGCGGCGACCCACGAGCCGCCGAAGGTGCCGACCATGATTCCGAAGCTGATGCGCCTCACCACGAGCCAGTCAACGGCGCCCCGCAGGTGGTGTGCCCGCAGGCTGGAAACCGAGGTGAACATGATGCTGGCCAGGGAGGTGCCGAGGGCCAGGTGAAGGATATGCGCATCAGACAGATTCCGGGCGGTAAAAATGAAGGTGAGCACCGGTACTATTACCAGACCACCGCCGACGCCGAGCAAACCGGCCAGAACCCCCGCGAACGCCCCAAGGGCGATATACATGAACCACACCGTCATTCCAGATTCTCCCCGACGGCCATCATACGCGCCGGACGGGGCTTTTTCAAACAGGAATTGGTGCTGCCTGATTTTGACATTTTACGATAGTCATCGTTGCCGCCTTGTCTAGCAATTGAACTCCCCTACCCTCTCAACTCCCGCCAGCGGAAACAATCAACCGTGTGATCATTGACCATACCGATCGCCTGCATATGGGCGTAGCAGATGGTACTGCCGACAAAACGGAAGCCGCGTTTCTTCAGGTCGCGACTCATGGCTTCCGACAGCGGCGTACTGGCCGGAATCTCCTGCATGCTCTGCCAGGAGTTCTGAATCGGCGCACCGTCAACAAAGCGCCACTGGTAGGCGTCATAGGAGCCGAACTCCTCCTGTATCTTCAGGAATGCCTGGGCGTTGGTGATGGTCGATGCCACCTTGAGGCGATTGCGGACAATGCCGGGGTTGACCAGCAGCTCCGCCACTTTTGCGCCATCAAAACGGGCCACTACTTCCGGATCGAAGTTGGCGAAGGCTGTGCGGTAGGCCGCCCGTTTACGCAGAATCGTGATCCATGAAAGCCCGGCCTGAGCCCCCTCCAGTGTCAGGAATTCGAACAGCAGGCGGTCATCGTGGACCGGCACACCCCATTCCTCGTCGTGATAGGCTTGATATAGAGGATCGTTGCCGGCCCAGACGCAGCGGGTGCGGTTTGCAGTGCTATCCATCGGTTTCCCCTCCCTTTAAGTCGTTCCCGTGTAGACAGTTGAAAACGGCTCGTTACTCCTGTATCTTGTTTTTCCCACAGCAACTTGCCTTTTGCAAGTCACTATTAACTATTCCTCCAGGAGGGTCACATGCGTCACATCAACGTGGATCAGGAAAAATGCCGGCATGACGGCATCTGCAAAGCGGTATGCCCGATGAGCATCATCGAAATGAAGGACGGTCTGGTGCCCAATCTGGTGTCGGGGCTGGAGGAACTCTGTATTTCATGCGGCCATTGCGTCGCGATTTGCCCGCACGGCGCCCTCTCTCTGGATAAGATGAAGGTAACGGATTGCCCTCCCGTGAGAGCGGAACTGGCGCTCGGCAGTGATCAGGCGGAACAGTTTTTCCGCTCACGCCGGTCGATTCGCACCTACAGCCCTAAAACGGTGGAGCGTGAGAAGCTGGCCCGGCTGATCGACCTGGCCCACTATGCCCCGACCGGCACCAACAGCCAGCAGGTGCAGTGGCTGGTCATCAATTCGCGGGAACAGCTTCATGCCATGGGCGCACTGATCATCGACATGCTCCGCAATCTGATCAAGGCGGGGCATCCACTGGCGCAGGCGTACCGGCTGGAGCGCTCCGTGGCGGCGTGGGAAGCGGGGAAAGATCCGGTTCTGCGCGGGGCACCGGCACTTGTTGTTGCCCATGCCCCCGCTTCGTATCCGCTGGCCCAGGTGGACAGCACTATCGCGCTGACATTCCTGGATCTGGCTGCGCCGACGGTCGGCCTCGGCGCCTGTTGGGCCGGGTTCTTTATGATGGCGGCATCCCAGAGTCCTCAGTTGCAGGAACTCCTCGCCTTGCCTGAAGGGCATGTCTGCTGCGGCGCACTGATGATCGGCTACCGGGAATATGCTTATCACAGGCTGCCGACAAGGAAAGAGCCTGCCATAAACTGGCGGGAGTAACGCATGCCCGGATAAGGCAAAAGAATGAAATATTCAAGCTGACCACTTTAATTCTTTGAAGGGTAAAGTTTATGGGGAATGGCCTATTGGGACAGTACCTGACTCAAGTCTTGTCTCAACAGGCTCCCACGGAGGATCCACATGAAGAGTCTCAATCTTTCCAGTAGGCTATTGCAGGCCTGATCGTCAACAGGATCGCTGCCAAAAGCACGATCCAGATGTACGGCATAACAACCTCATGGAAATAAGCGCCCGCAGCAACACCATACAGAAGACAGCACCACTTCAGAATAGCAACATCCCACCAGTTCCATATTTTAGTAATAAAGAGCTTCACGGAATCATACCGAAGGGACCAGTCGCAATTCCAGTTCAATGTCGTCGCCATTAAGCATGGTAACCTTACCTTTCTCTCCTTCAGTACGAACCAACCCATCCTCAACCCATTTTTGAAGCTGCCTCGTGGAAAGACCGTATTTTGAAGCTGCTTCATCGATTGTGTACCAGCTTTTTGTCAATGACATGGCTGCTCTCCTTTAACACAGGATGATTTCTTTTAATTATACCATGTCCTGATTGATAAGCATTTACCCCTGAATGTTTACAGCTTCCGCCAGAATTCCAGTTCCCCACGTTTACGCCGTAAAAAATGCTCCGCCCAGGAAAGAGCCCGCACCTTCAAGCTAAGAACGGGATGGGAGTAGAGCCAGAATAAATCAAGCAGCAGATGAAAGCCCATCCCGAGCAGCAACCAGGAGATAACGGGCCAGTAGTTGGCGGCAAAGGCGGTCAGAATGAACGTTTCGGCAGCATGGAAAATATTGAGTCCGTAATAGCTTTCCGGGGTACACTTTTTGTCATTTTCGCTGAACCAGGCAAACATTTCGATAGGGTTGTAGCGGCCGGTCCGGAGAGAATAAAAAATGAAATGATCCAGATCAATAAGTATGGCGCCGCCGGCAAAGAAGGCGGCCGATTCCGGGCCGACCTGCCAGGCAATCAAGACGGCGAAGGGTGTTGTAAAGCCAACATGGGCGAGAGGGGTCATTGGCTATCTTTCTGCCTTTCTTCTTCATGGAGAATCATTCTCTTTGAGTGTTGTTCTCTGAAACTGCGAAGCGAACTTACCAATTTTATTTATATGAACCTTTTGTTCCAAATTCAGGGTACTCATAATTTTTCTGACGTCATCAGAGTCTCCCTCAAAACATTGGAAAACTTTATTTTCCCATAGTGCTTTTTCAAGATGAAGTGCCATACTTGCCGCTTGTGCAATGGTAAAATCCTTATTTTTTTTAAACCCGGTAATAAGATTCGATATAGATTTTAGGCTTGAAGCAAGCTGGTTTGATCTTAATTCTCCTTGCAAAAATTTGAATTTATTCGTGGGATCACGTTCAGTGAGACGCTGAATCCAGGAAGCATGTTGATACTCTTCAATAACCATTTTATTCCAAAAATCCTTGAACTCAGGGAATCTTTTTGCAAAATGCTTATACAGAGTACCAATAAGAATCTCTTGTCTCACAAATAACTCTACAAGTTCTTTCTGATCGCTGTTTAAGTCCATAATATTCCCTTTACAATCTATTTTGAATATTTGATCCCTTCTGACAGGCCGCCCAGCCTCCCCTTCCGAACAGAACATAAAAATTTCTCACATTGATACACCCGCAATGACGGCAGCGTCAAGGAGTTAGAATAATCCAAAACATATAGAATGTTTAAGGAACTTACACTCGGGAGCGCCGGTCTCAGAGCCCGGACCGCAATTGAGCCCCCTCCCATCACCCCTTGATCATCTTCAGACGTTTTGAAAGCGCCGGCTGGGAAATCCCCAGCAGCCTGGCCGCGGTGGTCTGATTCCCTCCGGCGCGCTCCATCGCCTCCAACACCAGGAAAGCGGCGGCGTCGCTGAAGGTGGGCAGATCTTCAAAAGCGGAAAAAGGGTTGTGCTTTGGAGGCAGAACCGCGCCGGCGCCGCTCTCCGGGCGAACCCGTTCCACAACTCTGGTAAACGGCTCCAGCGAGAGCTGCCGATCGCGCTGCTGGCTGACGGCATCATAGATCAGACCTTTCAGCTCGCGCACATTGCCGGGAAAACTGTAGCCCGACAGCAGGGGGATCAGCCCCTTGGGCGGGATCGGTCTCGGCTTGCCCAGTGTGCGGGACGCCTCCTCAAGGAAGTGATCCAGCAGCAGCGGAATATCTCCGCGCCGCTCCCTCAAGGGGGGAAGATGCACCTGGTGGGTACGCAGACGGAAGTAAAGGTCGCGCCGGAAGGTGCCGGCGGCTTCCCGGTCGGCCAGATTCTGGTGGGTGGCGACAATGATTCTGGCTTTTATCCGCTTGGGGAGGTCGCTGCCGAGCGGGAAATATTCCCCCTCCTGCAGCAGGCGCAACAGCTTGACCTGAGAGGCAATGGAGAGGTCGCCTATTTCGTCCAGAAGCAGGGTGCCGTCGGCGGCCTCCTCGATCATGCCGCGCCGTGGCTGATCTGCACCGGTGTAGGCGCCGCGCAGATGACCGAAGAGGGTATCGGCAAAAACCGTATCATCCAAACCGGCGACATTGACCGTGACCAGCTTGCCCCGACAGCCGCTCAAACGGTGGGTGGCGCGGGCGATCAACTCCTTGCCGACGCCTCTCTCACCGGTTACCAGCAGTGGTTGCGGGCTTTTGGCGACCGCCTCCACATAGGCGAACAGCGAGCGCATGGCCCGGTCATTGGTGACCAGGGCATCAAAAGCCTCGGGGTGGCGGATCTCGGGGGCATTGAGACGGCTGGCCATCTCCCGGTGGTCGCGCTGCAGTTCCTGCATCCGCACCGCCCGCAGCACGCCGCCGATCATGCGGTCCTGATCGTCGGTTTTGACGAAATAGTCGAAGGCACCTTTGCGCATGCAACGCACGGCGGTTTCCAACTGGTTCAGGCCGCTGACCACAATGGCGACGATCTCCGGATGGCGCTCGGCAACCTGCTCCAGCAGCTCTTCTCCGGACAGGTGCGGCATGGTCAGATCAAGCAGCACCAAGCCGATGTCCCCCTGGTCGAGAAGGGCCATAACCTGACGGCTGTCACTGCAAGTGGAGATGTTGCTGATGCCGGCGCAGCTCTCCAGAGTCAGCGCCAGAGAACTGAGCCAATCCGGCTCGTCATCCACCAGCAGCACACCAAATTCGGGGTAGAGGGTCGTACTCATGGGGTATGCTCCTTATTGTGGGCAGGCAGCGTCAGCGTCACCACCGTTTCGCTGCCGGGGGTTGATTCAAAGGACAATACGCCGCCGTGCTCTTTAACGATACCGGCAGAAACCGACAGGCCGAGGCCGGTGCCGCCGCTGTCCCGCTTGGTGGTGAAGAACGGATCGGTCAGTCGCGCCAGATGCTCCGGCACTATGCCGCTCCCCTCGTCCCGAAGCCAAAAGGTTACAGTGGAACGCGATGGGTCGCAATACGTCGCAAGTTCTATGGCGCCCTCCGTGCCGGATAACGCCTGACAGGCATTCAAAATCAGATTGACCAACACCTGTTCGATGCGCTGGGCATTGCCGCAAAACTGCGGGAGGTGGTCGCCGTAGGAAACGCTGAAGCGGGTGGTCATCTTGTGGATGGATGGCTCGACCAGACGCACGGCGGCCTGGGCGACACTGTTCAGATCAACGATTTCACTGCAGGCGATATCCCCTTGCCGGGCGAAGTCTTTCAGGTCATCCACGATGCGCTTGATGCGCTTGCCCGCCTCCTGGAGCTTGTCCAGACTGCGCGGGATTTCCTCCCGCATGCGTGAGTATGGGAGGCCGCCGCAGGTAAAATCGCCGTTGTTGCGGTAATACTGTTCCAGAATGGTGGCGGCATCAGCAAAGAAACGCTTCAGCGTCGGCGCTTCCAGCAGAATCAGGCCGGTCGGGTTGTTGATCTCGTGGGCCACACCAGAGACGAGGATTCCAAGCGCGGCCATCTTATCGGCCTGCACCAGCTGCTGCTGGTTGAGGAGCAGTTCCTCCTCGGCATTGCGGCGCTCGGCGATTTCTCTGGTCAGGTCGGAGGTACGCAGAGCCACCTGCCGGTGCAGGGTACGCGACCAGAGGGCAAAACCACCGAGGAGCAGCAACAGAGGCACGACCACTACGGCGGCATATTTGGCGGTAGTGCGCAGATCGACCGGCTGCGGTTCCAGCACCCCCAGCCACTTGTTGTAGATCTTTTCGTACTGCCCGGTCTTTTTGAGTATGGCCAGCCCTTCGTTCAGGCGAGAGAGCAGGTCGGCATCCCCCTTGTCCACAGCATAACAGTAGCGATGAGTTGCCACGTTGCGCACCACCGGTATCAGGTTGGTAAGCTTCAGTTCCCGGATCAGATACATCCCCGGCACAATGGCCACCACGGCAAAATCGGTTTTGCCCGCAGCGACAAGGCGCATGGCATCTGCCGGGGTGTCGGTCAGCACCAGATGTGCCTTTGATCCATTTTTTACCAGATAATCATGCATGATACCCAGGCGGTGAACGGCCACCGTCCGCCCCGCCAGTTCGTCAAGAGAATTGGCCGCAGGGGAATCCTTGCGGGCAAATACGGCGTGATTGACCACTGCATGGGGGACAGAAAAACCCACCTCCCTGGCGCGTTCCTCCGACCAGGACATCCCCTCCAGCGCGTCGATCGTGCCATTTTGCAGGGCACTGCGCATCTCGGCCCAGCCGCCCAGGCGAATCTCGACCTTCATCCCCATGACGTCGGCAATGGCGCGGGTCAATTCGACATTATAGCCGTTCGGATGACCGTCCTTGTCGATAAATTCATAAGGGGGATAATCGCGGTCGCCGCCGATAACGATCAACTGGGGGTCATGTTTTTGGGACTGGGCCGCCATGATCGACACAGGGCCGGTCAGAAGCAGTAGCGGCAGTACAAGCAGTATGCCGATCCGGATAATGAAAGCTGTACTAAGAGAAGTGTTGTTACCTGAATATGCCATGGGACTGCTCCCTGAATGAAATATTAATAACTCTACCATACGAACCGGCAGTTTACTTAATTGAAAAGGCGACCAAACGGCCGCCTTTTCATTAATGAGTGTTACTGCCCCCCTCTGGTTGGTTCTAGTAAAATAATTTCACCAAGAGATAGCCCACGGCACAACCGGTGCTCACACCGATCAGACCGGGAATGATGAAGCTGTGATTGATGATGAATTTGCCGATGCGGGTAGTGCGGAGCGGTCGAAACCGATGCAGGCCAAATCGCTGGCATAAGTCGGCAGAATGAAATAGCCGTAACTGGCGGGGATGAAGGCCAGCATCATCAGGGGATCCACACCCAGACTGACACCCAGAGGAGCCATGGCAGCGATGGCGGCGGCCTGACTGTTGACAAATTTGGAGACGACAAACAGGACGATGGCATAGGTCCATGGTTTGGTCGCAACAACCCCGGCCAGAGCTCCCTTCAACAATTCAAAATGCGCTTCAAAAAAGGTGTCGGCCATCCAGGCCACGCCGAAGATGGAAATGACGGCGACCATGCCGGCCTTAAAAACTGTACCATTGGTGATCTCCTGTATCTTGCCCTTGCAGCAGACCATAAGAATGATCGCACCGGCTGACAACATCATGATCTGAATGGCTATGTTCATGGAGAGGGCTTTTGCTTTGCCTACAGCGCCGAAGACCGGACGCAATTCCGGGAATGCGCCAAGGAGAACCACTGCCGCGATGGCGGAGAAGAAAATCCAGGCTGACCAGTAGGCTTCTTTAGGGAATTCCTTATCTAACAAGGTGGTAGATTCACCGTAGATGTAATTTTTTTGGGCCGGATCCTGAATCTTCGCCTGGAATACCGGATCTTTATCCAGATCTTTACCTCTCTTGAGGCTCCAGAGGGCAGCTACGATTACACCGCAGAACGTGGCGGGTATGCTTATTGATAATAACTGCACGATGCTGATAGGAACTGTGGATTTCGACATGATCGCAACCATCGAAACAACAGCGACTGAAACCGGCGAGGCGCAGATACCGATTTGGGATGCGATGGACGCAACCGCCATGGGGCGTTCGGGACGCACCCCCTCTTTGATGGCGATATCATAGATGATGGGGAACATCGTATAGACGACATGGCCTGTGCCGCACATGACAGTGAGGGTCCAGGTCGTGATGGGGGCGAGCACGGTGATGTATTGTGGGTGCCGCCGCAATATCTTTTCGGCGACGCGCATCATTACGTTGAGCCCTCCGGCGGTCTGCAGCACCGAGGCGCAGCCGATGACGGCCATAATGGTGAGCAACACCTCCACCGGCGGTTTGCCGGGAGCCAGATGAAAGACAAAGGCAAACGGAGACCCAGGCCGCTGATCAGGCCTAGGCCGTAACCTCCGTAACGGGCACCTGCCAGCAGACATGCGATGATAACCATGAATTCCAGTACAATAATGTAGTCCATGATTTTAAACCCCCTTCGTTTTTGTTGCAGCCTTTGTCTCTCGAAGCATTTACCTGCTTGAAGCATATCACTCTAAAATTGTGTGTCAAATAGCTCTGCAGCGCTATTTACCCGTTTACAGTCAGCCATGCCGGGTGGTCGAGGCTTCCTGCGGACATAATTACGGGGAGTTGCTTCTGAATCCGCAATTTCTGTCTTATCTTGAGCATGGAGCGTGCCGAATATGCCAATTGTTTGCAACAAGCTGTAATTATTAAACAATGAGGATAACGCGAGGGTACTTGGCTGGCTGCCGCCATAACCGGAGGTTATGACGGCAGAAGGATTAGTTACTGAAATTGCAGATATTACAATAAGTTGTATGCGATTATAACCCGTGGTTATGATTATAATGTCAGGTTATGGGAGGCACCGTCTCTTTGGCGCCTGGCGGCATGCCTACTTCCCTGTGAAAAAATCCCTGAAGCCGGCACCGGTCTTTTTGCCGGCATCCCGAAACCACTCACCTACAGTCCGCCCGGTTTTCTTGGCCTCTTTCCCGACCACCCTGGACTCCTGGCCTACCTCTTTGCCGCCCTCTTTGAAGGCATGGCCAACCTCCTTGCCACCCTCCTTGAAAGCGTGCCCGGTCTCTTTGCCCGCCTTCTTGAAAGCCTGTCCGACCTCTTTTCCTGTTTCCTTGACAGAGTTATCAGCCGAAACAGTGGTGACGCATAAAAATGCCATAACAGCGCCCATCATTATTATTCGCATAAAGCCTCCATCGCTTCAAATAATCCAGTTCTCTGATCAAGGTTCCATAGGAATCAAAAAGTCAAACCGCTTATGCTCCACCCGGCTTGAACTGATCCGGAGTGAAGTTGCTCGTGAGGAAGTAGTCCTCCACCGTCTCGGCCCGGCGGATCAGTTCGACCGTGCCGTCGGTGCGGAGCAGCAGCTCCTTGGGGCGCAACCGCCCGTTGTACTGGAAGCCCATGGCGTGACCGTGCGCGCCGGTGTCGTGGATGACCAGGATGTCGCCGTCATCGATCGGCGGCAGTTCACGCTGCACCGCGAACTTGTCGTTGTTCTCGCAGAGGGAGCCGACCACGTCGTAGGTTTCACTCTTCGGCAGGTTCTCCTTGCCGAGGACATCGATATGGTGGTAGGCGTCATAGAGCGCGGGGCGCATCAAGGCCGACATGCAGGCATCGACGCCGACGTAGTTGCGGTAGGTCTGCTTGGCGTTGATCGCCGTTGTCACCAGACAGCCGTGCGGGCCGGTGATGAAACGGCCGCTCTCCATCAGCATTTTCGGAGCAAAGCCGTTGGCGCTGCGGAAAGCGTCGAAAAGCGAAGTGATCTCCTTGGCCATGGCGGCGAGGTCAAGCCCTTTGTGTTCAGGATGATAGGGGATGCCGAGGCCACCGCCGATGTTGACGAATTCGAGTTCGATACCGAGTTCCTTCTTGAGCTCGGCGGTCAGGTCGAGGAGCATCCGTGCCGTTTCTACGATGTAGGTGTAGTCCCGCTCGTTCGAGGCGACCATGGTGTGCAGACCGAAGCGCTTGGCACCACGCTCGCTGGAGATGCGGTAGGCGTCGACCAGCTGGTCGTGGGCAACACCGTACTTGGCCTCGACCGGGTTGCCGATGATGATGTTGCCGGTGCGGCGCGGGCCGGGATTATAGCGGAAGCAGATCAGCTCGGGAAATTCCGGCACCTTGGCGATCAGGCTGATGTCGTCGAGATTGAGGATACAACCGCCGTCGGCTTCGGCAAAGGCATACTCCTCGATGCTGGTGTTGTTCGAGGTGAACATGATGTCCTCACCGCGGGCGCCCACCTGGCGCGACATGATCAATTCGGGGATGGACGAGCAGTCGAAGCCGAAGCCGAGGTCGGACAGCACCTCCAGGATGCGGCTGTTGGGCAACGCCTTGACCGCGAAGTACTCACGGAAACCGGGGATACCGGCAAAAGCCTGATTCAGCCCTGCGCCGGTAGCCCGGATGCCGGCTTCGTCGTAGATGTGAAAAGGGGTGCCGTAATGGGCGGCAAGCTGCGGCAGGATCGGAAACAGGCGATCCTTGTAGGATTGGGACATCGGCATGGTGGTTCGCTCCTTGATGATATGATTTTGGTACCTATAGTGTCTCGGGGGCAGACGGCGTCTCGCCCCGTCAGAATCAAAGCGGGTTATGCTTCTTTTGTCTCCAGATCGATCCGCCGCGTCTCCTTAAGCGTGTTGAGAACGATCTGGGTGCGGATGGCGCGGACGCCGGCAAAGCGCTGGATCTCCTCGCGCAGAATGCGGCCCAGCTCTCCCGGATCGGCGGCACGCAGCTTGACCAGGTAGCCGTCCGGGCCGACGACCTGATGAACCTCCTGCACTCCGGCAACCTGGGCGAGGTGATCGCCGAGCTGGCCATTGTCGGCGGCATCGGCTTCGATGAAGAGGAACGCTGCCAGTCCCTGGGCAAAGGCCGCCGGGTTGAGGCGCACCTCGTACCCTTCGATGATGCCGTGCTCTTCCAGCTTGCGGATCCGCTCCAGCACCGCCGACGGCGCCATGCCGATCTGGCGGGAAACCTCGGCGTTGGGGATGCGCGCCTTCTCCTGAAGTATATGCAGTATCTGCAGGTCTATTTCGTCTATCGTTCGTGTAATATCCATATTATCAGAAGAATATTCACTTTAATAGCTGGTGTCAAGAATATTACGCGGCAGCTGACCGGTTTGAGCACGCCAGATTTATCAAGGGAGGGTGTTGTTTGATGTTTTAACCTGAAAAGCTGTAGTTCACCACTAAGGCACTAAGAACACTAAGAACACAAATGGTTAACAGAGCGCCGTGGTCAGGGTAATGATGATTTCGCACGCCTCATCGCGCAACTCCCGCCACGGGCGGTATTCCGGGGAGTCGTGCCACTTTCGGAAGGCCTCCTCATCCGGCCAGCGGTGGACCACGAACAACTCGGGCAGCCAATCTCCCGCCACCGGCGCGAGCCCTTCTCCCCGCAGCACCAGCTCTCCGCCGTACTGGATGAACGAGGGAAGGTGCCCCTGCACGTAGGCGGCCAGTTTTTCCCGATCCTTAACTTTCACTTGCAGCAGGGCATATACCGGTTTGGACATCTGTAATCTCCTGGGCTTGTTTGCTGGCACGGGACTAAGAACATCAACTCGACCCCATTGTTTCTTCCCCTAATTGGATGCTTCGCAACAGCACTTATTTCAAAAGCTGTAAAATTGCAGGCCAGTATTGGTGTCGATAATTTACCGTGATGGAGTTGGTCGGCTGGAAACATGAGAGGTTTGTTACGGGTATTTCATAGATGTATGCAGTACTCGGAGAATAACTAGCTCCTCACGCAGTACAGCATAGATGACGATGTACGGGAGGCCGGCAATAACAAGTTCCCGTGTCCCACGTTCGCGTCCGCGCTTCCCTATGGTCGGATAGTCAGCCAGCATCTGAGCAGAATCGATGATCTTATTTACTGTAGCAACCGCAGCTGACGGATTGTCCTGATCAATATATTCCTCGACTTGTTCGAGATTGCCAACGGCTCCTTCTGTCCAGCGTATTCTCATTTTCGAGCCGCCCAGCGTTTGACAACATCGTTGTGGTCAATCAATTTTCCGGCCCTCATCTCCTCAAGCCCTTTTCTGATCTCTTCTCTCTGCCAGGTGAATGGATACATGTCGTTTGACACATCAATGACTGTTGGAAATGCATTTGAAGGATATAGGTTTTTTAAAAAGACGGTTTGGACTACTTACAAAACATCTCAAGGTAGAAAGATTGTTGAGTTTACTGGGGAGTATAATTTAGACTTACCAGGCCAACAAAGTGATGTTCACTCTAATAAATATTTAATTTTTAGATTTGCTATTAATAATGACAAATCGTTCAAGCTCGTAAGTGCCACACTGCATAGAGTTAGAAAAGATGGTAATAATGAAGACTTCGAATATCCAGATATGAACCAAGTGTTTACTTATTTGATAAAAGATGGCATTTACGCAAACAACTAGATTTCTTCGGGCCCCCGAAGCGTAGGAAATATATACTGAAGTGATACCCTGTAGCTTTTGCTACGGGGTAGTTTTTTGATACCAGTACAAAAAGTTTTTTATATAAAATGTCACAATATGAGGAGAAGCTTTACCAGCCGACAATCAAAATTAACTGACCACTGCGTAATGTCTGGGGACGTTGCTTGCCATGTTACTAATCCTCACAATAGAGAAATAGCAAGCAATGCCCCCCTTATTTGCTCGCCAAAACAAATTGGAGGATTGTTATGAGTATGCTTTGCTATCCAGGACAAAAGCTTAAATGCACTACGGTTAGCACTAAAGCAAATGAACGCTCTAAATCTAATCGTTATTCATATAATATAAAACAAAGGCCTTTGCCACTAACAAGATATCCATCCGGTATTGTATGGAAAAATAAATGGGAAAATCGTATCAAACAATTGGAATGTATCGGGTATACGGAACACACGGCAAGCCAGCCTGAAGGTGTAATTATTGCTTTTAAAAGTAAAAATGGAAGGTTCAAAGTATATTCAGATGATACTTACAGCTACCATGCTAAACCAGTACAGGACAAAAAGTACAACCTTAAGAAGTACATCAAAGTTGATACATGGGAAGAATTAATGAAGCTGCTAAAGAATGCATGAAATTCAGGGACATTTTCATTGGTGTCCGGAATAATTTCAGAATAAATTCAGCTGTTTAGGTTTTCCGTGGCCCTACTTTTGTAGTCACAAAATGCAAGTAGCTGGTTTAGTTCAGTTCTTTCAAATACTGACACGCTCAAAATCTGTAGCATTGTGTAGAGACTGGCATCGATTTTCAGTCGCTTTTTGATAATTGCCACCATCAGGTAAATACTGACCGCTATCCATATCTGGGTCTTCACGGCATTCTCTGATGTGCCGTAAAATGTCTTGATTCTCAGGTTCTGCTTGATCCATTTGAAGAATAGCTCTACCTGCCAGCGCTGTTTGTAAAGGTCAGCAATCGTCTTGGCCGGTAACTCGAAGTTGTTGGTCAGGAAGACCAGAACTTTGTCGGTCTCATTATCACGGAATTTGACTCTGCGCAGTTTATCCGGATAGCTCTTTGCTGTTGCCGGAATACTCAGCTTGATTGTCTGATCGCAGATCAGTCCTGTGTTTTTATCAACCGGATTCGAGTAGATCCGTTCAAACCGGAAGTTCGATTTGCCCCTGGTGACAAAGTAGGCCATGCTTCTCGTAATCCGGTGCAGGCGTTCAAAGTCAACATAACCGCGATCCATGACATAGATAGAACCCGCTTCTATGGGAAGCTCATCCAATATATTGACGTCATGCAGTTTGCCGTCTGAAATATGGATGAATGTCGGGATGCTGCCCTTGAGATCTATCAGGGTATGCAACTTGACCGCAGCCTTGGTGGTACGGAAATGAGCCCAAGGGAATACCGACAGACAAAGGTCAATCGTTGTTGAATCGAGGGCATAAACCGTCTGTTCAATATCGATGGCCAACTGATCTTTCTGGTACAATTTTCTGGCGACACCAATCAGATGATGGGCAAAGTCAGAGTAGATACGCCAATCTCTGACTTCGTTGGCATCAGCCAGTGTACTTTTAGATACCTTGCTGCGAATGCCCATCCGATAAAGTTTGCTGGTTTGGGCACGAAGGCAGGTGACGGTATCACGCAGACTTTCTCGATAAGTCAGCTGAGCAAAAGCCATAACCCGAAACTGTTCCAGGCAGGTAAACTGCTTAACGCTGAAATCACCATTGTATCGTGAAACGCAGCGATGGAACGTTTTAAGCGGCATGACATCCATGACCTGAGTAAAGATCATTTGGCCTGAGTTCATAATCGTTCCCCTGAGTTTTCAGGGAACAATGCCAGATTTCCGAAGGCGCTGAAATCGACGACATGAACAATTCAGAAACTTTTCAAAGAAATTGGTAGGTTACGCAAAGCCAAAGTCAACTATTCCGGACACTAGTGATATTAATGATAAATAAATTGTACATATGAATTATGTACTAGTATATATGTTGACATATTCTGATTTGCTTGGTATTTTATCAAAAATATCACTGGAGGTAATTATGAGCAAGAATCGTGAAAAATTTATTGAATTGGCGGAAAAAAGAGTAACAAAAACGATTAAGGACTTGAGATTAGTTGGAAATCTAGCAAATAAAACGAATTATAATTACACCGATGATGATTCAAAAAAAATATTGAATGTACTCGAAAATGAGCTAAAAAATGTAAGAAGAAAATTCGAAAGTACTAGCTCTGATGAGGATATTGTTTTCAAACTGTAATTCGTTTTCATAAATTTGAAGGGGAAAGAATGGACTATAAATATACTGCTGGGGCTTTGTTCTCCGGTATCGGTGGTTTTTGTTTAGGGTTTCATCGGGCTGGAATTAAAACTAGCTGGGCTATAGAGCATGACCAATATGCTGTCAAAACATATACTCATAATATAAAAGATGTCCGAATAATTGAAGATGATATAAAAACAGTTCACGTTAGTTCAAATA
>JANYBN010000009.1 GCA_025360785.1 Geobacter sp.
GCCAAGGATGTCGGCATTAGCTACAAAACCGCCTGGGATACGATCAACATGATCAACAACCTGGCGGAAAAGCCGTTGGTCGATCGTCTGACCGGTGGCAAGGGGGGGCGGCGGCACCAGTCTTACCGCCGAGGGGAAAAAGGTAATTAACCAGTTTAGAACCATTCAGGAAGAACATCGCAAATTTCTGAATAATCTGGAGGACAGGCTTGGTGATACCGACGGCCTGTACCGATTTTTGAGGAGGATTTCTATGAAAGTCAGCGCACGAAATACATTTGCCGGTTCAGTAACCAACATAACCAAGGGTGCGGTCAACGCTGAAGTTACCTTGTCACTCAAGGGAGGTACTCCCCTTGTTGCAGTTGTCACTAATGGCGCCATTGACAACCTGGGTCTGAAAAACGGTGCTGAAGCTTACGCCATCATCAAGGCCAGCTCAGTTATCATCGGCACTGACCTGCACGACGCCAAAGTCAGCGCCCGCAATATTTTTTGTGGCACGATCGCCAAGATCATTGAGGGACCGGTCAATACCGAGGTTGATGTCGAGATTGGCGGCGGCAATACTGTCAGTGCCGTGATTACTCATGACAGTGCCATAAGGCTCGAACTGAAAGTCGGCGGTCACGCCTGTGCCCTGTTTAAGGCTTCCAGTGTCATTATCGGCGTAAACTGATTAAAGTATGAAAAAGGGACATCAACGGAGCTGTCCCTTTTTTATGGCATTCCGTTGTATATATTTGGCTATAACGAGCCGGAAAGGGTGCTGATGATCACTTGTATTTCTGAAACCGAAATTGAGCGGTTTATTGAAGAGGACGTTCCTTATGGCGACCTGACGACTCACCTGCTGGGCATAGGTGCTACTTTAACCTCCTGCATGCAGCTCCCTACCGGCATTGAGTTTCTTGTTGCAGAAGGCTCGGCACACGCGCTGCCTGTTGGCTGGAAAGTGGCATTGTACTTGCTAGAGTACGCTTCGGGTATAGCCTCACGAACCGGGCGGATTGTTGAAACGTTTCTTGGTTCTGTTGCAGAGTTGAAATTTAAGGCACGTGAGACAAAGATCATCATTGAAGCCAATGCGGCGGAATACGCTGCCACCGGCATTGACATCATCGTCCTGTCATCAGTCTATTTCGGCACACCGGCCGATATCGACGCCAGCATTCGACCATTCTGAAAACTACTATCGAAGTAGCACATCCAATTTTGGAGGTTTATCTATATGAAAAATGTAATCAAAATAACGACAACCCTGGTCTGCCTGGTTCTGCTGGCTACTCCCGTGTTTGCCGGTGACATTAATCTGTTCGTCGCCGCCAGCCTGAAAGAGGTCATCAACGAACTGTCCGACAGCTTTGCCAAAAAGAACCCCGGCGTAAAGTTCGTCAAAAACTACGGCGCATCGGGTCAGTTGGCCAAGCAGATTGAAAACGGCGCTCCGTCAGACATCTTCATCTCGGCCAATCTGGAGTGGATGGATTACCTGAAGAATAAGAAGCTGGCCGACGTCGCCAGCATCGGAACCTTTACCTACAACTCATTAGTGTTTGCCGGAACACCCGGCAAGGCTTCCTCAATGCAGGATTTAATCAAACTTGAGCGGATTGCCATCGGAAGTCCAAAAAGTGTTCCTGCCGGAGAATACGCCACAGAAGCCTTCAAGAAGGCTAGTCTCGATAAACAGCTCGAAAAGAAGCTGGTCATGGCCAAGGATGTGCGCGAATGCCTGATGTATGTTGAGCGGGGCGAAGTGGACGGCGCCTTCGTCTACAGAACCGACGCCCTTCTCGCTAAACAGGCAAAGATACTATTCACCGTTCCACAGGAACTGTATCCCAGGGTGACTTATCCGGCGGCGCTGACTATTGCCGGCAGAAAAAACAAGGATGCAGCAACGTTCTTTACTTATCTGCAAGGCGATGAAGCAAAGTCGGTGCTTGCTAAATACGGGTTTGCCACGCGATAAACGTTAATAAAACAGGTTAGTCATGACTCCATTATCTCCCACCGATTACGATGCTATCAGGCTCTCGCTTCAGGTCGCGGTTGCTGCGACGCTGCTGTCACTGCCGTTCGGTTTTGCCGTCGCCTACCTGGTAACCTTCGTCAAATTCCGTGGCAAGGTGCTGCTGGAAGTGTTCATCAATATGCCGCTAACTCTCCCGCCGGTGGTGGTGGGCTATTTCCTGCTGCTGCTGCTTGGCAAGCACGGCTGGCTGGGAAATTTGCTCAATGAAGCGGGCATTCGCCTGATTTTTACACTCAAAGCTGCCGTCATTGCCTCCGCGATTGTCGGTTTCCCTCTGCTGGTGCGCTCGTTGCGGATCTGCATGGAAGGTATCGATCCCCAATTGATCAGCGCCTCCAGAACCCTCGGGGCACGCTGGTACGACACCTTGCTGAGTGTCATCCTGCCGCTCTCGGTTCCCGGCCTGACCGCAGGGTCATCACTGATGTTCGCCCGCAGCCTTGGCGAATTTGGCGCTACTATTATTGTGGCCGGCAATATCCCCGGTGTTACGCAGACCATCCCGCTGGCCATTTATGAGTATGCCAGCTCACCCACCAGCGAGAATATGGCGCTTACACTCTGCCTGGTTTCAGTGGCCATTTCGATAGTTGTGCTCTTTTTGCATGAAATGATGGCTAAAAAAATGGCACAGAGGAGCTGAAGTGCATCTTTACATGACGTCACATAAAAGTTTTGGCAGCTTCTCCCTGTCAACCGATTTTACCGTCAGTGGCGACAGGATCGGCATATTCGGCACATCGGGCAGCGGCAAATCCACCCTGGTCAGTATGCTTGCCGGGCTGACTGATCCTGACAGCGGCGAAATACTCCTTAATGGTGACTGTCTGTTCAGCAGCGCCAAAAGAGTCAACCTTCGTCCCGAACAGCGGAGGATTGCCATGGTCTTCCAGCAACACTGCCTGTTCCCTCACTTAAACGTCAGAAACAACCTGCTCTACGGCTTCAAGCGTTGTCCTTCCGAACTCCGCACCATCGACATTGACACTCTGGTTGCAGTGCTGAAGCTGGATGGCCTCCTTGATCGCGGCGTCACCAATCTGTCGGGGGGAGAAAAACAGCGCGTTGCCCTGGGGCGTGCCATCCTGGCGAATCCCCGCCTGCTGCTGATGGACGAACCGCTTTCTGCGTTGGACGATGCCCTCCGCTTCCAGATCATTCCGTACCTGAAGAGTGTCAGCGAAAAATTTGACATTCCGTATCTGTTCATCTCCCACTCATTACTTGAGATGCGCCTGATGACTGATACCGTGCTGGCCTTTGAAAAGGGCACGATGACCGGGCAGACCACCAGCGATCAGTTGGCGCGTAATCGCATGGGACTAAGCTCTGTCGGTTATATCAATCTGCTGGAGCTGGGCCGATCGGCACCAATATCCGGGCTTTTTGCCTATCCGTGGGGTGCATCACAACTTCTGCTTTCGTCCGGTTCGGAGCAAAACGAGTCCATGGCGGAGCTCTCTTCCAAGGACATCATCCTCTTCAAACATCACCCGGAAGCCATCAGCGCGCGTAACCTCCTGGAGTGCAGCGTCCGCTCACTGTTCAACTCCGGCAGGAAGGTCGGAGTTGTGATGGATTGCGCCGGCAACACTCTGATTGCCGAGGTCGTCCAGGATGCGGTAGACGAACTGGGCATTACTCCGGGCTGCACCATTTACGCCGCCATCAAGGCCTCTGCGTTTCGCATGTTGCCCAACTGATTAAATATTCGGCACGTGCCTTCTCTGTCGGCTCACTCCATACCCCGTATACACCCGAGATGATCGCCTCTTTTTTAAGCTAATTTCGTAATCCGCTGTTATTGCACGATAAAACAATGTTGGCACGGCAAATGCTTTACAATAACTAACATCTGCTGCTGATAAAATCACTGCAGAATTAATAGAATGATCAGGCAAAGGCGCCTCCGAAAAAAAACGGGGCGCCTTTTATTTTGCCTCGTACCCAAACAAAATAGTTTGTTCACGAAAATAGTTTCTGCAAAGAACGGCAGAAATATTTTCTAACTTACTAAACCCCACATGCTCACGGATTGGTGAGCGAAAGGAGCAACACAATGAGACAGATAGCTATTTACGGCAAAGGTGGCATCGGCAAGTCAACCACAACACAGAACACGGTAGCGGGCCTCGCGTACCTCGGCAAGAAGGTCATGATCGTCGGCTGCGACCCCAAAGCCGACTCAACCCGCCTCATCCTGCACGCCAAGGTGCAGAACACCGTCATGGATCTTGTTCGCGAAAAGGGTACTGTTGAGGATCTGGAACTGGAAGATGTCATGAAGATCGGCTATGGCGACACCAAATGCGTTGAATCCGGTGGACCTGAGCCGGGTGTCGGTTGTGCGGGCCGTGGCGTTATTACCGCCATCAACTTCCTGGAAGAGAACGGCGCCTACACCCCTGATCTCGACTTCGTCTTTTATGATGTTCTCGGCGACGTTGTCTGCTGCGGGTTCGCCATGCCGATCCGCGAAGGTAAGGCTGAGGAAATCTACATCGTCTGTTCCGGCGAAATGATGGCCATGTATGCCGCCAACAACATCGCCAAGGGTATTCTTAAATACGCCACTTCCGGCAAGGTGCGTTTGGCCGGCCTGATCTGTAATGCCCGCAAGACCGATAAGGAATTCGAACTGGTCAGTGCGCTGGCAGCAAAACTGAGCACCCAGATGATCCACTTTGTTCCTCGCGACAACCAGGTACAGCGAGCCGAGATGCGCCGCATGACTGTTATCGAATATTCACCGGAACATCCGCAGGCTCAGGAGTACCGCACCCTGGCGGAAAAGATCCTCAACAATAAGATGCTCGTGATACCGACCCCGCTGGAGATGGAAGAACTTGAAGACCTGCTTATGGAATACGGCATCATGGAAGCGGAAGACGAGAGCGTGGTAGGTGTTGTAGAAGCAGCAGCAGCGTAGGTGACAAACGCTTTTGCGCCAGCTCCGCATCGTTCTTCGGATTATCGTTGTGCGGCGTAGCGAGTGCTACGCCTCCGCCGAAATCCTTGAACGATGCAGAGCTGGCATCAAAATCGTTTGCCATTAGGAAAGGCAATATAATTGTAGGGGCGCGTAACGTGTACCCTCGTAAGGAGACATATTATGTCAGACAAGATACGGAAAATAGAAGGCATAACCAAAGAATCGACTCAGGCGATGATCGATGATGCCCTGTCGGTCTATCCCGAAAAAGCCAGGAAGAAACGCGCACCGCACCTTGCGCCCAATGACGCCGCCTCCGGCTGCGCCGCAGTTAAATCCAACAAGAAGACCGTGCCTGGTGTCATGAGCGCCCGCGGATGCGCCTATGCAGGAGCCAAAGGGGTCGTTTGGGGCCCGATCCGCGATATGGTCCACGTTTCCCACGGCCCGGTCGGCTGCGGCTGGTACTCCTGGGGCACCCGCCGCAATATGATGAGCGGCATCACCGGCGTAACCAGCTTTCCGATGCAGTTTACTTCCGATTTTCAGGAAAAAGACATCGTCTACGGTGGCGACAAGAAACTTAAAACCCTGCTGGAAGAGGCTCATGATCTGTTTCCGCTAGCCAAGGGGATCTCGGTCCTGTCCGAATGTCCGGTTGGTCTGATCGGGGACGATATAAACTCGGTGGCCAAAACGTCCGCCAAGGAGCTGGAAATCCCGATCATCCCCTGTAACTGTGAGGGTTTTCGTGGCGTGTCACAGTCTCTTGGTCATCACATCTCCAATGACACCATCCGTGACTATATCATCGGTACACGTGAGTTCGCCGAACCGGAAAGCCCCTATGACATCGCCCTGATCGGCGAATACAACATCGGCGGCGACGCCTGGTCTACCAAGCCTCTCCTGGAAGAGTGCGGTTTGAATGTCAAGGCGGTCTGGACAGGCGACGGCGAATTGGAAAAGATTGCCGCCACCCATACAGTGAAGCTCAACGTAATTCACTGCTACCGTTCCATGAACTACATGTGCAAGGTTATGGAAGAGAAATTTGGTATTCCCTGGATCGAACTGAACTTCTTCGGCCCGACCAAGATCAGGGAAAGTCTGCGGGCACTGGCCGAACTCTTCGACGATAACATCAAGGCGAAGGTTGAGGCGGTTATTGCCAAGTATGATCCGATCATGCAGGCCATAGTTGACGAATACAAGCCGCGTCTGGACGGCAAGACTGTCATGCTGCTGGTGGGTGGACTCCGCCCGCGTCACACCATCGGCGCTTATGAAGATCAGGTCTGGCTTGAGCGCGTCGGCAAACTTCTCGAACTCGTATTCCGAAGGGTCGTCATAGACCACCGTGGCATCCGGCATCTCCGGTGCGGTGCGGTCGTAGTCGTCGTTGTGGGCGAACTCGTAGCCGGCGCCGACGCAGTCCATGCCCAG
>JANYBN010000114.1 GCA_025360785.1 Geobacter sp.
CCTCCTCCCGCATGGCGGAGTACTTCCAGGCGTTGCCGAGAAGGTTCGCAAGAACTACCCGCAGCAGGTTTGCATCCCCATTGGCGACTATCGCGTCGGCGATACGGAAAGTGACCCTGCGTCCCGGCTCGCCCAGCTGCAGTTCTGCGGCCACCTCGTGCGCCAGTGCGCTGAAATCGACCATATCCCGGCGCAGTTCGATGTGGCCCATGCGGGAGAAATTGAGCAGGGCATCGATGAGCCGGTTCATGCGCAAGGTACCGTCGTAGGCACCCTGGAGATAACCGGTGCACTGCTCATCTAGATTGTCGCCGCATAACTCCTTTATTACCTGGCAGTAGCTGCAGATAATGTTCAAAGGATTGCGCAGATCGTGGGCAACCGTATAATTAAAGGCTTCCAGTTCCTGATTGGCGTATTCCAGATCGGCCGCCCGCGCCGCCAGGTCGGCATTCAATCGCGCAATTTCTTCCTCCGCCCGTCTGCGTTCGCTAACATCCTGGCACACAACCAGGAGGCCGAGCGTCTCGTCCCTGTCATACACAGCCTGGGCTGTTTCCTCCACCCACAAGATCTCCCCGTTTTTACGGATCTTGCGAAACTGCCAGTGTCTAACCTGATTGGGGTTTTGCAGGCAGGCTTGCAGCTGCCCGGCAACGGCAAGGCGGTCATCTTCAAAGAACAGATTCAGTACCGACATCCCTTCCAGTTCTACTGTCGTATAGCCCAGATTGCTTGCGCAAGCCGGATTCGCCGTGAGTATCGTCAAGTCGGCATCAAGGGTAACTATCATGGTCGGATTGTCGCGGAACAGGGCCCGAAATCGCTCCTCACTGAAGCGAAGTGCCTGTTCCGTCTTTTTGCGCCCGTTCAGGTGTCCACGGAAATGTCCGGTAGGACGACCCTTTTCCCGTTTCTGCGGTACGTTTCTCTTTTTTAACGCGGATCTGGACATAGCGCCTCAGGTTCTGTTGCCGGTTGTGTGATTGCGCAGATTTATTTCCGCGAAGTCGGCTCGTTTCGGCGGAAATCTGACTCCCTGATCATTTTAATCAGCTTCGCGAAGTTTAGCGGTTTGGACAAATAGGCGTCCATGCCTGCCTCCAGGCATTTTAGTTCGTCGTTGTGGAGAGCGAAGGCTGTAATGGCTACGATGAAGGTGTGACCTCCCCTGAAAGCCTCCTTCTCACGAATGGCACGGGTGGCCTCGAAGCCATTCATGCGCGGCATCTGCACATCCATCAGGACAACGTCGTAATTGCCCGCCTCCCACATCTCGACCCCCATCACACCGTCCTCGGCAATGGTAACTTCAAAGCCGGAGCGCTCAAGCATCACAGTAAAGACCTTGCTTATGACGGTGTCATCATCAACCACCAGAATTCGCATCATTTCTCTCCTTTGGACCGGGTTCCTGCAACGGGACGGTGAAAACGAATCGGCTTCCCTTTCCCTCTTCGCTTTCGAAAAAGATCGTACCCTCCATAAGGTCAACGATTCGTTTGCTGATGACAAGACCAAGTCCGGCGCCTCCGTAGCTGCGCGTGTCAGAATCGTCCACCTGGCTGAAAGGGAGGAATATCCGGTGCTTCATGTCGTCGGCGATGCCTATGCCGGTATCCCTGACCGAAAAAGTAACATCCAGTTTTCCACCACTTAAACCATCGTCTGCATTTACGTACACCTCGACGTTGCCACGCCTGGTAAACTTGACGGCGTTCGACACCAGATTCATAAGAATAAGCTGAACCCGGAGACTGTCGCCGATCATGGTTTCGGGAAGCCGCTCATCCACGGTCACGATGAATGTCAGCCCTTTGCGCCGGGCCTCCGCAGCGAAGATGTCAGCCGCAAGCGCCACGCATTCCCGCAGGACAAAGGGTTTGTCCTCTATGGCTATCCGACCGGCCTCGATCTTCGTCATCTCAAGGATGTCATTGAGAATCCTGACCATGGAACCGGCCGAATTGTACGCCGTCAGGATGTAGTCGCGCTGTTCTGCTTCAAGGTGACCTCCAAGGACAACCTCCAGCATTCCAAGCACTCCGCTCATCGGGGTGCGCAGTTCATGGCTCATGTTGGCGAGGAACTGGCTCTTGGCCCGATTGGCCTCCTCGGCAGCCTCTTTTGCTTCCTTCAGCGCCTTTTCCGACTCCCTGGAGTCATGGGCATGCCCGATAATGAGCCGATAGAGGAGAAGGGAAGACAAGACAATGAACGCAATGCCCTTAAACTCGGAAATACGGGTCATTGTTGCTGTGTTATGTGTCAATAAGTTCAATAAGCTGTCAGATAGATATATCCAGAGAGAGCTGAAAACTACATAGACAAACACGATCCGCAAGGCGCAAAGGCGATCCGTATGTTCGGATTCTTTTGTCATTACGTCTCCTGCTCCCGGAAAATATTATTTGGCCCGCAAGTACTGGTTCGGCCAGGGAACATCAACATTCAGCGCCTTGGCTGCATGAAGCGGCCAGTAGGGGTCACGCAGCATCTGTCGCGCCAGCAGTACGACATCGGCCTGGCCGGTGGCTACAATCTGCTCGGCCTGGGCCGGTTCGGTGATGAGGCCGACTGCGCCGCTGGCTATCCCGGCCTCGGTCCTGACCCTGGCCGCAAAAGGCACCTGGAAGCCGGGTCCGAAGGGTACCGGTTCATTCGGCACGGCAAATCCCGAGGAACAGTCGATCAGGTCCACCCCGATCTCCTTCAGCTGCCGGGCCAAATGCAGAGACTGATCAATGTCCCATCCACCCTCCACCCAGTCGGTAGCCGAAATTCTGACAAACAGCGGCAGTTCCGCCGGCCACTCCTCACGTACCGCCCTGGCTACCCTCAGCGGGAAACGGAGCCGGTTTTCCAGATTGCCGCCGTAATCATCTTCACGGTGATTAACCAGCGGAGACAGGAATTCATGAAGCAGGTAGCCGTGAGCCATGTGCAGCTCAATCACCTGGAAACCTGCGACAAGCGCTCTCTTCGCCGCGGAGCGGAACCGGGCTTCCAGTTCGTCCAGTTCAGGTAAGGACAGGGCCCGGGGAACGGGATGCCCCTTGTCAAAAGGCGCAGCGCTCGGCGCGAGCGGCTGCCAGCCGCATGCTTCTACCCCCAGCGGGCCGCCGCCGAGCCACGGCAATGAGCATGATCCCTTGCGACCGGCGTGGGCGAGTTGAATCGCCGGCACCGCGCCCTGCTCATTTATGAATCCGGCGACAGGTGCAAACGCATCGGCATGGGCGTCACTCCAGATGCCGCTGTCGTCCGGACTGATACGCCCTTCCGGGCTGACTGCGGTGGCTTCAACCATGACCAGTCCTGCACCACCCACGGCACGGCTGCCTAGATGGACGAGATGCCAGTCAGTTGGCAAGCCGTTGCGACTGGAGTACTGGCACATAGGAGATACGAAAATCCGGTTGCGAAAAGTTATGGATCGCAGGGTCAGGGGTGAAAATAGAACACTCATCATTGTCTCCATGTAACAGGTTGTCAGGTTTTTACTTTATGAATCTACGACCATTTATAATCTCTATTGCAGGCTGATGGTAACACCCGGAACCGTCGCCGCTGAGGTGTAGTCTTTGCCTTGGGCCGAATTGACGATGAAGTCTGCTGCCGTCACAGCAGCACCGGCAGTGATGTCAAAGGTGATGGCGGCGCAATCTCCGTTTCCAAAGCTGCAAACGCCCTTCCCGGCCAATCCATGTTTTTTACTCTTTGTATTTGCATATCATGTCTCCTTTTTTCCTTTTGTTATGAACCTTGACTACAACTACGGCTCCCCCGGGGAGAGGGGGCCAAGCAAGCGCACTAATGAAAAACTTTGGCATAGACAAATAAGTACCCTGCTCCGAAACAGGCCGACAGCATGACATGCTTTACAATCAGCATTCTGCGCCGGGCCCGCTCCGCATCCGGGCCGTACCAGTTCTCCACATAGGTGAAAGTTCTTCCGGCGCCGGTTGCCATAATGAGTACCATCGCCGCAATACTGGCCCATAAAGAGTTGCGTTCAAGGGCGTTGATCACGCCGGTGATCTCCGGGTGTGCGGTGTGTGCCCGATGGAGCAGGGTTATGGTCGCAATGGCCGCCAGCCAGATGCCGGCGGCAAAATCGTGCATGAACCCGTTCAGGATGACGAATGCTTTTGGTATATTCATGGAACAGTTCTCCATTACGGTAGCGGCGCCACGGCGGGGTGCCGGTCTCCATGCCGCCCGGTCGCACCTTTGACCGTAGCAAGCATGGCCTTGACCTCTGCCGGCATGCCGGCGCCTTCGCGCATGGCCAGCTTCATCTCTTCAGCCAGATAGGAATGATTTATCAGCAGATTCAGCACCGAGAGCATGAATTCCTGTTTCCATGGGGTCAGCGTCGGCAGTGTCTGAAACTTGTGCATGAAGAATTTCTGCGCCGCCTTCCCCAGTTCTCGCCCCAATTCCTCCAGGGTCATGTTTTTGGGCTTGATGACCGGCTCCACCAGATTGTATTTGCTGTAATCTTTGGTCGCGACATACTGCTCTAGCTGCGGATACAGGTCGGCATAGGGCCAGGGGGCGATGGCGAGGAAAAATGCCATGTCCGGGTTGTAATACTTTGCCAGTTCGACGGTCCAGGCGATGGTTTCGGGGGTGTCGTCCGGCATGCCGAGGACAAAGGAGGTCTCGGAAACGATATCGGCATTGTTGATCAGGTCGATGGCCTGTTTGGACTGAGCCACCTGGGTATCCTTTTTGAACACGTCCAGCGTCTCCTGCGTACCGGCTTCAACACCGACGTAGATGTGCTCGACCCCCGCCAGACGATATTTGTCCATGATATCGGCGTCGCGCAGAATATCGTCAACGCGGGTTTCCATAAGCAGTTTGACCGGCACCCTCCGCTCGATCATCAGGTCGAGAATGCGCTCCCAGCGAACCCGATCAAAGGTAGGGATCTCATCGGCCAGCATGGCGACTTCAACACCGTAGTTCCAGCTGAGCAGCTCCAGTTCGGCCACCACGTTTTCCGGACTGCGCGCCCGCCAGGTCTGTGACCAGAACAGCTGTTGGGAACAGAAAGAACACTGCTGCTTGCAGCCGCGGGAGGAGGAAATGATGGCCAGGCGGGCATCATGCTTGGCTCGGTACTTGTAAATCGGCCAGTCCACCAGATCCCAGGCCATCGGCAGGGCGTCCAGATCCTGAATGTAGGCGGCTTTCGGTGTGGCCAGCACGCGGTCGTCGCGCCAGAAGGCCAGACCGTTGACTTTGCGGGGGTCAGCGCCCGCATTCAGGCAGGTGAGCAGTTCCACCAGTGTGACTTCGCCTTCGCCGCGCACGATGTAATCGACGCTGTTATTGTCATGCTTCAGGATTTCGTCGTAACAGAAGGTGGCATGCACATTGCCCAGGGCGGTCACGACGTTTGGATTGATGGACTTGGCCAGAGTGCAGATTTTGATGGCATCGACAATGGAGGCGGTAAACGAGGTCGTCGCGACGACGTCAGGCCGGAAATCCTCGATCCGTTTCCGGATATCCGGCCAGGTGTGCCAGAGCGACATGGCATCGTAGTAATCGACCTCATAGCCCGCTGCCCGCAGCGAGCCGGCGATGGAGACGAAGCCGACGTTCAGCCAGGTTCCGGCTGACTCCACGACACCTGAATGGTACGGAGGTGTAATAAGGGTGATGCGCTTGATGGTCATGACTTATGCCCTCTTTATGTTGCGGGTTACCTGAAATACTCCGAATGTATCGAACCACTCATAGTGGCCATGCCGAACAGCGACACCAGAGAGACGATGAAGCAGGCGATAAACACCAATGACGCCGCAGTTCCTTTTAACTGGAAAAACCGGCGCAGGTGCAGATAGGCGGCAAACATCAGGCAGGTGATCAGTGCCCAGGTTTCCGTCGGATCCCACCCCCAGAAGCGCCCCCATGATTGATAAGCCCAGATCGAACCGGCCAGCATGCCGATGGTCCAGAAGATAAAACCAAAGCCCGCAAAACGGTAACTGTAGATATCCAGCGCCTCAAGTTCCGGAAGTCGCCGCAGCCAACCGGTGTCACTGCGTTTCTTGAACAGGTAGAAAAACGCCAGCGCACAGGCGATCACCAGCGTGGCCAGAGCAATCTTGTAGAGTCCGATATGGATAAGCAGCCAGACACTCCGGAAGGTGGCGGGCAAGGTGCGGATGCCCGGATTGTAAAACATGGAGAGTGCCAGCATCAGGAATGTGGTGGGAAAAGCCAGTACGCTGACCGGCTTGATCCGTGGATAGAACCTGAGGAAGACAAAAAAACAGACCATGGTCATCCAGGCATCGGAGGAAAGCACCTCGTTCGGCGCCATGTAGGGGCCGTGCCCCACCTCTGCCCACCACACGGCAATCAGGGCGGTGTGCAGCAGCAATCCGACCCCGGCAACCCGGTAACTGAGCCGCTCGAAACGATTATTCCCGAACAGCACCCCGGCAACATTTGCGATAGTTGCCAGGACATAGACGATGACAACCGCCCAGTTGGCCGCTATATACGATTCCAGCGACATGATCATGGTGCGGTCTCCTTTTGCAGTGCCAGGGCCACTTCATCCCGCTCATCCGGATAGAAATCTTTAAATGCGGCGGCTTTCCAGAATACCGTAAAAGCACCATCCTGCCGGATTGCGATCAGTTCACGCGGCGGCGTAAGGTACTGCAGCAAGCCGCCAAGCATGATGATCGCGAAGCCGGTGAAGATCAGCGGCATGCCGGAATTATCCACGATGATCAGCTTGGACCATCTCTTTACCCCGTCCAGCCTGACCTGATACTCCCCCAGCGTTCCGGCGCCTCCCTTCGTCAAGGCCGTCCTGGCAATCTCCCGCCCACCCTGGGTAAATCGGAGGACCACTTCAGGGTTCGTGCTGAGCAGTGTTTTTTGGTCGGCATCGGCATAGTATTTTATTGAAAGCCGATGCGGAGACCAGTCCACACCGAATTCATCGCTGTATCCGGGGTCAGCCGGGCTTGTCGGCTGCTGGGCGGCAATTGTTTCGGTGTAAATCGCGCCGCTCTTGTCGGTAAAGGTGACGGCAAAGGCGTTCCCGAATTGAGCCGCATGGTAAATGCGCAGACCACGATAACGCAGAATCCGGTTTATTGATGCGGTCAGCGGGTCAACCCGCCCGGATGCGTTGATCATGGAAATATCGGAACGTACCTCCACCGGCTGCTGTTTGCTGTCAAACTGCAATTTGACCCTGTCGAGACGGATGGCCCCCGGCAGCGTCAGCGGCTTAGCCAGAAGGCCATGCCCGGACATATGCCAC
The DNA here is from genome assembly GCA_025360785.1 of Geobacter sp. Classification (GTDB taxonomy): domain Bacteria; phylum Desulfobacterota; class Desulfuromonadia; order Geobacterales; family Pseudopelobacteraceae; genus JACRCG01. Next base: position 7,304 of record JANYBN010000114.1, read on the forward strand.
GGTTGACGGCTGTCATGCTGTTCGCCCTCGACCAGGATCAAGGCCGCCTGGCGGGCGGTCAAGGCTACGTACAATGACGCAGTAATCACCAGGGTCATGCCGATGTGCAGCAGCAGACTGCCGAAATAGCCCCAGGGGTTCCTGACAAATTTAAGCTGCGCATCGGAACCGGTTCCGAGAGGGATATACCGATGAAAACTTGCAACCGAACGAAGCTGCTGCTCCGTGATCCCGGCCGCTACCTCGTCCGAAGAAGTAGTGTCGGCTGAATACAGTTTTTTTCTGGCAACGATCAACTGGTCATAGGATGAAACCACAAGGGCCAGCGCAGCAAACAGGATGACCGCCGCAAACCACGGTTGGGAATAGATGCTGTGCAGATTAACGCCATCAACCACTTTTGACAGTCCGGCATGCCCGAGGCGCCAGACTTCAATCTGCTTCGGAGTCGCATCAATCCCTTGCGGGATGATCGTCGAAAGATACATCAGGCCCGCAAGGGACAGAATAAGTCCCAATGATACACGGCGGGCGGTGATAAATTGTTTCACTTTATTCACTTATCAACGTCCTCTGCTTCTCCCTGGAAGCTAATCCGGATCACATCGCGCCGAGCCGTGCATAACACCTGGGTTGCCAGGCCGTGCTACCATCTGTTGGTTTGAGTGCCGCCTCCCGAGCAGTTACTGCTGATCGTGCCATGATTACAGGTTGTGCCATTGGCAGGGATGCCGACACCCTTAGCGCTGTTGGTCGGGGTAATACCGTTTACCATCGGGCCTACGACGTTCGGTTTGCCGTTCCTGACAGGACCGGCAGTTGAGCCCTTGCCGTGGTTTATCCCGGAATTGTTGCCGCTTGTCGTACCGGCGCCGTTGTGGCAGACGGTGCAGGCTGCGGTGCCATGCGCGCTGTCACTGGCGCCGCTATGATAGCCGAGTCTGTCGGGGTAGGCAGTACCGACCGGACGCCCGATCTTCGTGGTTGTGGCCGTGCTCAAGCCGTGACAGGAGCTGCAGTTGGCGCCGGCGACCGTGCCGGTATGAACCGGTGTCGCTTTAATATGGCAGCTCATGCAGTCTGGCGGGTTGCCGACCACCGTCGCCGGATAGGGGCTGGCTGCAGTTCCCATAGCATGACAGCCGAGACAGGCGGTGTTGCCGCCTGCCGCCACGACAGCGGCTTTATGGGTGTCGTACGGCACCGCATGGCCGCCGGTGACTTCAAGGATAGCGTTGATGTGCAGTGCCTTGTTGACGAAGATGTTGGCGTAGGTAGTGCCGGTCGTGCTGATGTTCGTGTGGCAGCTGCAGGTTGTGCCCAGAGCCCCGGTAACGGCGCCGGTAGCGGGCCAGGATGCGGGCAAAGTAACGGCAGGATGCCCGCTCGCCGTTGCAGGCGGGAAGCCGTGACATGAAGCACAGGCCGCGCGACTGAGGGTTGCAGACAGGAAGGCGACGTTCCAGATCGGCGCCCTGTTCGTTCCGGTCGTATCGCCACCCGGCATGCTGGCCCCGTGGCAGTAAACATTGGCGCAAACGCCGGTAGCAACGGCGTAGGTCGGTGTCAGTGCGCCGCTCTTGGTTGCCAGAGTGCTCCAGGTGAAGTTGGTGGTGCCGTTCATGTGGGTTGCAGCAGTCAGTGTAACCGTGCCATGGCAATTGGCGCAGATCAAAGCGGTTGCCAGCCCGTCAGTTGCCGTCAGGTGCGAGGTGTGCGCGCCGACCTTGGCATTGGTTGCGACGGTGGTTTTAGGTATTGCCGTCGAGTAGAAAGGAATAGCGGCGGTCACATCGGTTGCCAGATCCCCGGAGTGGCACTTGGCGCACTGTACCGATGAATAGGGGAAACCGTTGACCGGCACTGCGCTGGTGGCGTTCCAGGCTGGTGCGCCCTGGCCATGGCAGTTGGTGGCGGAACAGGTCTGCGTCGCAAGCGTCCAGAGCGGAGCCGTGCCCTGACCGGTGAAGGCTACTTTTACGCTGGCGGCGGTTGCCGCCGTACGGTTGCTGGAGCCATGACCGGAGGTACCATTGCCGCCGCCGGTGTGGCAGGTGGCGCAGGTAGTGCCGGTGATTGCGGCATGGATGGTGTGTGATCCGGCGATGTTGGGGAATGTCGTCCCGTTGGGCAGGCCGTTGATGGCGCTGACGCCATGGCAATCCCAGCAGGATGAGGTGCCGGACGGAGCCCGTAGCCCCTGGAGGTGACAACCGGTGCAGTTCGGCGCTGTCCCGGCGGCAACCGGATAGGCACCGCCGGCAGTATTGGCATGACACCCGGTACAGCTTGTCCATGGTGTGACGCCGGCGGCAGTCAGATGCAGCGATCCGACATACGGGAAGGCGTGGCCGCTTGCCGCAGGTTCAAAAACGCCGTTGATGTGCAGGGCCGGAGTGACAAAAATATTGGTGTAACTGTTGCCGGCAGTGTTGACGTTGCTGTGGCAGCTGCAGGTCGTTCCGATTGTAGCCGTTGCCGGGAAGCCTGCTGGAACGGTGATGCCGGCAGGGTGACCGGATGTAGATAATGGTGGGAAACCGTGACAAGTCCCGCACGCTGCCGCACTGATCGAGGCAGGGAGATAGTTCGGGTTTATCCAGGTCGGCGCCCGGTTGGTTCCGCTGGTATCACCACCCGGCATGCTTGCCCCGTGACAGTAAACGTTAGCGCAGCTGCCGGTGGCGGCTGTGTAGGCTGGCGCTAGAGCGCCGCTTCTGGTTGACAGGGCGCTCCAGGTGAAATTGGTCGTGCCGTTCATATGGGTGGTCGAGTTCAGTGCAACCGTGCCGTGGCAGTCTGTGCAGACGGTGTTGGCAGAAATACCGAGCGTCTGAGAGGTCACATGGTTGGTGTGGGCGCCAACCTTGGCATTGGTGTTTGATGTGACTTTGACCGGATAGGCGGTGTTATAGAAAGGAACCGCCTGTGTTATCGCTCCCGCTGCGCTGCTGCTGTGGCACTTGGCGCATTGGTCGGCGGTTGACCAGAGCGTGCCGCTCCATGGCATAGCGGTGGCGGCGCCATGACAGACCACTGATGAACAGGAGCCGGTTACCCGCCCGGTCTGACTGGGGAGATACCTGTTGTTTGATCCGGTGTACGTGCCGGTCGTCACGGCAATCGGCCTGCCTGCGCTGGTCGCATGAGTGAAGGCGACGGCTCCGGAATAATTATTATGGCAGGAGGCGCATGCTCCTATGATATTGCCGAGTGCCACGATGTGTTTGGGGTGGGCAAGCGTCAGCGGCGCAATCAAGGCCCCGTGGCAGGTTTCACAGGTAGTGCTGGTCGCTGCTGCTCCCCAAACCGGTGTCTGCTTTTCAAAGTGACAGTTGACGTTGGAACAGCGGGCATTGGTCAGGTTGGGTATCGAGGTCTGATTGAAGAAAACCCCCTTGTCATATTTAGCGCGCAGAACTGCTGAAGAATACCCTTTAATACTGTTGGCCATTCTTATGACATTATTCTGGTGACCGTAGTTGGTGGCGGCAACCGATGTGTGGCAGACGCCGCAGACCGTTGTGGCGGCGACAGCCGGAAGATGGGTGCGATGATTGCCGAGGAAGGCGCTGGATTGAGAACCGAAGTGCGGATTACCCTTCCGGACTCCATCCCGTGGCGGAGCGCCATGGCAGAAAGTAGTGCAGGAATTGAGGATGCTGACGGCCTGGACTGTGCCTGCACTGAGTGTTAATGCGAACAGTGCGATAACTCCTGCTACCATCTGCGAGCATGATTTACTGTCCTCGCGCTTTTTCCCCATGACAAACTCCTTCTCTCCGGTTGTGACTAGTAAATCTCCGGGCTAACCCCTCTAAGTCTCTCCTTATCCAAGGGGAGACTTCAAGGCTTCCCGCCTTAGGTAAGGGGGGACTGAGGGGGGTTAGTTTTAAGAGCGGGAGGGTTGCCTCTCCCGCCAGACGTTTAATGGGCAGGATCCCATTTTGGTGTTGCGCCGAAGTGACAGCTGTTGTTTGAACAGGTTCCGGTCTGATGTGAAGTGCCATCCAGTCGGTTGGAAGTGTATTTGAACTGTTTGGCTGCTTCCAGTCTGTACCTCTGGTTAACCCTGGCCTTAATGTTCTGGCTCGGATTAAATACAATAGGACTCATAGTGTGATCGGCTGAATCGTGGCATCTGGAGCAATTGATGAAGCCATCGCCAGGAACGGCCAGATTGCTGACATGGCTATTAACAACATGAGTGCCGCCACCACCCTGATAGTCTTCCTGTCTGGCATTGGCCCAGTTACCGGAGCTTCCGCTAAATCCGGCTACGGCAGGCGGATAGCCGTGGCATGCGTCGCAAGCGCCACCGGCAATAATTTCCGTAACGCCATTTATATGCAGCGCTTTGCTGACAAAGATATTGGCGTAGCTATTGCCTGCGGGGTTAATGTTTGCATGACAACTGCACGTTGTCCCGATCGGAGCTGTGGCCGGGAACCCGGCGGGAACAATGATAACCGGGTGTCCGGAAGCTGCGGTTGGCGGGAAACCGTGGCAGGTGCCACAGGCGGCCGCTGATAGTGTCGCCGGCAGGAAGGCGACGTTCCATGTTGGCGACCTGTTGGTCCCTGTAGTATCGCCTCCGGTCATTTTTGCCCCGTGGCAATAGACATTGCTGCAGATTCCGGTCGTCACATTATACGTCGGAGTCAAACCGCCTGTTGTTGCGAGGGTACTCCAGGCAAAGTTGGTCGTGCCGGTCATGTGTGTGGTGCCGTTCAGTGCTACCGTACCGTGACAGTCCGCGCAGATAAGGACATTGGCAAGGGCATCCGGCGTCGTCAGGTGCGAAGAATGGGCGCCGACCTTGGGATCCGTGGTGGCGGTTACTTTAGGTGATGCCGTTGAGTAGAACGGCGCGGCGGAGGTCCCGGCGTGACACTTGTCACACTGGTTTGTCGAGAAGGGGAAGACGTTGCCCGGAGCGACGAAGACGGTTCCCCAGGTAACTGTTGCCAGGCCGTGACAGGGGCTGGCGGAACAGGAACCATAGCCGTTGGCGGCAGGATGTGCTGTGCCGCTCCCCTGGGAGTACGTAATGCCGGCTGCGCCGAGTTCGATCAGTCTGTTGACATGCGTTGCCGCCGTGGTTGTCGTCCTGGTATAACCCAAATGGCATTTCGCGCAATCAAGGTTGGCGCCGGTTGAAATGGTATGAATCCTGTGACTGCCGGTGCCGGTTGTGTCGGTGGCCAGATCGACGTGGCACCCGCCGCAGGTTAGCGTCGTTGCCGGAGCCCAGTTGACCGAACGGTAGGTTACGGAGGTATTGGCGCCGGTGGTCGCGTTCTGCACGGTACTGTGGCAGTAGCTGTTTGAACATGAACCATAGACCGCACTGCCGGCCGCGAACGTATTGGTTTTGGTATAGGTTGTGGCAGGCGTCGCCGCCAGACCGGTCCAGACAAGATTGATATTCCTGTCTACATGGATAGTCCCGGTTCCGGTCGGAACCGTTGTGGCGGTATAGCTTGCGCCATGGCAGACGGAGCAGGAAATAGCTGCCGTCTGGGCATGTTTGGCATGTTCGCCGGTGGCGGCGGCGTTGACCGCAGGTCCCATGTTTTGATGACACGAACCGCACGTTAACGCCCCGCTGCCCCAGGCCGCAGTGGTCACGAGTGTGCCTGCACCAGCGCCGGTGGCGGATTGACCGCTGCTGTGACAGTACAGGTTACTGCAGGCGCCGAACAGTTGGGCGCCGCTCTTGCTGGGGAGGTAATTGGCGCCGGTGCCGCTATAGGTGGCACTTGTTTCCAGAGTGTTGAGCGGATCACGCATGAAACCCTGAACCTTCAGGGGACGTCCGGCGCTGGTGGCATGAGTGAAAGTCGCATAACCGGGATGGCATTTCTGGCAGTTTGTTGCTCCGGGAAAGTAGGCGTCGTGGCGCGAGTGGCTGCCGGACAGTCCGCCGGCAGGTGCGGCAGGAGTTCCGACAGGCGGTGATCCGTGGCAGGCGTTGCAGTCCGCTGGTGAGGCATATGCGGCTGAACCCCAGAGCGGGGTCTGCTTTTCAAAATGGCAGTTGGTATTGGAACAACGGGCATTAGTCAGGACGGGGATCGATGTCTGATTAAAGAAAATCCCCTTGTCATATTTTGCGCGCAGGGTGGCGGAAGAGTAGCCTTTCAGGCTGTTTGCCATATTTATGACATTGGCTTGGTGTCCGAAGTTGGTTGCCGCAACCGGGGTATGACAGATAGTGCAGTCAGTTGCGGCCGGTGCAGCTTTCACGTGCGACTGGTGGTTGCCGGGAAAGGCGCTCGACATGGAGTTGTAGTGAAGGTTGCCTTTCCGGGGAGCATCCCGGGGCGGCATCCCGTGGCAGTAGGTCGTGCATGAGTTGAGAAAACTGGCTGAATGAGCCGGTTCGGCACACCATATCAATGTGCCTGCTGCAGCCATTCCGACGAATATGGTTACAAATTGCCCCAAAATACGTGCATTTCCCATAAATGACTCCTTATTCTGCAGTTTTTGGTAATAGATGGACATTCGGCTTGTTTACTTTAGCGCTGGTTCCAGGCCGGTGTCGCACCGAAATGACAGCTGATATTTGAACATATTCCCGGTTGATGCAGCAGCCCATCCAGGCGGTTAGACGTGTACCTGGCCTGTTTCGATGGTTCATACCGGAGCTTCCGGCTGAGATGCACCTTTATGTTCAGACCCGGTTGAAAGACGATCGGACTCATGGTGTGATCGGCAGGATCATGACAATTAATGCACTGCGCAAAGCCATCGTCCGGTTTGGCTGTTTTGCTCACATGGTTATTGATGGTGTGTGCCGCGCCGCCGCCTTGATAATTTTCCGTTTTTGCGCTTGGCCAGCTGTTAGGGGCTCCGGCAAAACCGGGTTGAGCCGGTGGATAACCGTGGCAGCTGTCGCAGGCAGCGCCGGCGATGACTTCCGCAGCGCCGTTAATGTGCAGGGCCTTGTTCACAAAAATAGTAACGTAGCTGTTCCCGGCAGGATTAATGTTCGGGTGGCAACTGCAGGTAGCGCCGATAGGAGCTGTAACCGGGAATCCCGCCGGAATTGCAACTGCTGGATGTCCACTGGCCGGTGACGGCGGGAAACCATGACAGGTGGCGCAGGCAGCCGGGGTGAGGGTCGCAGGTAGAAACGGGAGTTTCCAGGTAGGTGCCCTGTTGGTGCCGCTGGTGTCGCCTCCCGGCATCAGGGCGCCATGACAATAAACGTTGCTGCACACGCCTGACGAGGAGCTGTAGGCAGGTGTCAAACCGCCGGTTTTTGCCAGGGGGCTCCAGGTGAAATCGGTGACGCCGTTCATGTGCGTCACCGCCGTCAATGTGACTAAACCGTGACAATCGGTACAGGCAAAGGCGTTGCTCAGCCCGTCCGGCGCCGTTAGATGCGATGTGTGGGCGCCGACCTTGGCATCCGTATTCGCGGTCACTTTCGCCGGGTATGAGGTGCTGTAAAACGGCGCACCGGTTGTGGTGCCGCTGCCATGGCATTTGCCGCACTGATCTGTGGTTGACCAGAGTGGAACACCCCAGGTTACTGCCCCGGAACCGTGACATCTAGCCGCCGAACAGCTTCCATACCCGGTCCCAGGAGTAAATCCAACACCTTTGGAATACACCGCGCCGGCGGCATTTCCCGAAAATGAAATATCGATTGTTCCGTTAGCATGTTTTGCCGTTGCCGCAAAAGGCGGATTGGGGTCTTTGCCGGCGCCATTGTGGCAGATTATGCAGCCGTATCCAGCTCTTTGCGCATGCTGTACGTGGCTGCCCGGTGCCGCTGCGCTGGTTGTCATATTGGCATGACAACTGCCGCAGGGCAGGGGGGCCGCCCCCCAGACCGGGGCGGCAAAGGTGACGGGAAGACCTGTCCCGCCATTCCCCTGAACATTGCTGTGGCAGTAGATGGTTGAACAATTTGCATATCCGTTTCCCGGAGAATTGTTCCCCTGATAATAGGTTGGTTTTGCCCCGTTGGTTGAGGCTGTGCCGGTAAATCCCATGGTGATGACGCCATCCACGTGGGTTGGAATGGATACCGTATTGCTGACTGCCGAATAGCCGTTGCCATGACACGTGGCGCAGGTATACGCATATATCTGGACGTGTCGTTTGTGACTGCCGGTGGCCGTGGAAATATTCCCCATCTTCACCATCGGCACATGGCATGATCCGCAGTTCATGGCGGCGCCATTCCATGTCAAGCCGCCGGTAAAGCTGGTTGGAGCACCTATGCCTGCTGCTCCCTGGACATTGCTGTGGCAGTAAAAGCTTGAACAGCCGGCAGAACTCTGATTCCAGATGCCGCCGGCAAAGGAGGTGAGCGCCACGTCCTTCCGTCCATTGGTGTGTAGCGAGCGCGCACTTATGTTGCCAAAGATGGCGGAGTTGCTTGATGCTGTTTTCGCATGGCAGGCGGTGCAGGTGAAGTTGGGGTTTGCGGCATAGCCGTTTATGTGCCTGGTGTGTGACAAAGACCAGGTTGGAGAAGCTGCGCCGGCAGCACTGTGGCATGTGTTGCACTCTCCGGCTGTGCCGATGATTTTGCCCTTGCCCCCTCTCCACGACGGGGTGACGGTGGTGATGCCGGTGCCACCCCGAGGGTTGCCGTTGCCGTGGCAATAGACCTTGGAACAGGATTGGCCTGTCTTGTCATAGACCGGCACAAGCCCGCCGGTTGCAGCAACGGTGCCGGCCGTATCGATGAACACATCCTGAAACGTACCTGTCTGGTGACTGTTTCCCTGATGGCAATTCATGCAGGCCTTCTGGTACGGGGAGCCGGCATGTGAAGCATGACCGGAGGCGCTTTCATCGGTAAAGGAGGGGGCTTGCGCATAGCCTGCGGCGTACCCGCCGGCTCCTGCGCTGTTAGCCGCCGGTGGGTAGCCATGGCATGCGGTGCATCCCTGGTTCGGATCAACGGAAAAGGAGCTTTTGCTGTTGCTGTGAGCATGACAGTCGTTACAGGTGGCGTTCGTCTGCGTCAGATGAAACTGGTAGCCGGTCCCGGTAGGGACTGCATGGCAGGATTGACACACACCGGAGCCATCGGTTGACATATAGTTCTTGTTCGTAGTGGAGGTAAAGAGCGCCGGACCTTTGCCGTCAGCCAGGCTGCGCTTGATGAGCCATACATTCGGTGTGCTTCCGTCGCCGGTATCCACATGGGCTCCGTGGCAATCAGCGCATTGAATGTTCTGGCCGCGGCCGTTGTGAGCGACTTTTCCGGCATGGCAGTTCGTGCAGATATTTATGCCGTCGGCAGTTGCGGCGTGCAGGTCCGTGCGCAGCAGATTACCGTCCGAAGGCTTCAGATACGGCAGGCCTGAAAAGGAATCGAAGGTCGAACTGCTGGAGTCGGTTGTGTGCACACCGTGACAGGTACTGCACGAAATCTTGCCGCCAAGCAGTTTCATGGCGGATGTGGGGTTTGACGGGTTGGCGTTTACCGGGACAGCATTAAAAGCCGTCGGCTTTGCAGAGGCTTTCTGCTGGTAATCGATACCTACCGGATGGGTACCCTTTGTCTGGTCAACCGTATTCCAGTTGCGGTGACAATCCAGACACATCTGGTCAGAGTCGTTAGCCGTCCGGAGAAAAGGTTTGAACTCCTGTGAGTGTGGTTCGTGGCATCGAACACAGGCAAGAGCGTTTAACGCTCTCCCCCTTACGCTGGTCATCGGAGCCTGTGTCGGCGCAGTTGCGCCGGCGCGTGGATTTATGTCGGAGCCATCCCAGCGGTGGGAAATCTGGAGCCATCTGTTGGCTGTTTCGGAAGTGTACAAACCGAAAGGATCGGCCGCATCACCCGGCGCAAAGGACCTGGAGCTCGTTCTGGGTTCGCCGCCCCTGTGGCAGGTCATGCAGATATTGTTATAACCGGTGCTCCCCAGGACTTTGTGCGGAGTATGGCAGGTGCTGCAGGTGAACACGTGGGGTGGCGACAACGTAACGGCCTGTGCCCGGTCAAACGGAGACAGGAAAAGAGCTAATGCCGTCACAGTAATTATGACCAGACTCTTCATGGTATACTCCCAAACCACAGGTTCTCTATGCAGACAACGGCATCTCATGGTTTCTGATATGTCACAATGCGGACTACCGGCACGATCTCGCCGGAAAGATCGACACTTCCCGGGCCGGAGACCTTGTAGACAAGGTTTTGAATGTCCTGAGCCGACAGTTGGGCTTCGGAAGCTATGTCACAAGTGATCCGGGCGATATCTCCGATTCCCAGATCAGTGGTTGAAATGTCATTTGACTCTAGAATGAAATTTACCATTCTCGTTGCCGGAACGTAGCTTCCTGCCACTATAGTGCCTTTTTGATTTAGATTTTTCAGCCCGGTCTCACCTATTTGGAGTGTGGTGCCGTCGGAGTTGAGAATCGGAGTTGCGGTTTGTGGAAGCACGAATGTCACCTGGATCGCCTTGATTGGTGCGGATGTCGAAGTGAGTCCCGGCGCCAGGGTGGCCGACAACACGATTGCCGTGTTCATGGGGATTGGCACCGCATTACTCGTCCCGCCTCCGCCGCAGCCCGGCAGCAACAGCATGATTGAAACAATGTATGAATAGAGTATCGCTTTTGTCATGTTCATCTCCTTTCGTCTCTTTGTCATCTCAGCCCTACGGTTTTCTCCAGAACATAGACCACGTCGAAGACATCGATCACGCCATCCGGCCTGGATACGCCATTTGTCAGCGGCGCCACATCTCCCCGCAGCATCTGCTCCGGTGTGGGTGTGTCAAGGGAAACTGCCAGCCTCAGGAGCTTTAAGGCATCTTTGATATCAACCTTGCCGCTTCCCGTTACATTGCCGTTTCTGGTGCTGTTGCCCGCGGCATCCACCGCATGGATATCAAGGGTTTTGAGGTCATAATTTGCCGCCCTGCTCAGGTCTACCGTTTTACTGCCATCCGGATTGACCGTAATCGTGACTCCTGCTACCGGCCCATTCTTGTCGAGTACCTCCGGAAGACCCTCTTTGAAAGTTACTTTCAGAGGATTGGCAGGATCGACCGCCATAATCTGTGGCGCTGTGACGTCATAGACAAGATTTCGACAGGTTGTGGACGAATTGCCTAAAGCATCGGTCGCTGTGATTGCCAGGGAATACAATTTTTCCTCCGGGAGAGGAACCGGAATCGAATAGCTGCCGTCGGCTCCCTGACTCACCGGCACGTTAGCGTCATTCAGTGTGACGCTGATGGTGGCCCCTGGAGCCAGCTTGCCGGTTACTGTCTGTGGTGATCTGTTGACCGAAATATCCCGGACCGGACTTGTTACCGTCAGTGCGGGAACAGCTGCATCACGGGTAACGGTTATTTTTATTCTCGAACTGGCTCCCGTTTTATCGGTCACCTCGGCAACAATGGTATTCAGACCCGGATCAAGGGGCATCGCCCCTGACGTTGACCAGGATCCATTAGTATGGTTGAGCTGATTTAACGGCACGCCGTTTGCCGAGCCGTTGTACAGCAGCAATCGCACAGTATTTCCGGGTTGTGCTTTTCCTTTGAGATTTACATCGGTTCCATTTATGTATGAACCATCGGAAGGCTCGGTAATGGTAATCGTCGGCAAGGTCTCCTCAAGGAAGACGGTGCGGGTAATCACGGACGTATTGCCGGCGGTATCCTGCGCCGCAACCGAAATCAGATTCGATCCGGGATTTAATTGAATCGCGGTACTGAAGAAGTTGTTCATAACCTTTGCTGCAGCGCCGTTGACCGTCAATGAGTCAAAAAAACCGCCAAGCGGCAGTACACCGCTTACATTAAGAATAGATTGGGATGTTTTACTCCCATCCGGAAGAGTCGAAATTTCAAGCGCCGGTTTGGCGCTGAGCAGAGTGATGCGTGTTATTGCGGACGAGCTCTTGCCGCCATTGGCAAGGGCTGTCGCGGTAATTGCGTTTACCCCCTCCGTTAGTCCGTAAACCCTGCTCTGCCAGGTTGTCCCGGATGTGATTACCGTGTCGAAGGTAACGCCGGTGGCACCGGTAAGGGTAACGGCGGCACCCTGGTCTGCTGTGCCGGAAAGCACTTGAGTGGCGTTGTTGACCGGTTTGGTGAATTGAACGATGCTCACGTGGACGGATGTCGGGTCATAGGTGATAGTCGCAGTTTTTGTGGTGGGGGTGGGCGCGGAATCTCTTGCTGTAACAGTGATAAGGTTCGCGCCCTGGTTAAGTCCGCTGATTGTCGCCTGCCAGAAGTAAACCGCCGCATCGGGAGCGGGGAATGTGCTGACTGCGCCTGCAATCACACCTGCCGGCACAGTAATCACCAACTGAGCCGCCTTTTCCACGGTTCCACCAATGACGATGGCATTTGTAATGGTTACACCGGGCAAGGCGTCCAGAGTAAGAGTGGGAGGTAATGTGTCGGGCACAGGGATTGAAGTTACGTTTATCCCGTACATGGTAATCTCCCCCGCCCCATTAGTGATGAGAAGGCGCGATGTGGCCGGATCGAAGAGCGTATCCACCGGCACCTTGAGCTTGCCGGGGGCAGACCCGTATCCGCCGATACTGCCGAGATATGTTCCCGCCCCCTGAGGATCAATGATCTGCACTTCGCTCTGATACGAATCGGAAACATAGATGCGTTGCAGTGTTTGAGGGGAGGATTTCGAATATTCCGGAGAAACAGATTGAGGAGACGTAAACACCGGTGCTGAGCCGTTTTGTGCCCTGCTGCCAACGGCGCGAATGAATCCTCCGTCCAGGTCGAAGAATACGAGCCTTGATTTACCGGTATCGGAGACAATAAGCTGCTTCGATGCCCTGTCGTACGCAACGGTGGTCGGGAGGAGGAGCTGGCCGTCAGGTGAACTGCTCGTGCCGAAACTGTTGGCCGGCATGCCGGCAGCGCTGTTCTTGACCGGTACCGGTTGTCCGGAAGCAGAAAATACCTGCACTACAGAGTCCAGGGTATCCACAACATAAATCCGGCCGGAATCATCGACAGCAACGCCACTCGCCTGCTTGAACTGGCCGAACGGGAAACGAATGGAACCCGTATCCGTGTTTATGACCAAAGCGGTATTTCCCTGCGTCACAACCAGATCGCCGAAGGGAGTAATGGCGACACCTCTGGCCGCTTTTACGGGAAACTTTCTGATGAGATGTCCCGCGCTATCGTACAGCATGATCCCGCTGTTGCGCGGGTCGGCCACGTAGAGCTTCCCATACGGATCAATGGCCATGCGCACCGGAGCAATGACCCCCGTTATCCGCCCCAGATAATTCACCGTCGGCAAAAGCGCCGCCGCTGCATCGTAGGCCGTAAGGTGCATTGCGATCATTATATTCAGTGTCAGAACAATCACCATACTTGCAAACAGGTTCATTCTTTCGCCTCCCGCAACCTGGGCCTGCTGTCATTCCACCCATGGTCCATGCCTATCTCCATGTTTCACTCACGTGGCACACGCCAACAGAATATGTTCCGGTTGTCGGAAACGTACCTGGATTACAGCTTGGGTACCCTGGCACCCTTATGGTTGCGGAGGGTGCGAGTTCGAAGGCCGGTGTCCCCAATCCGCTGAAATGGCGAGCTCCGCCAACTGTTACCGTCATGTCGTGGCAGTCGGCACATTGAAGCCCCACTGTTATGATATGTCTCGTATGCTGCCCGGAGTTGTAGCTGTTGTACTGCGTGGTGCCGGCCGTGTGGCAGGAGAAACATCCATTTGCCAGTATTCCTCCCCATGCCGGGGTCGTTACTCCGCCATGACACGAAACATTGGAACAACTACTGTTGCTGTTTCTGGTCGCAGTACCTGATTTTGCATTGTAAGCGACGACAAATGCGACATCTGCCGTGCCGTTATTGTGTTTGGCTGTGCCGCTCCCTGCTCCGTTATGGCAGGTGCTGCAAACGTTAGTAACTCCGGAAAGTGCATTGTGAATGGTATGGTTTCCCGATGCCGGTGGTTTGGCGTGGCATGAAACACAGGTGCCGGGAGTGGGAACGGTTGTTGGCGGCAGTGCCGTGTGGCAGGTGTTGCATCCGGGGCCGACGCCTCCGGTCAGGTCTATGCCATGGCAGAGTGTGCAGCTGTTCCCCATGTTTCCTGCTGTTGTATGCCCGGGCCAACCGGACGAAAATCCTTCCACAATAAGGTGCGCCGTAAATGGATCGTGGCAATCCTCGCAGCCGTTTTTAAGTGAACCGAGAGGCACGTCAAACCTGGGGTTGCTGCCCGGTCCTCCGGCTGTGCCGTGACAAATCTGGCAATAGGTCAGATCTGCTTTTGCAACAGGTCCATGTATCGTTCCGTCCTTGAATGGGAGCTGGTGCGGCACATTCCTGGGACCATGCCCGCCGGCATGACACTGCCCCAAACCGGCCTGGTTGAAGCAGTCCACTTTAGAAATGCCCCCCTTAAGGTCTCTTCCGTGGCACTCGCGGCACTGATCGGGGTTTTGACGGTAGGCCGGGCGGTGACCGGTCAGCCAGTTGCCGGGATGTTTTCCGCTGCTTTCCAGGGACGTGGCTTGATCGTTGACCTTGCCACAGCCAAAGAGTGCGCAACAGGCTGCTGTCAGACAAAATACCCTGGGCCACGATATGAATTTAGGCATAATTTCCACCTCTCTCTATTTATGGCACGCGACGCAACGTTCGTTATTGCCTCTGCCGTGGCAGCGGTAGCAGCTGGCCGGGTCGAGTTTGCCTTCGATCTTGTGCATGGTCATGAAGTTGCCACGGTGCGGCATTTCACGATCCGGACGGTTGCCGTATTTCAGGGACGGTTTCATTTCCACCTGGTTGGTATGGCAGTCGTTGCAGAAAGAGCTTTGGTGACAGGTGGAACAAAGCCGGTCATCCGACGCCGCATAGAAACGGTGGTTTTTGACGAAAGAAGGGGTGTGGCTGAATGAATTGAAAGCCTTCATTGTCCCTTTTTGCTGGTCTTCATGACATTCAGCGCAGTTCACCTGCTGTCCGACGGCCAGTGCTTCCGGATGTGAAGCGGGAAGGCCGGGAATTGTTTTCATCCGAGCGCAGGAGGCGGCGAGGCCGATAAGCCCGGTTAAAATCAGGAACGGGAGCAACAGTTTCCAGGTTCTCATTTCTTCCCTCCAATGCCGTTGTAGGTCATGTTGTAAGTCAAGCGGAGCAGGCCTCTGGTCTCTTCGGTAAACTGAGGGTTTCTGCCGTAACTAATGTCACCGGACAGGGCCAGCGCAGGGGTGATGTGATAGCCGATCGACGCCATCGCCTCCCAGGCGCTGCTTTCGTTGTAGATCTTCTCTTTGAAGAAATAACCCAGCAGGTCGATGGCGGCAAAGTAGCTTTTCGTGTCCTGCATGACGTAGCCGCGCACTTCATGGTAAGAGGCGGAGGGGGTTGCGCCGATGGCAAAGGCATCATCGGCTTTCAGATAGTGATAGCCGGCACCGCCCCGGATGGAGTTGTCCTTGTAGTTGACGCGAACCTCTCCGCCAAAGCGGTCGGCACTGCCGATTTCGCGTTTATAATGTTTGTAGTCCGCAGTTACCTGGAGGTTCTTGGTGACGTCGTACGAGCCTCTCGCTCCAACCGAAGTGGATTTGTCGTCAGGATTGAGAGCCGCCTTTGAAAACATGGTCCAGGCGTACAGATAGCTTTGATCGCGCTGCTGGTTGAATTCTCCGGTCAGGACCAGATGCCGGACCGGTTTGATATTGAGCAGATAAGTGTGCTCGGCCATCTTTTCGGTTTCCGGGTTGTAGCTGCTGTGTCCGATGATGTCGAAGAATTTGACCGGGGTGATCCAGATGTCGCCGCCTATCCGGCGATAGTCTCCGGCGGTGCGGGTGGCAAGTGTCGGCGCCGTGCTCTCAAAGACCCCTGATAGTCCGATCTCAAGTAATCCCTTGTAGCGGTAATTGGCGCGGCCACCTGATATAACGTCGCCTTTGCCGTCGCTGTTTTCACCGTTGATATGAGCGGTATGTACGGTGGCTCCCCCGAAAGCTGACAGACCGAAGCCCATTGGCAGGTCGGTGCGGGCGCTGATGCCGTCTATCTGGTCGTTGACGATGCCTTCGCGGATAAAGAGCCGTCCGGCGCGGATATTGGCGTTGGCCTGACTGAAGCGGTACTGGAGATAACCGTAGGTAAGGCTTCCGGCTAATTTATCGTTGTTGAAGCTTTTGTCGGCCAGATCGGCACGCCCCCAGCCGTAGAAATGGAATGAAAGATTGCCGTCGGCCAGTTTGTCGGCGGTCAGGCCAAGAAACTGAGTGGCAGGGAGAAGGGTCTCTTTCGAAGCTCCGGAAACATCCCGCCGGCTGATGCCGAGCAGGGTAGATGAGTCAACGGTTACGTCGGCCGCCATAACGCCGGAAGAAGTAACTACGAGTGATACTGCACAGAGTAGAGTAAAACACGCTTTCTTCATGGAGTAACTCCTGTAATAATAGGTAATGGCAGCTGCAGAGCAATGAACTTTGCATTACTGTTTTAGTTAATTATTCACAGAGGATGATTCCAAATTTCATGCCAGAGCAGATCCATTAAATAGCCAATAATTTGATCGTGTTACGCCTGAAACCATTAACCGTAAGATGTTAAATAATTATTTCTGTTGAAATGCAGAATCATGGATAATGAGATAATACTTCGGAATTAAACATTTTTTGTGAATGTAACTATTTTGATCAATGCTGAATTTATCTCAAAAGCCGAAGAAACCGAAAAATCAGGTTCTTATCAGCGCCGGCCGCGGTTACGGCGCAATGCTTTGAAAGTAATGATGATCGTGCTGAAAATACCGACAAAAACCATCATTTCGCCTGCATAATGATGCCACTGTCCGGCGTCCCGTGGAGCAGCCACCAGCAACGCTCCGGCGACCAGGAGCGCCGCAGTGATGATGGCGCCCGGAAGCCGTCCGAGATAGCGGGTGGCACGACCGCCCAGATCCTCCATGGCAGGGGCCTGCAGGCGGCCTAGATTGCCTTCGGCGATACGTCGCAGGATGCGGCGCGTGTCGCCTGGTGAATCAATCAACAAGCGCTCAAGTTCGAGTGCAAACTTGCCGGTCTTTTCCTTTATCCGTTCCAGCGAAAAATGCTTGGCGGTCAGTCGCGAGATTTGTTCGCGAAACGCATTTATGTAGTCAAAGCTCGGATCGAGTTGGCGTATCACCGATTCCATGATGACGAATGCGCGTGTCAGGTGGAAAAATTCGCCCGGATTGTGGACCCGGTGCCGGCTGCCGGCGCGCAGGAGCAAGGCGAACGCATCCCCGATTGAAACGTCGGCCAGATTGCTCCGGTGGATTTCATAGAGCACCGCCTTTATATCCAGCATCAGCGCCGCCCGATTGACCTTTTCGCTCGCCATCGTCATATCGAGATAGGCATCAGTGGCTAACCGCGCATCACCTTTTACGACCGCTTCGAGCAGGAGTGTCAGAGATTCGCGCATGTGTTCATCAAGCTCGCCAGTCATCCCGAAATCGAGAAGGGAGAGCCGGCCGTCCGGCAGAACCAGCACATTGCCGGGGTGCGGGTCGGCGTGAAACAACCCTTCCTCGAAGATCGTTTGCAGCATCACCCTCACCAGGGTTTTGATCGCCTGCGGTATGGACTCCGGGTGCCGCTTCGCATAAAGATCCACCCGTTCCCCGTCCGCAAATTCGAGCGTGAGTACGGTCCTGCCGGAACACTCTGTCACGACATCGGGAATCCATAGCTCCGGGATATCCGCCAGTGCAGAGCGAGAGAGCCGTATGGAATCAGCTTCACGGCTGAAATCGGTCTCCCGGTTCAGGCTGTTGGCAAATTCCCGTACAAGCACAGGCAGGTCTAAGGCGCGCAGCCCCGGAATGAACCTCTCTCCAAGCGCTACCAGGTAGGTCAATGCCGCGATATCGGTGGAGATCACCGTTTCCAGGTCGGGGCGCTGCACCTTCACGGCCACGTTACGCCCGTCCCGCAGGGTCGCCTCATGCACCTGGGCTATGGTGGCGGAACCCAGCGGAGTTTCACTGAAACATGAGAACAGCTCTGTCAGCTGAACGCCCAGTTCGCCTTCTACCGTCGCTCGCACTGTGTCGAAATCCAGCGGCGGCAACTGGTCGTGCAATTGCTCCAATTCATTAATGTAGGCATCCGGCAGCAGGTCGCGCCGCAGCGCCAGCACCTGTCCGAGCTTGAGAAAGGTGAGTCCCAGTTCCTCGAAGGTCTCCCGGATCTCTCGCGGCGGCGGCCAATGATTTCTGCCGCGCAAAGCGCCCATGAACCTGTGTCGGATCAGCACACGCAGAACTTGCGCCAGTCGCGGCGCTGCCCGCAGCAGGCTGGTTTTCTCCAGGTCTATTGTTACGGCCATTCAGTTCTCCCTGCAGCCAGCGTGGGGGCGAATTTATTTGAATCGCGATCTGGCCGAATCGATGGCCTCACCCATAGCGGTCCAGGCCAGATCTATACCCGACTTCAAATCTACCCAGGCGCTTTCTCCTGCCCGTTGAAGTTCCTCGATTTTCTGCCTGGCGGACGCCTGTTTTGCCTTCAGTGACTCAATCTGCTCGTTATATTCATTCTTGACATCTGCCTTGACTCCGCCTGCCTTGGCGGTCAGCGTGTCGATCTCGGCATTCCATTCTTCCAGTTTTGCCTGCATCTTGCGGATGTACTCATCTCTGCTGTTCATGATTGTCTCCTTTTAGTGTTTGTTATCTGTTTACTACCGCAGCTCGCGAAGCATTTCACGTTCCACGGCTTTTTCCTCGGCGGCTTGCTCCAGCACTTCCGTGGTGGCCAGCTTCAGCGCCAGGTCAAATGAATTTACAATCCCGCCGTTTTTTTCTATGAATTCCCGAGCGGCTTCTTTCCCTGCAAAGGCCCATTTTGGCACGGCAGTCATCACCCCGGCCGGCCTGCCGCCGACCACCCAGACAGCTGTCCTTGCATCGATCAGTTCATGGGTAATGTAATCGGCAACCATGACTGCGTTGACCAGTTTGTCCCGGTTTCGCTGAAGTTCCTCTGCGGCACAGTGAAGACTGCAAACACCCACGGTAGTCCCGTCGGCATATACAACAAGCATTCGGCTCCGGGCATAAGCGGCCCGGTCCATGCCGCATTGATTGCAGTTTTTGGGACCTTCAACACCGTCCATTGCGCCGGCAAGGGCGTAGGCCAACAACAGGATCACCAGCAGAAATGATGCGGTACTTTTCATCGGCTGCCCCCTATGGATAAATTCATACCCTTCAGCATTCGTAAGCCTGTCCGTCCCGCATCTCGATCAGTCTCCCTCCGAGTCTGGCAAGGCCGGGGTTATGAGTCACCATGACGATGGTGAGTCCCGCATTTCTGTTCAGATCTTGCAAAACTTCACCGATCTCTCCCGACCGTTTTGAATCGAGGTTTCCGGTCGGTTCGTCCGCGAGGAGGATCTCGGGGCGATTTACCAGAGCCCTGGCGATGGCTACCCGCTGCATCTCCCCTCCCGAAATCTGCCCCGGCAGATGGTTCATGCGGTGATCCATGCCGAGCATCCCCAGGAGTCGCTCCACCTCTCCCTCGACCCCCGGCTTTTTGTAGAATGCGAGCGGAAGTGCCACGTTCTCGCGGACGGTGAGGGTCGGGATCAGGTAGAAGTTCTGGAAAATGTAGCCGAAGACCTCCCGGCGAATCCGGGTCAGAACCCTCTCGCCCAGAATTTTCCCGCCCCCGAAAATGCTTCTGCCGGCAAGTTCCAATTCTCCAGTTGAAGGATTTTCGAGGCAGCCGAGGAGGTTGATCAGGGTCGTTTTGCCTGATCCGGACGGCCCCATGAAAGAGACAAACTCTCCACGTTTAATAGTGAGCGATACCCCGTCCAGAGCATGGATCTCCTCGCTGCCACGCCGGTAGACCCGTGTCAGGCCCCGAGCCTCCAGCGATACGCCATTATCAGTCGTCATCCCTCACTCCTTATCGATTCCAGCGGGCGAACCCGGCCGGCCTTCCATGCCGGATATATGCCGCTCAGTAGTCCCACAACCACGATGACCGCGAGGGTCAGGAAGGCAAGTTTCATATCGATGGCCACCAGTTCTCCGCCGGGGGCATAGGGGAGAATCCTCCGCACCAGGATGTCCGAGAGCCGCGCAAAAACAAAGGCCATCCCGATTCCAGCGATCCCGCCGCTGCTGCAGAGGATCAGGGTTTCGGTCCAGACCAGAATGAAGATATCTCTCGGCATCGCCCCCATGGTCTTCAGGATGCCGATCTCCTGCAGCCGCTCCAGTACCGACATGAGAATGGTATTCACGACACCGACCATAGCGATCAGCAGGGCGATGATTGCGATGGAGAGCACCATTACCCGGGCCGTGGCGACCAGTTTCATGATTGTCTGTTTGACCTGGGTGAAGCTCACCACCTGTACGTCCGGAAGCTTATAGAGTGCCGTTTCTAGCTTCGCGCTGTCTGCGTCTTTTTTTACCTTGATGCCGATGGTGGTGATCTTGTCGGTGGCCGAAATTTTCTGCAGCGTTTTAAGCGGGACAAAGATTGTACCGTCATCCTGCGTCCCGGTCCGCTCCAGAATGCCCACAACCTTAAGCTGGACATTCTTTTCCGGGACGAGAATCATGTCTCCGACCTCGCGCTGCTCAAGTTCGGCCGCCTCGAAGCCCATGACCGCCTCGGCGGCTGTTTCATCGCGAAACCATCCCCCCTGGCGGAACCGGAAGAACGGTTTCATTGCGGGGAACGTGGCGGCCTCGACACCGAAATACCCGGCGATCCCGCAGCCATCCCCCTTGTCCGGATCGAAGAACGCCTGCATCAGGATCGGGGTGACCTTGTCAACTTCGGGCCTGCTTACGATGTCATCCACCATCGATTGTTCTATGTAGCGCAGTCCGGTCCCGCCCTGCAGCATCATGGTGGCCGCTTCGTACGGGCACCCCTTGGCCATGACCATCAATTGGTATCCCATGTTGTCAATGTCGCGGTTCAGGGCATGCTCATAGCCACGGTTGAAGCCGAGCAGGCTCACGAGCACCCACGACGAGAGCATGATGCCGACCAGGGTCAGCAGGGTGCGCGCCTTCTTGCGCAGGAGATTCCTGTAGGCGATCTGAAATCTGTTGATCATGGCTTTCCTTTTTCGGCAGCATAAACAAACTCATCCATCAGAATCAGATTCTTCTTCAGCGCCCGCAGTGCCGCGCGGAAATCCTCCTCCGCCTCTGGTGCCGGGTTGCGGATTTCCGCCATCCTGCCGGAACCTTTCCCGGTTGCCGGGTCATAGGCCTCGAAATCCTTGAGCGAAAGCCCGGCGAACTGCCGGCCGAATTTGGGGTCCCGCAGTTTCTTAGCCCACTGGCTGGTCATCTTCTGGATGTAAAACGACTTGATTCTGCCGCTCAAATCAAGGGCGACAAAGACCTGGATTCCGCCGAACTGTCCCTTCTGATTGACGCCGTGGATGTAGCCGATCTTCCGCTTGCCGCTCTGGATTTCGTAGATAGTGTAGGGAACGTCGATGGTCTCGTAGATGCCGTGGAACCTGTCGCCAAGCCGCTTTTCCATCCTCCGCAGCATGGTCTCGTCACCACGCTTGTCAATCGAGACGTAGGTGGTTTTGTAACCGCTTGATTCGGGAAAAAAACGGGCAACATCCCGGTCGGGATCGTTCAGGTCACAGCCTACGGCGGCCAGCGCCGGAGCGGCCATGACAAGAATGAGCAACAACGATGCGAAAAAACATATTTTATTTCTCATCCCTCATCCCTCATCTTCGCCTCTAAATAGGCAGATAATAATAAAGCTGCGCGACGGCGCGATGATCGTCATCGTTATGGTTGTATTCGTACATCACCCTTGCCGTCAGATCCGACGTGACCATGGCGGAAAAACAGGCGGACATCAGCCAGTTTTCGCCATTGGAGCTCCAGTAGGTCGGCTGAAGCTCGACCTTCATCCTCTGTTCGGGGCCGAAGAGGTAACCGAGCCGGTACATGGCTGCCACGGTATCGGCGCCAAGCCATTTCCCGGCAAAGATGTCGAAACGATGCTCCAGATTGTCCCGGAGGAGAGCGAAGTCACCCCCCACCAATCTCATGTCGCGGGGGTCCGGATCCCGCAGCTTGTACCCCATGGTGTCGAGAGTCCGGCCATACCCGGCGGAGAGCCCCAAAGTGTAGTTGTCCTCGTTTATCACGCCGTAGGCGACCCTGCCGGCCAGCAGGTAATTACCCTTGAAGTAGACCGGCATCCCGGTTCCGGTGGTGGCGCTGAGTTGCAGGTTGCCCCAGGAAAAATCCCGGCTGCTGCCGATGCCCCAATCGCGGTCATAGCTGAAACCCTGGATCGGCAGGGTCCGCAATATGAGAGGGTGGCTGTCGAAATATGAGCCGAGCCCGAGGGCCGGCCGGTTATGGCCGATCCAGATATCGCTCAAAGGCGTCTTAACCTTGAACCAGGCGTTGTAAGCCTGAGGTTCGACTTTTGTGGTGTCGTCTTCGAAAACCGACAGAGCCAGCCGTCCCTGGATTCCCAGAGAGCCCCAGTCTCCCGACTCCCCGGAAAAGCGGTGGAGGTAGTCGAATCCGACGCCCGGTTTCTGCATCTCGGCATCCGGGTTCATGGAGTAGTAGATCGGTTTGTCCTGCTGCGACGAGTAACCGGCAATGCCCTGGGCCTCGAAATAGAGCAGGTAATTGTCGCCATGGGCAGGAGTTGTCTCCGACAGCACAACCACCGCCAGCATGACAAGTAGGATCCGGCTACAGGTCGAAGAGATAAGCGCCATGGAGCACCGTTTTTCCTTCCTTGATGAATGTGAGGGTTACTTCCCAGTCGCCGGGCATCACCAGTCGGACCGGAAGAAGGTAAACCCCTTTTGCCGACCGGGAAAAATCTTTGTCGCCGGAACTGTGCGCTCCCCGCATGGAGGGCATGTCCGCATCTCCTTTAACGACGAACGAAGTATCGCGACCACCTTCATGGGTGTAGATTTCCACCCGCATGATGGCTGTTCCCAGCTTTGGCGGTTTGGTAAAGCCGTAAATGAAGTAATGCTTCGCGCCAAGCGGAACCTTTTCGCCCGGTTTCGGCAGGATCCTGATATAGCGCTTCGCAGTTGGTGAGGGTGCGGCGTCTGCCGTTGGCAAAGATGCTCCGCATACGACTAATGCGAGCGTAACGAAGAGTGTCAGCATCCTCATTGCAATGTTCCTTCTTCCGTTATTGTCAAGGCGATTTGGCAACGAATTCCTCGTGGGCGGCAGCCAGTACCTCTGCCCAGTTGGCTATTGTTCCGCCATTGTTCGCAATAAATGCGCGAGCGGAAGCTTCGGCTTCAAAGGCCCATTTCGGCCGCCCGGTCATGACGCCGCGCTTCTTCCCTCCCATCACCCAGACAGCCTTCCCGGCATCAATCAGGATGTGGCTGTCGCGGTCGGCGACCAGGATGGTTTTTACCGGGCGCTCCCCCTGCGATTTGAGTTCGTTTACAGCGCAGTGCAGGCTGCATACGCCGGTCTGGCTGCCGTCCTGATAGGTGATCAGCATTCTGCTGTAGCCGTAGGCCTTGCGATCCATGCCGCATATGGAGCATGACCTGTGCTCCCGGATATCGTCCTGAGCCAGGGCAGGGCTGGCCAGGACGGTGCATGCGATCATGATGAGTGCTGCCAGAAATGCGATACGAAGAATCATGGGTGCTCCTTTCTGAACGGAAAGCGCCGGGTTCACGGCAGCGCGGCAAGCACGGTGGCAAGCCGGGAACCATCACGGTAGTCCTCGTTCATCCTGATGATGCCTGTGCTGTCAATGATAACGGTGGTTCCCATGGTCGCCTGAAAGTTGTTGAGTAACAGGTGGCTGGTGTCCGCCAGGACATGGAAGCTGCCGGCAAAACCGTTTGCGGATGCCGAGATTCCGGCATCGGTGACCGTGCCGGAAACGTAATCCACGGCGTAAAAGCCGACGTCGGGAAATGAGGGGATCTTGTCGCGCATGTTGCTCATGTGGCTGTCACAGATCGGGCACCACATTGTGAAATACAGGACAATACCCTTTCGGGAGTCCAGAGCTGATGCCAGTGTGACGGAGTTGCCGCTAGTATCCGGAACGGAGAAGACCGGTGCCTTCTGCCCTGCCGCCGGACCGGTCGTGCCGGGCTGAACCGCAGGACGTTTGTCTTCACCCGAAGGGAACAGGTTGTCTCCGCAGGCTGGGAGCGTGAGCAGAGTAAGCAGCAGAAAGATGACTCTAGCGGAAAACATAGCGCACCCCCGTCGTGAAGATATCTGTTGTCGGGAAGTTTCTGCCCCAGCCGCTCTCAGCAATGGCATGATTCCACGCGAGCCGGACGCTCCAGTCTCGGTCCAGGTTTGCATAGCTGATCGCAACTCCGGCAGACTGTTTTTCCATTCCGGTAGTAGTATCGGTGACGCCGTTGATGTCGCCGCGCTCTTCCCGGAGATAGGCATAGGATGCGGTGGTGGTCAACGTATCGCCTCCGGTGCCGATCACATAGCGGTACCCCGCTGATAACGCTGCCGAAAAGCGATTCCCCAGCTGTTTGCGATACGGCTCCACGTAGTTGCCGTATTCCCGGTTGATGGAACGCTCGAAATGAGTGCCGTAGGCGAGCGCCAGCGAGGCGTTCCAGGGCTGGATGGTCTTGTCGATAATCAGGTTGCCGTCGAGTCGGTAAAATCCCCGTCCGGTTACATCAAAGCTGTTTTTTATGTCGTCATAGGCAGATATGCCGGTCGGGAGCAGCAGGGCTAGACCCAGGGTAACGGCCGGTTTCATGCCTGCCAGGTCATATACCATCCAGGAGGATTCATCATCGACCGCTTCGTACCAGAGAGCCACGGAGGCATCGCCCAACCCGTCGGTGCTTGATGACAACCCGGAGTACTTATTCTCGTTCCGGATATACGGGAGGGAAAGCCCCGCCTGCCAGTCCTTTGCCAGACGATGGGCGTAGCCCAGGTTCAGGCGGTACTGCTTCAGGTCGGAACCGGGCGGATCTGCGATGTGTTTGCCATCCTGGTTCCAGAAACCGTCGTAGATCTCCGCATCAAAGGACAGATCGGCAATGGCGTTGGCGAATTTGGGCACGATCAGGGATGTGGGCGAGCCACCGCCACAGCAGGAGCCGGCCCAGGAAAGCTGAGGCATAAGGGCGGCGGCCCCCGCAAAGAGGGTCGCCGCAAGCATGAATGCGTGGGTTCTATCAATAAGTTTTGTCCAGCTCATATCAAGGTATGACGGTAAAGGTCTGATATCCATTGGTTGTGGCGACAGCGGAACCGTCGGTGGTCTTCTGCTCGCCGTTTACAGTGAGCTTGACGTAAATTTTACCGGACACGCCGGACGAAAGCCCGGTAAGCCCGGCAACCGACCAGTGGCCGTTGCCGCTGTCGGCAGCGTCGAACCAGGTTGTCGTGTCGGTCGATACCTGGACGACCAGGGAGCTGACCGTCCAGGGTGTGCCGGCCTGATCTTTAAGTTGGCTGCCTATCTTCACTGCCGGGAAGCTCATCCCGTTCTCCTTGGTGGCGAGGAAGAGACCGAAGGTGTAGTTTCCGCCGCTGCCGGCGGTCAGGCCGTCACTGAACAGGAAATAGGTACGTTTCTCCAACCCTGTCAAGCCGGTGATTGCGTCATTGATGCCGGTAAGTTTGACAAGAGTGGTTATCCCGCTGGGCATGGCGACGTTCGGGTAGAAGTAGGCCGTTTCAGCGCCTATGTTCACCTTGATCTGCCAGATTCCCATCGACATGCCGTTCGACATGGAGGACATGACAAAATACACGCTACAGGAATAGGTGCCGTCACCGTTGTCAACTACCGGCTCATTCGGTGTCGTGTGGCTCTTCGATGCCATGTACATGTACGGCAGCAGTGTGACGGTTTTTCCCACGGCGGGTGTGCCGTCACTGCGGTTGGTCAGTCTGATCTTGAAGCTCATCTTACCCATTGTCGCGGCTATCGTGCCGGGGATGTATTCGACCTTGTAACTGCTCGTCAGGGCGGTCTTGTTGAAAGGGAGCGGTCCTATTTTGTCCGCTGTAAGTTTTGATTTATTCAGAGGGCTGGCCTGGAAGGCGACCAACGCCGCCGTGAACCGGTTGCCGATGTCTTCCGGAATGGCTGTTCCTGATGCCATATTTACTGCGCCGCTCGTTTTTTTTCCATCGAGCACGCCATCGGAAAGGTCGTCTCCCATGGCATCGATCATTTCGAACTGTTTGGATGGATCGTTGATCAGGTCTTTGGTCAGCTGGCTGAAGGCGGCGATGCGGATTCCGGCCAGTCGCTGTTTGTCGGTGGACGCAGTTGACATATTGACGAACGCCGGTCTCACGGAGCTATCGGGGGTGTAACCAAAAGCGGTGTTAAAGTCGCTATCGGCTGCAGCTTTGCTTTTGCCGCCGGCAATCATTTTACGGATGATGGTGCTGGACGGGTCTATGGTTACCTGTGATCCGGAAGCTAGGCTGCCGCCGTTGGTGTAGGCGCTGAGTGTTCCCATCGTCACACCCTTCCCGCTGTCTGACTGTTCCGCCTCATCGTCAAATGTTCCGCTGCCGGCTTCAAAAACCAGATCGTTTACAAGCTCGGATGTCGGAATGGCAACAGTGTAAGAGCCATCACTTCCTGAAGTGACCGGGCCGGCAACAACAGTCCCGGCGGTAGTTTTTACCGTGATTTTCGCGCCGCTGACCGGCCCGGCCACAACCGAACCGGAGATCGTTGCTACTGAGGAACCGCCTGATCCGCTGCTGCCACAACCGGACATGAGAATTGTAATGTACAGTAACAATAGCTTTTGGGTACAGACTCTGAATGATTTCATGGATTCCTCCGGGAATATCTATGATGGATTAACTCCCCTGAAATAGCAGGATCTAAGCCATATAGTATGATTGGATTATTTTGTAAATAAACCAGATAGTTAGGTTGTGTGGTCAGGTTGGTGTTGCTTTTCTGGAGGTGAATTTATTAACCGTCAGGTTCGGACAGCATTGATGAACTCCTTATTTCTCCCATTGATAACGAGATGGGAAAAATAAGTTACTCATGTTACTTTTGTCGCATTTCAGGGGTTGTCGAGATGGCGAACGAATGGTGGGAATTAATTATATGAAAGGTTCCAGGTGTTGTAGCGACTGCGAGAGGAGGAGGCAATATTTTCAGTCTGAATGACATCATAACTTTAGCGCCGCTCGCGCTGATCGGATTTATCCATCGCCGGATCGCAAATAACGGAGCATTCTTTCTGGTCATGTCGAATCTGCCGATTACCATCATGCATGAGCTGGCTCACTATATGGCAGCACTGCTGCTGGGTGGTAAACCGATCGGATTCACGCTGTGGCCAAAGCGGGAAAACGGCACGTGGCGACTGGGAAGTGTGACGGCAAAAGTCACAATCTTATCGGCAGCGCCGACTGCACTTGCTCCGCTTTTATGGCTGTTGGTTGCCGGGGTGCTTATGGCCGGGCGCGCCGGGTTGGCTGGAGAATCGCTGTCAATGCTCTGCGGCATCTACGTTGCCGCATATATGTGTGCAGCAGCGAGCATACCGTCGTGGCAGGACCTTAAAGTAGCAATTACGCACCCGTTAAGCCTTATCCTGTGGGGCGCAATTCTGGTTGCAGCAGATTTTGTTATAGGATGACGACCCGCCTTGAAGAAATTCGACGATCCCCTTTTGATGAAATAAAAGTTTCAAGATCACGCTGCTAATGCCAGTAGTTCGCTTGACAGAATAATCCGGTCATTTTCCAGCGTTACCGTATGGGCGCTGTGTTCGAGCAGCTCAAAGAGGTAGAGGTACTTGGCAACTTCCATCGGTTGGCAGGTTTTCCGGCCGTAGTATTTGCTTGATTGACCGAAGACGTCGGTCACGGCCCGGTCGTCATAGATCGCAAAGTCAAAGGAGCTGTTGGTGTCCCTGCCGCTGATATCTACGGCCGTTGGGAGCTCGTCACGAAAGGCGAGCCGCATATCGATGTTGTCGCGGTACTGTGCCGCCAAGACTTTCTGGACTTCAGGGTCAGCCAGTTCTTCGCGGGTGGTCACGAAGATGCGTGTGATCCGGACGCCGCGATCTATGGCGCGGACGTTGGCCTGATAGAAATTTAACAGCGCCCCCCGGCTCAGCCAGCCGCTGGTTAACGGGTCTACTGCCTTGATACCGTGCGTTGCCTGATCGGAAAGCCTGGCGCCTTCCAGATAAAACTCCAGATCTTCCAGGGTGATATACCCCTGCTGCAGTGTGGCGAGGCTCTTCATGGTGGCCGCGATTAGTTCGTGAGCCTTGGATTTGCATTCCTCATCATGGATTTGTGCCAGGGCAAAAGGGATTTCGTGAACCTGTTGGTACTGGGCGAGAAGCTCGTTCCTGGATTTTTCGACATCCTCCCGCACCAGGTACGTGACCAGTGACAGCAGTATTCCCATGCCGAAAATCATATAGCCCGCCTGCTCGTTGTGCAGCACCACATGAAAAAAGATTGCCAGTCCGGATCCAACTATGAATTCGATGAACACCGCCAGTTCATGTATTTTGTTACTCAGGTTGTTCATACATCCTCCGTTGATTTGCGACATGTACGCATGTTGCCTTTGCGTCCAGTCATGGTTGAAGCGTCGGCAAAAAAAAGCCGGGTCGCCATAATATCTGTAGATATTTCGGCGACCCGGCTATCTCGTGAGACCCATAGGTTTTCCGTCCCACCCTCGCGGATGGTTTAGTATTATCGTCTATCTTCAAGCGTATGTGCTTAAGGAGATGCTTTGATAGCTCAGCGAGAGGTAAAAGTCAAGGCAAAACGTCTGTGGTTTGGAGTAAAAGTCAATAAAAACATATAGTTGAGTGTCGGGTGTGGCCCGTTCCAAGGCCGCCCTGTTACCTGGGCTTTCGAGGCCCTGGCGCAAAATAACGCCCCAGTTTTGCATCCAATTCGTCGATCCAGCCGGCTTTGGAGTCCGGAAAGGCATCCGCGTAGGGCACGTAGGGTTTGATATCCAGAACAGGTGTGCCATCCAGAAGGTCAACACCTCGAAGGTGCAGCGTCCTGCCTTCAATCTTTACTAATTCTACAGCCGACAGGCCAATAGAATTGGGACGATGAGGGGATCGTGTGGCCAAAACTCCCCGCTTTGGTCCACCCCGTGGCGGCTTGACACAGCTTTTCCAGCCTTCACTCAGATGAAAGGCGAAGATTAGCCAAAGCCTGTCGAAGCCGCTCAGGTCTTGAATGACTTTCTCGTCCAGCCAGTCAGCGAGTTCCAAAGTGGCTATCGCGAAATCTCCGGTTTCCGTACCTTCCACCACCGTGCTTTGATGGGGTGCATCAATGCGGCGGGAATAGGGGGAACGCAGGATGCCAATGGGGCGATAGATGAATTGGGAGTCCTGGGTCATGTCAGGTGGTTTTTGTTTCGACAAGCATTGGTTGGTGAAACACGCCATAAAGCGCTGAACGTTTTGGAGGCACGCCTCCCGCATGAGTTCGCAAAGCCTCGTACATTACTGCAGCGGCAGGCGAAGATGCACGACCTGCCCCTTTCGGCCCAGATTTCCCAATGACTTGCCAAGAAAGGTGACGTTGATACCGGCGGCATTCCCCACATCGATGACAAAAAACTCCCGGGCATTGCGGGTCAATTTATCCCCCTTCTTCAAAGTGATCTGGTCGGGCGGATTGCGGTCTTCGGTTATACTAAGCCAGGTGTCTTCCGTTGCTTCAATAAGCAGATTAAGGTGGGTATTGTTTGGAGTTTGTGTTGTCTCATTTTGGACGACCATTGCTGGCGGCGCTACCTGGGGGACATTGGCCGCAACCTCAAGAGACGGCTCTTTCACGGCGGGGGCAGGCTTGGGAACGACCTTCTTCTGCTCGTCAACAGTCACGTTGTGCTGAAAGATTCCGAGGGTTTCTTTATCATGAAAGCAGGCAAGTATGATGGCAATAATCGCCACGGTAGGGACGGCGAACAATATATAACGTGGAACGGGTTTGCGGTCAAAAGCGATCTGCGCTTTGACGACATTGACTTCCTCCGGCACGACCTGCATTTCGTTCACATGGCGCTGATAATGGGCCAGGATGATTCCCGCATCAATACCAATAGCTTCTGCATAGATTTGGATGAATTTTTTTGTAAAAACAGGCGCCGGGAGGAGATGAAACTTGCCGTTCTCAATAGCATTCAGAATGGTGGCGCTGATCCTCGTCTTGAGGAAGATGTCCTCGGTCGTCACCCCATGTACTTCCCTGAGGGTTTTCAGATCAGGTAGCTTATTCAGATAGCCGGATTTCACCTCTTCTTCGGTGGTAAGGGTTTTATTCTCTTCACTCATTTAATAAGTCCCCATATACGTACGATGATAGCCATCTTGCATTGTTGTACAGGTACGCAACCACAAAACTATTCTACTGTCCACAAATAATTCGGCTTTTCTTTTTTTGAGTTTTTGTTTTGTTGACTGAGAATGAGCCCTGCTGTACTCAGGCTTCTACTTGCACGTTAAATGTTTGCATGTTATTGTACAACATCTTGTCATTTTGGAGGTCAACTATGCAGGCCGTTTCATACAGCGAAGCACGACATGGTCTTAAGAATTTCATGGACGAAGCTTGTCGTAACCATGAACCGATCCTGATTACACGGCGTAAGAGCGAAAGCGTAGTTCTCTTAAGTCTTGAAGACTATGAATCTCTCATGGAAAGTGAATATCTGCTTTCTAGCCCTGCTAATGCAGCACGGCTAATGCAATCTATCAAAGAAGCCCAGTCTGGTAAACGAACATCTTTGGATGCTCTTGGACTATGAATGTTACTCTCACTCCAACAGCCTTAGATGATCTGCGCTATTGGCTTAAGACGGACAAGCGCCAGTTCGAAAGGATTTTAGCGCTTTTTGAAGAAATTCGTCGAACCCCTTTTGAGGGGACAGGAAAGCCGGAACCTCTACGTTTTCAGCTTGCAGGTTACTGGTCCCGTAGGATCGACCGTGAACATCGTCTTGCCTACCAAGTGGAAGAAACAGAGATTGTAATTATCGCCTGTCGCTATCATTATTGATATCTTATCCCAGAAAATTACCGGCTCCGGTATTTTTCTTCTCCCGTCCCGCCAATACCGCCGCAAACAGTAGCACCCTAATGTTAGATTTAACCGATCAGGCGGCGGGTGCGAATGTGTCACTGGAAACAGTGGTGGTTATGCCGCACCAAGATTCGAGAATTGCTCAAGCTTGGCACCAATATTCACACTGCCATCCGTGCGGGCCTTAGCAGAAGCGGCCCAAGGAACAAGGGTTACTATCTGTCAAAGAACTGTGGGTGAAGATCCATTACCCGGCTACGGCCCGGTGATTCTATCGAACCGCCCGGTGCGGACCCGCATGCCGGGTGGTGTGGGGGCTGGGGGAGCCCCCCCCCCGGCTACCCGATTGGAACCTTGCTTCTCTCTTCTGGTTGATGAAGTGGAGTTGCCGCAACTTTTCATTTTCTTTGACATGATGTGTATTGGTGTGTATAAATATCCTATGACTAGTAAAGAAATCATCAAACGACTTGAAAACGAGGGGTGGTGTTGCGTCGGTGGTAAAGGCGACCACCAGAAGTACAAACACCCGTCGAAAGCTGGTCACGTAGTGGTGCCACATCCACGAAAAGACATGGCAACCGGAACCTTGCGGAACATTTACCGTCAAGCCGGTTGGGAATGGAGATAAAATGTTATACCCCGCATATATTCACGTTGGAGACGATCAACACGCCCACGGCGTAACAATTCCCGATTTTCCCGGCTGTTTCTCGGCCGCCGACGAGTGGGAGGACTTGCCACGCATGATTCAAGAAGCCGCAGAAGTTTATTTTGAAGGCGAAGATATACCCGTACCGGCTCCAACATCATTAGAACAATTGGCTGCTAACCCTGAATATCAAGGAGGGGTATGGCTCTTGGTAGACATTGATCTTGCCAAGCTCAAAGTCAAAGCAAAGCGGGTTAATATCACCATGTCGGAAAATCTTCTGAATGAGATAGACCGTTACGCCGTGCAGTACCACATGACTCGTTCTGGTCTATTGGCCCAGGCCGCAGGACAATATATTCACCGCAAACAAGCTGCATAATCAACTAATCGTATTCTGGGCTATTTGTAAGTCCTCGACCGGCGGCTGCGGCAGACCGGCGCGCACAACCCCGACAATGGGGAGTGACGTTGCCTGTGACGTGGGCGGTGGGAGGACAATTCCGCGCGAACTCCCTTCCTGGCGGATAAGGAAGCCTTTTGTCTCCAGTGCCTTCAAGTGTTTCATGACGCCCATCGTGCCGTTAACCCCGAGATGTTCTGCAATTTCCCTGAGCGTTGGCGGGCAGCCGATCCGCTCGATGAAGTCGTTGATTATGTCCAGTACCCGCTGTTGGCGGGCGGTAAGCTGTTGCATTGCATAACTCCGGTAAACAATAGGTTGCTTAATGACGACCTAGCAACGCTGATTGATGATGTCAAGTTCACAAGCATTCGTTGTCCGCACTTCGGAAAGCTAGCAAGATACCTTTGCCCGCATCGTTCCGGTGTCTGTCTGGGAAGATCACTTACTCTGTATTTCCTTCGGAAGGTTCCGGAAAAAGAGCCAGGTAAGCGGCGGGAGGATGAGCAGAAAGGCATATAGCAGATAATAAA
This sequence comes from Geobacter sp., assembly GCA_025360785.1. Classification (GTDB taxonomy): domain Bacteria; phylum Desulfobacterota; class Desulfuromonadia; order Geobacterales; family Pseudopelobacteraceae; genus JACRCG01. The sequence continues at coordinate 39,984 of JANYBN010000114.1, forward strand.
AAGCCCGGCTTACTCCGTCCCGGTCAGCCAGCATCCCCACGAGCGGCCCGGTGCAGACGAACAGCAGCCGGAAGCAGAGCGACTGCAGCGAAAGTATGCCCGCACGGTTGGCTGACGGGCATTCCTTCTGGGTGAGATTGAGCATCATCGGCCCCCGTAACCCTCTCATGCTCGTCAGCAGGTAATAGAACAGGAATCCCCACATCCCGCCGATCAGTCCCAGCCCCGCATATCCCACCGCGATCAGGACCAGGAACAAGACCACCATGAACCGTTCACCCAGAAAACCGTTGGCACGATGGCTGGTCAGGGAGAAAAAGGCCACGGTCAGGTTTGCCCCGCTCCAGACCGGGCCAAACCAGGTCAGCGGCACCCCCGCATGCTGCATGTAAGGTTGGATCAGCCAGACCGGATAGAACGAGGCGATACCCAGTGCCGAGTTGAGTAAAATGGTGTAGCGCAGAGCTTTGTTTTCTACAAAGGCATAGCGTGCCGTGCGCAGCGCCTCAACCAGATGGCCGGCGTGAGGTGCTATGTCCCTCGGCGGTTCGATCATGGAGCGGGTGATCAGGAACACCAGAAACCAGACGCCGATCTGCAGAAAAAAGGGGAGCAGCGGCGCATAGGCGTAGAGCACTCCGGCAAAAACCGCCCCCATAGCCTCGCCCGCCTGGGCATAACCGCTCATGCGCCCCTGATGGCGGGCATACTCCTTCTCCGAACCTTCCTGTTTGAGGGTCTCATAGAGCAGGGCGCTGTCCGAACCGCTGATGAAGGCGAGGGATATTCCGAGCAGGATCTCGGCGGCCATGACATGGGCAAAGGTGGCCGCCACCGTATAGATTCCCCAGCCGATCATGCCGAGCAGCGCCGCCAGGGTGAGGGAAACGCGGTAGCCGATCCGGTCGCTTATGTAGCCGCTGGGATACTCCATCACCACCATCACGATGGATAATATTCCCTGCAGCAGCAGGATCTGGGTCAGGGAGAGCCCGATGCGATCTTTCCAGAACAGCGTGATGATCGCCATCGGAAAGAGGGTCATCTGCAGAAAGGAAAAGGCGTACAGCCTGGTGATGTTGGAACGGGTATTATTCATAAGGACAATTCGGGAGAGATTTATTTATTGCTACGGATTTGCCTTATGCTGATGAACTAAAATCAGATCGGCACGACACTCTTCAGCATCTCCCGCAGTTTATCAAAATTATACGGCTTGGCTATTAATCCGGCTATATCCTCACGCGGCAAACGCGAGGTCACATCATCATCACCGAAACCGGTTGTAATGATGACAGGCAGTCCGGGATTGAGCTTTTTCAGCTCCCGGAACAGTTCGTAACCATCCATGACCGGCATGCCCAGATCAGTCACAACGAGGGTAATGTCGCCGGTGTTCTGCTGATACAACTCCAGAGCTTCCCTGCCGTTTGATGCCTCAATAACCGTGAAGCCCAGTTCGCTTAGCATGGCTTTGGCAATCAACATGACTTGTCCATCATCCTCAACCAACAGGATAGTGCCTTTTCCCTTCCATGGTAATGAGGCCACCGGCTGCTGGAATGCATCGCCGGTAGACTTGAGAATCTCAACCGGCAGATAAACCCTGATCGTTGTGCCCTGACCAGGCTGACTAAAGAGCTGCAGGGCTCCGTTATGTGCTGTGATGATGCCTAGAGTCGCCGACATCCCAAGGCCGCGCCCGGTGAATTTGGTGGTGTAGAAAGGCTCAAACATTCGCTGCCTTGTCTCGTCATTCATGCCGCAGCCGTTATCGGCAACTTCCAGGCAGACATAACTGCCGGGTTGAATGGCATTGTCAAGATGATCCTTATCTGCCCGCCTCTCATCGATCGCTGCTTTTGTAAGAGATATCCGGATTTCGCCCTGTGCATCGCCGATGGCTTCCGAGGCATTGATGATCAGATTCATGACTATCTGCCTGAGTTGGCTATCATCGCCCCTGATAAAGGGAATTTCTTGTGAACTGTCAAAACTGATTGCGGTATTCTGCCGGATGGTTGCTTTCAGCATATTGACCATCTCATTCAATAGTGCTGTCATATTTATGCTGGACTGAACCATTTGGGTTTTCCCGGCGTATGCCAGCATCTGTCGGCAGAGTACCGCGGCACTTTCGGCCGCTTTCTCAATTTTTGAAATGTGGTTTTCAGCTGTTTGAGGCTTTAACTTTACCAAACTGCAATAACCGATGATGACAGACAGGATATTGTTGAAGTCGTGGGCGATGCCGCCGGCCAATACTCCGAGGCTCTCAAGTCTCTGGGAGTGGGCAAGGTTTTTTTCAAGATCCAGCCGCTCTTTTTCCATACGTTTGTAACTGGTGATATCCTGAATTGTTCCAATTAATGACAAGATACGGCCATTGTTATCAAAACCGGCTTCTCCCAAACCGGAGACCCATCTTGTTTTGCCATCGTTTTTACGAATTATCCGGTATTCTCTTGAAAAGGGTTTTCTGTTGGCAATGACTTCTTCCTTCAGGTAATGAGACATCGAGTCTCTGTCATCAGGATGGATGATATCCAGCCACCCCTGAACCGTTCGATTATAATCCATGCTGATGCCGAAAATTGAATCCAGCACCTCGGATGATTCCCAATAACCGGTGCTGAAATCGGTTTTATACGATCCGATGGCCGCAGAGCGCTGTGACTCTCTGAAGAAGAACTCGCTTTCTTTCAAGGTGTTTTCGTATTGTTTCTCCTGTTGCCATTTTTTGATCAGCAGCCAGGACAATATGGAGGTAAGCAGGATGAAGATCGATGTCACCCCGGATACCCATAAAACTTCCCGCCGCCAGTCAGCAAGGAAATCGCCGGGGGCCACGCCGACGGTGATATATAACGGGTACCCGGAAATTTTGTTGAAAGAGTAGACCCTCTCGATCTTATCGACCGGGTAAGTTGCTTTGAATGTTGCACTCTGCTTTCCGGATTCAATCAAACTGCGGAACTCTTTGGAAACAGTTTTTTGACCAACAGCACTGCCGGCTTCCTTAGTTACAGGATAGCGGGCCACTATAGCCAGGTCTTTATCCCTCAGTGTTATTGATGCGTGTTCGCCGAGTGACACAGAGCTGAAGAGGTTCAGGTAGGAATCAATTTTGATAGACCCGGCAACCACACCGGCAAAAGAACCGTCCGGATTATTGATTCGCCTGGAGAACACCTGCACCCATTTGCCGCCTATTATGCCGAATACCGGTTTGCCGATCACCAGTTTTTCATCGGCATTGTCACGTAAACGGAAAAAATAATCCCGGTCGGCAAAGTTGCTTTGAGATGTTTTTGTTCCAGTTGCGCCGGAAACCAGCTCTCCTTCGGCATTTATTACAATCAAGCGGTAAAGCTCGGGCAGCCGTTCGCGCTGCAGAGATATATAGGATTCAAGCGACAGATTTTCAATCCTGTTGCCGGTTAACTGCTGTTCGATCTCGTCGGTTACCGAGAGCAGAATGAGATTTGTTTTGTCGATAGCGCCACTGATGTTCAGCGCCAGCACCTGCGAGAGATTCCTGGTTCTGGCTTCGGCCTGCTGTTCATCCTGAGCCCGGTTCTGATGAAGAAAGTAGTACGCAAGTGCTGCAACAAACAGATTGATCAGCAGGACACTTGCAATCAAACGCTTGATGTATGGACTATGCTGCAGAGCATTGGTGTGTTGATCGGCTGGTGTCAATTCAGGCCCCTCGACAGCATTTTGTGAACATGAAGACACAATTTTATACCTCCCTTGCTTTTAAATGCAATCGAAAGCGGGAGGCCCGTGCAATTACGTGCAATCCAGATCAGCGTATCAGTTTGAACTGTTTTATTTTTCGATACAGCGTGTTTCTGCCGATACCCAGCACCCCGGCTGTTTCCGTGATATTCCACTGGTTCAGTTCCAGGGATTTTTTTATGGTATCCGCCTCTGTCTCCTTCAAGCCCCGTTGGGAGACAGACGCTCCGCTTGACCGTAAAGTTGAGATCACAGCACTCTCAATGCCGTGCAGCGTGTGGAGAAGACGTTCCAGCTCCGGGGGGGCGAGCTTCTCAAGAATGCCGGTATTGTTCGTCTGCTCCTGAAACCGCTCGCTGATCAACAGGAATTGCTCGGCATCGTGGACGTCCAGTGTCGCAACAGGTGCCGATATCGCAGCGGCGCTCTGAAACCGGTCGTTCAGATGACCGGGGAGAACTGTGTCGTCGGGGCACATTACCACGGCCCGGCGCATGACGTTGGCCAGTTCGCGGATGTTGCCCGGCCAGCTGTGGTTCTGCAGCAGGCGCAGTGCACCGGGGGAAAGCTGCGCCTTGGGGCTGAACTGGCGGGCAAAATGAGCTGCCAGCGCCGGGATATCTTCACTGCGCTGCTGCAGGGAGGGGATTTCGAGACGGACCACATTAAGGCGGTAGTACAGATCTTCGCGGAAGGTCTTCTCGCGGATCGCTTCCTCCAGATCGACATTGGTGGCGGCAATCACCCTTACATCGGTCTTGATCGGCCTCTCGCCGCCGACCCGCATGAACTCGCCGGTTTCCAGCACCCGCAGCAGCTTTACCTGGATCATCGGGCTGGCGTCGCCGATCTCGTCTAACAGCAGGGTGCCGTGGTTGGCCAGTTCGAAAATGCCGCGCCTGGTCTGGTTGGCGCCGGTAAAGGCGCCCCGCTCATGGCCGAACAGTTCGCTCTCCAGCAGATTTTCCGGCAGGGCGCCGCAGTTTATCGGGATGAACGCCCCCTCGGCTCTGGTAGAGGCGGCATGAATGAAGCGGGCCAGTACCTCCTTGCCGGTGCCGGTTTTCCCCTGAATCAGCACGTTGATATTTTTGCCGGCCATCTTGTACGCCAGTGAGACTAGACGCCGCATCAGCGGCGAGCTGCCGACCTGGAAGCCGACCGCGGCGGCGACTTCGGCCCACTCCTCCCTGATCTCTTCTCCGGGCTGCAGCTGACCTCCATGGGCGACGGCCCGGGCGATCAGCGTCTCTATTTCGCCGATGTCGTCAAACGGCTTCTCCAGATATTCGTATGCCCCCTGCTGCATGGCGGTCACCGCCGTTTTGACGGTGCTGTAGCCGGTCATGATAATGACCTCGCAGGCCGGCTGCCGGGCCTTGATCGCTTTCAGCAGCGTCAGGCCGTCGGTGTCCGGCAGTTTCAGATCCACCATGGCCACGCTGAAGGCGGTCTCAGACAGGGCGCGCAACGCATCCAGCTCATTGGTGGCCGTCGTCACCTCATACCCCTTTTTGGTCAGCAAGCGGCGGAAAAAGTTGCAGACATCCGCTTCGTCATCGATAATCAATATATTAATTTGCGACATAATTTCCTCACCTCATCTCTCATCTCTCATGGCTGGTCAATCGGCAGCAGCAGCGAGAAGGTGCTCCCCTCGCCCGGCGTACTGGTCACTTCTATGGTGCCGCTGTGGGACTCGGCGATCCCCAGGCTGACCGACAGGCCCAGGCCGGTCCCCTTGGTGGCTTCCTTGCTGGTATAGAAAGGCGTGAAGATCTTGGCCAGATTTTCCGGGGCGATGCCGCTGCCGTTGTCTGTAACGCTCAAAACCGCATGGCGCTGCCCGTCTTTTATCCGCAGTGCCGTCGCCACCTCGATGCACTTGTCCTGACGCTCAACTTCTGCAAAGGAGTCCCGGGCATTGATGAGGAAATTGGTCAGCACCTGCTGGATCTGGGGTCCATTGGCAATCAGGCGGGGAAGATCCGGCGCCAACCGTTCTGTGATAGTGATCTGGCTCCGGTTGATCTGGTATTTGATCATCCCCAGTACCACCCCTACTTCGGCATTCAGGTCAATTTCCGTAGCCGGCTGCTGATCCTGTCGGGAAAAGGTCAGCAGGTTCTGGATGATCCGCTTGCAGCGCAGCCCCGAATTGACGATATCGTCAAGTTCTCCTGCCCGCTCCGGCTGGTTGTCCTCCAGCAGTTCCCTGGCCACCAGCTGCGCCGTGCCGATTATTACGGTCATCGGGCTGTTCAGCTCATGGGCCACCCCGGCAGCCATCTCTCCCAAGGCCGCCAGCTTGGCCGACTGCACCAGCCGCCCCTCCATTTTGATCTTCTCGGTGACATCCTTCAGGATGACTGTCACAGCCGACAGCACTTTATTCTCGTTCAGTACCGGATAGTAGGAGATGTCGAGCACCAGCCCTGACTCGGTCTGCCAACGCTGATACACCGGCTGACCGCTCCGTTGCACCTCCTGAATCGGGCAGTCCGGGCAGGGTTCGGTGCGGCCATGAAGTTTGGCAAAACATTTTCTGCCCAGCGCCTGATCCCAGAAAACCTGCATCTCAGCCGGCAGACGGCCGTTGTGGAGCAGGACATTGTAGTCGGTATCGACCAGCATGATCGGGTCGGTTACCGCCATGAAGGTCGATTCCCACTCATCCTTGGCCCGTGACACCTGTTTGTACAGCCGGGCATTCTGGATGCAGATGGAAAGCTGGTCGGTAAGGTGCTGCACAAAACTCAAGTCCGATTCATCATAGGAATCATCACCGACGCTGCCGACGATCAGGGCGCCGATGACCTCATCCCGTTTGAACATCGGGGCAATGGCCAGCGTCCGGAGCGGCCCCGGATAAGCCGGATTGATCTGAACATGGCTGAGCTCTTCCGGCGGCAGATTGAAGATGCCGGCAATTTTCTGCTTAATGACCTTGAGAGAGGGGGAGTGGGCGGGGAAGTTGTCGATCCGGCAAAAATCACGGGGCGCCAGCGCCTTGAGGGTCAGGCCGCCGTTCTTGACCGCCACCAACCCGAGAAAATCGCAGGGGAGCGTCTGGGGTAGTTTGGCGAACGCCCGCTCGATGATGTCGTTGATCGACATATCGATATTGATATCTCTAGCCAACTGATGCAGGATTTCCAGGCGGCTGTTCTGTTTCAGCACCTCCTGGTTCCGCTTTTTCAATTCCACATAGTAATTGAGCTTCGACGAATCTACGCCGGTCAGCTGTTCCAGCAGTTTTTCTCTCTCGTTCACGGTTGGTTCCTCGCTCGGGGTGACCGTTACATGCATTTCCTGAAAATCGCCTCAATATCTTCCCTGGTCGCCGCGCGCGGGTTGGTCACCAGACAGGCGTCTTTCAGCGCGTTTTCGCTCAACAGCGGGATGAACTCCTCTGTAAGGCCGAGCTCGCCCAGCCCCTTCGCCAGGCCGATGTCGTATATCAACTGCCGTACCGCAACCACCGCCAGCTCCGCTGCGGCCATAGGTGTCAGGCCGGACACATCCTCCCCCATCGCTTCAGCAATATCCCGGAATCGTTCGGGACAGGCGCTCAGGTTGTACTCCATAACATTGGGAAGAATTGCGGCATTGGTCTCGCCATGATGCTGGTCGATCAGGCCGTCCACCTGATGGGTCATGGCGTGGGTAGCGCCGAGAATGGCATTCGAAAACGCCAATCCGGCGGTCAGGCTTGCCATGGACATATTGGCGTTCGCCTCCATGTCGTGCCGGTCAGCCACCGCCTGGCGCAGATTGCGGGAAGCCAGCTGAATAGCCTTCAAGGCGTGGATGTCGGTCAGAGGAGTAGCCGCCAAAGATACATATGACTCGATGCCGTGGGTGAAGGCGTCCAGACCGGTGGCTGCGGCCAGTTTGGCATCCATGGTCTGTACCAGCTCCGGATCGACGATGGCAATGTCCGGCACCAGCGATTTCGAGATGATCGACATCTTCAGTTTGCGGGCGGTATCGACGATGATGGTGAACTGGCTTACCTCCGACCCGGCCCCGGCGGTGCTCGGGGCGATGACCATCGGCGGCAGGGGGCGGCCGATCTTGTTGATCCCCTCGTAATCCTGCAGCTCTCCGCCATTGGTGGCCAGAATGGCAACCGCCTTGGCCACGTCGGTGGGGCTGCCGCCTCCCACCGCGACGATGCCGTCACAGCCGGACTCCCGGTAGCGCCGCGCGCCTTCGGCTACTTCGCAGTCCTTCGGATTGGAGGTCAGTGCGGAAAA